>PNAS01000001.1 GCA_003169695.1 Spartobacteria bacterium
GTAGGTGTAGGTGTAGGTGTGGGGGTAGGTGTGGGCGTCGGCGTTGGCGTCGGACAGACTGAAGGAGTGATTGCGATGTCATCGATCTGGACGCCCGCCACGCCTGCCGCGACGCCGCTTTGGTCGGTAGCCGCGCGCCACTTCAGCTGGACGTTCTGCCCATTGGCTGCCTCCGGCAGATTGACCGTCGTAGTGATATAAGTTGGCGCGGCCGTCGTCCCACCCGAGAGGCCAGTCCAGGCCATGCGTCCCTGGATCGGACTGCCAAAGCCCGTAGCGATGGAGCCGGTGTAGCCCCCCGTGACGAAGCTGCCGCCCGCGGCAATGATGTCAGCATACGCTCCGCCGTTGATGCTGATCTCGAGAACCATGCCATCGAAGCCGGTGGTCGGAGTCGTCGGGCTGACTTGCATGTTGAAGAGGTTCTGGAAGGTCAATGACGCGCCGCCGGCAGGAGCCGCGATAGTCGGCGTAAACAATTCGGTGTTGCCCACCGTGGGCACATCCGGCGCAAACGCCTCGTTCGGCCTGCTGGCAGGGTTGGTCGTGGAGGTTACCCATGCCGCCTCGCCTCCCGTGGCCGCCGTTGTCCAGCCAGCCGGCAGCGCGGGCGCAGTTACGCCGTCGAAGTTTTCCGAGAAAATCGCGCTGCACGTCGAACATATCCGCAACAAGATCGACACGTCGTTTGTGACTTGGTTGCTGGTGACGAGATCTTGCTTGCCGTCGCCGTTGAAATCACCGACCGCCACCGAGAAAGGACTTGAGCCGACCGCGAAGTTGGTCGCAGCACTGAAACCGCCCGCGCCATCACCCAGCAAGACCGAGACATCGTTTGAGCCAGCGTTGGTTGTGGCGAGATCTGGCTTGCCGTCGCCGTTGAAATCGCCCACCGCCACTGAGGTGGGGCTTGTTCCGGCGGGGAAGTTGGTGGCGGCGCTGAAACCGCCCTCCCCGTCGCCCAACAAGACCGAGACGTTGTTTGAGCTATTGTTGGCGACCGCGAGGTCTTGCTTGCCATCGCCGTTGAAATCGCCCACTACCACTGAGCGAGGCCCAGCGCCAACATTGAAGTTGGCGGCGGCGCTGAAACCGCCCGCGCCGTCGCCCAACAAAACCGAGACATTGTTTGAGTTTTCGTTGGAGATGGCGAGGTCTTGCTTGCCGTCACCGTTGAAATCACCTACCGCTACCGAAGTAGGTTGGGTTCCAACGGCGAAGTTAGTGGCAGCACTGAAGCCGCCGGCGCCATCACCCAACAAAACCGAGACGTTGTTTGAGGTAAAGTTAGCTATGACGAGGTCTCGCTTGCCATCGCCGTTGAAATCGCCCACCGCCACTGAACTAGGGCCAGTGCCGACATTGAAGTTGACGGCGGCGGTGAAACCGCCCGCGCCGTTGCCCAACAAGATCGAAACGTTGTCCGAGCTACCGTTGGCTATGGCGAGGTCTTGCTTGCCGTCGCCGTTGAAATCGCTCACCGCCACTGAGCCAGGGCCATTTCCAGCGGCGAAGTTGGTGGGGGCGCCGAAGCCGCCCGCTCCATCGCCCAAAAAGACCGACACGTTGTCTGAGAAATCATTGGCAACGGCGAGGTCTTGCTTGCCGTCGCCGTTGAAATCACCGACCGCCACTGAGACAGAATTATTTCCGCTGGCAAGGTTCGCCGCTGCCGCAAAGGTAGCCGGGTTGCACGTGACTGGCGTCGTCACCGTTAACGTGAACGTCTTCGTCGTGGTGCCGCCGCCGTTGTCGAAGCCTGTTACCGTGACGGTGTAAGTTCCAGCCGGATGTGCGTCCGTTACGCGCACGACCCCCGCGCTGGGACTTCCTTCCAGCCGGCCTTTAAAGTTAGCCGAAGTCGAAACAGTGAGGCTCGTCGTGTTGCCCGGCGGGGCATCGGGCACGGCGGTCGTGTTCCCGCCGACCTGCACAGTCGCGTTCGGGTAGTTGCCCAGCGTGGCGCTCGCGGTGCCGGGAATTGCCCAGAGCGCGGACGCGGCGGCGCAAAGAAAAAGTTTGACCAAGATGCGTGACAGCGCCGGCGCCTTGGATGCAGTAAGTTTTTTCACGAAACTGAGATCGCATGCCGCGGCTTCCAGCGAAAGTTCAGCCTGCCGGCTTGGTAGCCTGGGCGAAAATGCGTTGAATTGTCGGTGACGTAATCGGCGTATTTAATAGGAGCGTGGGGTAACCGTGTCGAGCTTTATTTTCTGGGGCGGACCGTGGTATTCTTACGAGCGCACGAGTGGCACGGGTGACTCCACAAAATGAATTGGAGCGACAAACTGGCCTGGGCCTGGCTTGCGCAGGCTAAGACTTCGGTAAAAAATTCTCACTTGGAATGGGCCTGGTCGGTTTTGCTCCGACTCGATTTCTTCGTCTCTGGCGTCGCATCCGCCAACCCGAGGTATCTCAACTGATGGATCGTGAATAGATCAGATTAGTCTCGCCGCCGGCGTCGTTTGCGCGAGCGCAATGGCATGCTCGCCCTTGGGCAATGGATAAACGAGGACGCGTACCAGAATGGAGGAGCGGACTCGGCGTCGCGGAACCAACGCATCAGGGCATCGATCAAGATGTCCGAGTCCTGTCGTTTTTTCACCGACTTAGCTTATTTGCCTTCGGCGGTTAACGGCGAGGAAGTCACGGCTTTCCCAGTCCCGCACTGCGGGATTCTCTCGTTGCGAGGGCATAGCTCGTGCTGCAAATACCCGCATTCTTACGCACCGTCACTATACGTCCATGCGTAAATCGGCAGTAATCATTGCTGGCGGTATCATGCTTTCTCTCGGTTGGGCCTCCCAGGCCAAAGCGACGGGAAATATCACGCTACAGTGGAATCCGGATCCGGCGCCTGATGTTGCGGGGTACCGCGTATTGTATGGACCCTCCAGCGGAAATTATACCGAGCAAATCGATGCCGGAAACACGACGGCTGCGACGGTCTCAGACTTGGCAGATGGAGGCACGTATTTTTTTGTGGTGACCGCATACAATACCGTCGAGATGGAAAGTCCGCCCTCCAACGAGGTGTCGGCCACGGTGGGAGGCGGTCCGACCCCAACGCCAACGCCGGCGCATACACCAACGCCAGCACCGACCCCGACACCGACAGCGACTCCGGCGCATACACCTGCAGCCACACCGACACCGTCCCCAATACCTACACCGCCCTTCATCACGACTCAACCTGCCGACAAGACGGTCACAGCAGGGCAGACAGTCACGTTCAGGGTGGTGGCCGCAGGCACAACCCCATTGCATTATCACTGGAAGAAGAACGGCACGAGCATTACCGGAGCGATTAGGGCATCATATACCACTTCAGCTACAACACAGGCGGATAACGCTTCTCTCTTCGCGGTGACAGTGAGTAACCGCGTCGGAAGCGTGACCAGCACTAACGCGACGCTGACAGTGATCCCGCTTCTACCGCCCTCCATCACGACTCAACCTGCCAATAAGACGGTCACAGCAGGGCAGGCAGCAACGTTTAGGGTGATGGCCACAGGCACAACCCCATTGCTGTATCACTGGAAGAAGAACGGTGCGAACATTGCTGGAGCGAATAGCGCATCATATACTACCGCAACCACAACACGGGCGGATAACGCTTCTCTCTTCGCGGTGAGAGTGAGTAACAGCGTCGGAAGCGTCACCAGCACTACCGCGACGCTAACAGTGATCCCGGGGCCGACCCCGACGCCAACGCCAACTCCAAGCGCCACCCCAACGCCGACACCTACTCCGACCGCAACGCCAACTCCAAGCACCACCCCAACGCCGACACCTACTCCGACCGCAACGCCAACCCCAAGCGCCACCCCAACGCCGACACCTACTCCGACCGCAACACCAACCCCAAGCGCCACCCCAACACCGACACCTACTCCGACCGCAACACCAACTCCAAGCGCCACCCCAAC
>PNAS01000006.1 GCA_003169695.1 Spartobacteria bacterium
GCTTGGCTGATTCGTTCGACCCGAACGCGAACAATACTGTCCAGTCAATTGCGGTGCAGGCGGACGGCAAGATTTTAGCGGGCGGCTTTTTCAGCGGAGCGAACAGCATTGGCGGTCAGACGCGCAATTTCATCGCCCGGCTGGATGCCACGACGGGATTGGCAGATTCGTTCGACCCGAACGCGAACAATTTTGTCATCTCAATCGCGGTGCAGGCGGACGGCAAGATTTTAGCGGCCGGCGGTTTCACCAGCATCGGCGGACAGACGCGCAACCGCATCGCCCGGCTTGATGCCACGACCGGCTTGGCAGATTCGCTCAACCCGAACGCAAACGATCAGGTCCTCTCAATCGCGGTGCAGGCGGACGGCAAGATTTTAGCGGGCGGCGTTTTCACCAGCATCGGCGGACAGACGCGCAATTTCATCGCCCGGCTCGATGCCACGGCCGGCTTGGCTGATTCGTTCGACCCGAATGCGAACGCTCAAGTCTTTTCAATCGCGGTGCAGGCGGACGGCAAGATTTTAGCGGGCGGCGATTTCACCAGCATCGGCGGACAGACGCGCAACTTCATCGCTCGTTTGAGTAACGACACCGCCGCGCTGCAAAACCTGGCTGTGACGCAAACCACCATTACCTGGACGCGCGGCGGCTCAAGCCCGCAATTGACGCGCGTTACCTTTGAGTCTTCCACCGACAATGTGAGCTACACTCCGCTGGGCAACGGCACGGCGGCTGGGAGCAACTGGACCCTGACAGGTTTGAACTTGCCCACCGGAGTGAACTTCTACATCCGCGCTCGCGGTTATTATGGCAGCGGCTACCTAAACGGCTCGGAGAGCATCACGGAATCAGTGCGGAATGCTTTTGTGTCGGCATCGCAGGCCATCAACCTCTCGACCCGCATGTTTGTTCAGACTGGCGATAACGTTGGCATCGGCGGGTTCATCATTACGGGAAGCACTCCCAAACATGTGGTCCTCCGGGCCCTTGGACCTTCCTTGACCCAATTCGGTGTCCCCGATGCGCTGGCTGATCCGGTGCTCGAGCTACACGGTCCGGGCGCATTTGTCACGATCACGAACGACAACTGGAGAGATGACTCAGTCCAGGAGGGTCTCATCATAGCAGACGGCCTCGCGCCGACCAATGCTTTGGAATCAGCGATTGATGCCACGTTAGCTCCCGGAGCGTATACGGGGATCGTGAGAGGCAAGAATAACACCACGGGTGTGGGTGTGATTGAAGTCTACGACCTCAATCCATCAGCTGGCTCGAAACTGGGTGATATCAGCACGCGCGCGTTTGTGAACACGGGTGACAACATAGTGATCGCGGGTTTCATCCTGGGCCACAGCAGTGGCGTGGACAGAATCGTAGCGCGAGGCATAGGTCCCAGCCTGACTGGCTTTGGTGTGTCTAATGCGCTGGCAGATCCAACGCTGGAGCTGCGCGACAGTAATGGAACGCTTCTGATCGCGAATAACAACTGGCAGGATGACCAGGCCCAGGCCGCGGAACTCATAGCCGACGGTCTCGTGCCGACAAACTCATTGGAGTCTGGTATAGCCGCGACGCTTTCGCCGGGCCTTTACACCGCGCTGCTCGCGGGCCTGAACAACGGCACAGGCGTCGGCCTGGTTGAAGTCTACGATCTTGGGAGCGCGCCGACGCCGTAGCGCGAGAGGACTGCGATCACTTGTCGGTCAGTTAGCGGTAGGGAGATATGTCCCGTCAATCGGGTCCTTCGGAGCTTTTCCCCGAGTTATTCGGCCCCACCAGTGCAACGATATCTCCGGCGCCGAACGTCAGACGCGAATCGTCACTAAACGTGACGCTACTAATGGTGATTCCACACGGCCTTTCAGATTCCATCGGGTCGTTGCTAGTATACTATACGAATCGATTCGCGCTCGAGTGGCGAACTGCGGAGCACACCCAAGTACGAATCTTGCCATCGGTTCGCCCCATCAAGACATAACTTTCCTTCAAGCGACGATCAGCGAGCATCAACTCGCAGGCATTGTTCGAAATTCCTCCCGGCAATGCGCAATTACGTCATCACGACCGGCGTGGCTGATTCGTTCGACCCGAACGCGAACCTTGATGTCCTTTCAATCGCGCTGCAGGCGGACGGCAAGATTTCCGCGCGAATGTATGACGGGGGCGGTTCGGGCACTGGGAGCTGAGCGTTGGGCTCGCCCCCGACCGCGCGGGTGTAGCGAGCGGCACTTTCACCAGCATCGGCGGACGGCGGGCGGCCTTTTCTTCGGAGCGAACAGCATCGGCGGACAGACGCGCACCCACATCGCCCGGCTCGATGCCACGACCGGATAAGATCATGCGCGTGAAATAATCGAAGAAGTTTCTGGCCCCTTTTCACGCCGGTCGCCGCTTTAGCTTAATGAAGGAGCAATGAGGCCGACAAATAAGCATCTCGGTCCACGGTTCCAAACCGTACCTCGAACTATGAAAGCGATTCATTCTTATCTTCTTCTCGTCACGGCATTCGCCATTGGCCTGCTTGCTCATGCCGCCTCCGCGCAGACCGCCACTTGGAACGCAGCCAGTGGCACCTGGCGTACTGCTTTGAATTGGAACCCTCCCGTCGATCCCAACGGTCCCAGCTTCAATGTCATCTTCAATAACGGCGGCAGCCTCACCCTCGACAGTGCTCGCAATGTTGGAACCTACAATCAGACCGGCGGCACGTTTGCGATCACTAACAGTCAGTTCCTCCAGCTCAGCAGCGCCGGCGCGCTTGACGGCGGCGTCATCACCCTTAGCAATCTCAATACTACCATTATTCAAGGCACCGCCGGTAATGTCGTCTTTACCAATTCAACCGGCACGATCCGGGGTAACGGCCAGATCGGCGTCAACGGACTTAGCCTGCAGAATCAGGCAAACGGCATCATCCAGGCCGACGACCCAGGTCTGGCAC
>PNAS01000077.1 GCA_003169695.1 Spartobacteria bacterium
CGTATGCGAACGGCTCCGGATTCAAATCGGCCGGAGTATTCGTGTAAGCGCGCGTGCGCGTTGAAAGATAAGCGATCTTGATGTTAGAAAATTTGGTCTTGAGATTGCGTAGGATGATTTCCAGATCGGACTGCAACATCTGCGCGTGCGCGGGGAACGCGCCGTAGTTGTTTGGATTTTTCAGCGCTTCCTTGAGCCAGACGACTTGCACCTGCTCCGGCGTGACGCCTGCCGCAATAAGTCGCAGATTGACTGTGAGCCACGTCATCGCGTTCGGATTGGTCCAATCCGGAGCGTCCTGAGTGGCTTGCGCGCCATCTACAATAACCAGCTGCGGATCCTTCGCGGGATCAGCGTCGGCGCGCAACTTGAAGGCATGCGCGCCCTTGCTCGCGAATTCCTGCGTCGCGTTCGACATACCGATTGAGATCATAACGATCTTGCCATTGGCCGAATCCGGATTGCCTAAGGCGTTCAATGGCTTTATCTGATCGGTAGCTATGGCGAGAGCTGCGGCGGCGTGTGCGGGAGGAGGCATATTGGAACCGGCAGGATACAGCCCCGCGGTGAAGCCTTGGTAGCTGCCGGGTCCCAAATCATTGAGCGGAATGTTGCCGGTGTGGGTGAGCGAACAGTCGGCGCGCAGAAGCGGGCCGGCCATAAGATTAAGCGCTGCGACAAACAACATTGCGCGCCAAACTGCGGGGCGTGAAAAGCGCGAACAAGAACAAACCGAGACTGAATTCCGAAGTGACATTGGCAAACTAAGACTTCTCACATACAAACACCGAGTCCATCGAGACGTTGTGTCTTTTGCTTGAACGCTGGAAGTTCAGCATTACTTCGCTACTTCGCAGCAGCTTTGAGACCGCGGGCTGAAGCTTCCATCATTTCCACAAATTACAAACTTCGATCGGACCCTTGGGAGAGGCCATGCCTTCGGGCGGTTAGAGTTTCTCAGCGCGCACAGGCGCGCTGGCTCCAGCTACTGAAGGAGATAAACCTCCACCAAACCGACGCCCGTTGTGTTCCCGACACCGCGCACAATCGCGGTATAGCTGCCGGGAACGAGCGTTTCGACTAGCGCTGATTCGCGATCATCTGAGGGTTGAAGTCCGGTCGCTATGATCTGGCTTTGCTGCGAGTCTCTCCAGTCGTTGTTCGAGCGGACGACTACTCCATCGGAGTTCACCAGGTCCAGCGTTGGATCCTGCAGCGCTCCACTAATTCCGAAGTTGCTCAGGCTCGGCCCTATCGCGCGCACTACTATCGTCGCGATTTCCCCGTCAGGGGGGCCAATGATCAACCCACCGATCATCACGTTGTCGCCGGTCTCGACAAATCCCCGCGTGCTGATGTTGGCTAACTTCGAATTCGCCGCCCGATCAAGGTCGTAGGCCTCCACCACTCCTATCCCGGTCGTATTGCCTTTGCCGCGCAGGATCGCCGTGTAACTACCGGGGGTCAGAGTCCGCACGATCGCACTTTCCAAATCATTGGTCGGCGCGATGCCAGTAGCCTCGATCTCGGCCTGCTGGTCCGTTTTCCAATTGTCGTTCATCACGAGCAAGGTGTTGCCTTGATATAGCTCCAGCGTGGGATCCGCCAGCGCGCCGCTGAAGAAGGAGGCCAGCGAAGGTCCGATGCCGCGGAGGATCACCCTCTTTGGATCGGTCCCCGTGATAATAAAGCCGCCGATCAGCACGTTCTCCCCGGTTTGCACGCGCATGCGGGTGGCGATGTTGAGGAGCTGCGACGGGGCAGGTGTAGGTGTAGGCGTTGGCGTTGCTTCCGGGGTTGGAGTTGGAGTAGCCCTCGGTGTAGCTGTCGCCGTTGGGGTGGCGGTAGCTGTGGGAGTTGGTGAAGGTGTCGGCGTGGGTGCAACCGTAGGTGTGGCTGTGGGGGTTGGACTCGGCGTAGGTGTACCTGTCGCGCAGTTGGCAAAACTCCAATTGGAGCCATTGTTACCCGAATTGATGCCGCCAGGAACCGTGATCGCTGCGCTGCCCGCTTGATCTTTCACGTCAACATCGGTCATTGAAAAAGCTCCACTGCCCGACCACGCGCGTTGAGTGCCCAGGACGCTGGAACGAATCAGGATCTTTGTCGTATCGCCGCAGGCAGTTCCGCCACCGTTTAGTCTGACTGTCCCGCTGTTTGAAACATCCAGGGTCAGCGTCAGGCCGCCGCTACCAGTGAAGTCGAACGTGCAGCCACCGTCGATCGTAAAGAGGCCCACGCCATTAAGCATCGTGCCGCTGACGGGTTTAACTGTGACGCTGTTAGCAAGATGAATATCGTTTCGCCCATTCGTGTTGTATGTGCCCGTGCCAGCCACATTTTGCATCGTGCCGACAACGCCATTGACGCCATTGAAGCGAACCTCAGCAAAGCCGACACTGCTGACGACTGCCCCATTGTTCGTAAAGGTCGTGCCTTGAAAGAAGAGAAAGTTGTTGGCCGCGTCCAGGGTGCCTCCGCTTGGCACCGTCAAATTGCCGCTTTCGATGATGGTGCCGTTCTGGAGCAGTGTCGCCGCGCTATCGATCGTCACCTGGCCGAAGTTGCCGCTGCCCGTCGTGGTGCCGCTGACGGCTTCGAATGGCACGGTTGTGCTGCCGCCGAAATTGAGCGTCACGGGGCCGTGTGTTTGCAGCGCGCCGGCGCCCGAGATCGCGCCACTGTTGGTAATAGCTCCGTTATTGAAGACAAAGTTACTCGTCAGTGACAACGTACAGCCCCCTGCAATGAAAAAATTACGCACGCCACCAATAACTGTTCCGCTGGCTGGCGTGACGGTGGTGGCGTTGGCGGCGATGTGAATCTCCATCGGGTTTGAACCGCCAGGAGCATATAGTCCTGCGCCGGCAATGGTCTGCGTCGTAGTGGCCGTGCCGCCGACGCCGACGAAGTCGATCTCCCCAAAGGTGTCCGTGGAATCGATGATTGAGCCGTTATTGGTGAAAGTCGTACCCTGGAATTCGAAGAAGTGATTAGTGTCCAACGTTCCGTTCACCACAAAATTGCCGTTTTCTGTTATGTTGGCGTTCTGGAGCAGTGTTGCACCGGGGTCGATAGTTACCTGTCCAAAGTTGCCGCTGCCGGTGGTGGTGCCACTGACCACTTCCAGCGGCGCAGTTGTGCTGCCGCCGGAATTGACCGTCACAGTGCCTTGTGTTTGCAGCGTACTGGCGCCGGAAATCGTGCCGCTGTTGGTGATAGTTCCGTTCTTGAATACGAACGTAGTCGGCAGTGACAGGGTACTGCCCGCCGCAATCAGAAGAGGAGTCACGCCACCAATGACCGTTCCGCTGGCAGGGGTGACGGTGGTACCGTTGATGACGTGGATGTCAACCAAAAAGGAGGCGCCGCCCGCGTAAGTGCCCGTCCCCGCGATGGTCTGCGTCGTACCAGCAGAGCCGCCGACGCCATTGAAGTCGATCTCTCCGTCGGTGGTTGTGCTACTGATGATTGAGCCGTTATTCGCAAAGGTTGCGCCCTGAAATTCCAAGAACTGATTTTGCATGTCCAACGTTCCGCCACTTACCACCGTCACATTGCCGTTTACTGTTACAGTGCTGTTCTGGAAGAGGGTCGCTCCGTTATCGATCGTCACCTTTCCAAAGTTGCCGCTGCCCATGGTAATACCACTGGCGGCTTCAAATGGCGCAGTTGTGCTGCTGCCGCCGAAACTGAGCGTCACAGGGCCTTGTGTTTGCAGCGTACCGGCACCGGAAATCGTGCCGCTGTTGGTCATAGTTCCGTTCTTGAATACGAGCGTATTCGGCAGTGACAACGTACTGCCGCCCGCAATCAAGAGAGGAGTCACGCCACCGATAACCGTTCCGGCGGCAGGCGTGACGGTAGTACTGTTGATGATGTGGATGTCAATGATAAAGGAGGCGCCGCCCGCGTAAGTGCCCGTACCCGCGATGGTCTGCGTCGTGCCGGAAGCGGCGCCAACACCATTGAAGTCGATCTCCCCGTCGGTGCTCGTGCTACTGATGATTGAGCCGTTATTGGTGAAGGTTGTACCCTCGAATTCGAAAAACTGATGGTTAGTGTCCAACGTGCCGTTCACCGTCAAGTTGCCCGTATGGCGCGTGGTATCAACTTTTACCGTCGTCCCGGTCGAGATCGTAATATTATCGCCTGCTCCTGGCACACAAGCGCAATCCCACGTAGCCGTATTATTCCAGTCACCCGACTGGATGCTTGAGACATTTGCGGCGTGGACGTGCCCTGACCACCCGAGTGCGATCGAGAATATTGGCAACGCCCACCACTTATTAAATCGGCGATTTGCTTGCATAGTTTTACCCTTCACCAAGCAATGCGGAAAAACGGGCACCAAAACGGACATTGAGATTAAAAAAAGTTTCGCGAATTCCAAGAACGCGCTCTTTCTGGGAAAAACGTTTTAGACTCGGCGCCGATCGTCTCGGCTACTGAAGGTGATAAGCCTCCACCAGAGCTACGCCGGTCGTGTTCCCAACACCGCGCACGATCGCGGTGTAGTTGCCGGGAGCGAGCGTTTCGACTAGCGCTGATTCGCGATCATCTGAGGGTTGAAGTCCGGTCGCTATGATCTGGCTTTGTTGCGAGTCTCTCCAGTTGTTGTTCGAGCGGACGACTACACCATCGGAGTTCACCAGGTCCAGCGTTGGATCCTGCAGCGCTCCACTGATTCCGAAGTTGCTCAGGCTCGGCCCGATTGCGCGCACTACTACGGTCACGCTTGCCCCACCTGCAGGGCCGATGATCAACCCACCGATCATCACGTTGTCACCGGTCTCGACAAATCCCCGCGTACTGATGTTAGCCAGCTTCGAATTCGCCGCCCGATCAAGATCGTAGACCTCCACCACTCCTATCCCGGTCGTATTGCCTTTGCCGCGCAGGATCGCCGTGTAACTACCGGGGGTCAGAGTCCGCACGATCGCACTTTCCAAATCATTGGTCGGTGGAATGCCAGTAGCCTCGATCTCCGCTTGCTGGTCCGTTTTCCAGTTGTCATTCATTACGAGCAAGGTGCTTCCTTGGTAGAGCTCAAGCGTAGGATCCACTAGCGCGCCGCTGAAGAACTGGGCCAGCGAAGGTCCGATGCCGCGGATGATCACCCTCTTTGGATCGGTCCCCGTGACAATGAAGCCGCCGATCAGCACGTTATCCCCGGTTTGCACGCGCATGCGGGTGGCGATGTTGAGGAGCTTGGATGGAGTAGCCGTTGGAGTTGCAGTTGGAGTTGCAGTTGGAGTCGGCGTAGGTGTACCTGTCGCGCAGCTGGCAAAACTCCAATTGGAGCCGTTGTTACCCGAGTCGACGCCGCCAGTAACCGTGATCGCTGCGCTGCCTGCTTGATCTCTTACGTCAAGATCCGTCATCAAAAAGGTTCCACCGCCCGCCCACGGACGCTGAACGCCCATGACGCTGGAGCGAATCAGGACCTTTGTCGCATCACCGCAGGCAGCGCCGCCCCCGTTGAATAAGATAGTGCCGCTGTTAGCGACATTACCGGATAACGTAAGCTGCCCCGTGCCAAGGTTCCTGAGCGTCGAGCCGCTGTCGATTGTGATAGCGCTCAGGCTGAGATTGCCATCCTGCATGACAGTCGTGGTGTTCGCGATATGCTCAGCCGTGCTGGTGGCATCGAACGAGCCGGCACTGGCGGCGACATGTTGTGTCGTGCCGCCGGCGCCGGCCACGCCGTTAAAGAAAAACTGGCCGCCGGGATTGCCGATGATCGAGCCGTTGTTGGTGAAGGTAGTGCCCTGAAAGAAGAGCAACTGGTTGTGCATGTCCAGCATTCCGCCGCCGGCCACTGTCAAGTCGCCGTTCGCTGTCAAGTTGCCGTTCTGTTGGAAGGTTGCGCCAAAGTCAATCGTCATCTTGCCAAGCACGCCGCTGCCCATGGTGGTGCCACTGACGGCTTCGAATGGCGCAGTTGTGCTGTTGGTGTTGACCGTCACCGGGCCTTGCGTTTGCAGTATGCCGGCGCCGGAAATCAAACCACTGTTATTGATGGTGGTGCCGTTCTTGACCACCAGCGTATTGCTCAGCGACAGCGTGCCGCCGTTATCAATAATGAAGTTTTGCACGCCATCGATGACAGTTCCACTGGCTGTCGTGACTGTCGTTGTCGCTGTGATGTGCAAGTTCACCGGCCTGGTGAGATCATATGTGCCCGCGCCGGCCATTGCTTGCATGGTGCCGCCAGCGCCGGCCACGCCGTTAAAGAAAAACTGGCCGCCGGGATTGCCGATGATCGAGCCGTTGTTGGTGAAGGTAGTGCCCTGAAAGAAGAGCAACTGGTTGTGCATGTCCAGCATTCCGCCGCCGGCCACTGTCAAGTCGCCGTTCGCTGTCAAGTTGCCGTTCTGTTGGAAGGTTGCGCCAGAGTCAATCGTCATCTTGCCAAGCACGCCGCTGCCCATGGTGGTGCCACTGACGGCTTCCAACGGCGCAGTTGTGCTGTTGGTATTGACCGTCACCGGGCCTTGCGTTTGCAGTATGCCGGCGCCGGAAATCAAACCACTGTTATTGATGGTGGTGCCGTTCTTGACCACCAGCGTATTGCTCAGCGACAGCGTGCCGCCGTTATCAATAATGAAGTTGTGCACGCCATCGATGACAGTTCCGCTGGCTGGCGTGACTGTCGTTGTCGCTGTGATGTGCAAGTCCACCGGCTTGGTGAGATCATATGTGCCCGCGCCGGCCATTGCCTGCATGGTGCCGCCAGCACCGGCCACGCCGTTAAAGAAAAACTGGCCGCCGGGATTGCCGATGATCGAGCCGTTGTTGGTGAAGGTACTGCCCTGAAAGAAGAGCAAGTTGTTCGTCATGTCCAGGGTGCCGTTGACCGTCAGGTCGGCACAAATTCGGTTACCATCCTCAGTGACGGTGTTGCCGTTCGAAATGATGACGTTATCACCGGCCCCGGGAACGCCCGCACCGCCCCACGTGGCGGAACTACCCCAGCTTCCGGACTGTGTGCTCGTGAAAGTCACCGCGTGGACGTGCCCTGAGCACACGATTGCGATCAGGAATATTGGCAACGCAAACCACTTACTGAGTCGCTGATTTGTTTTCATAGTCTCGCCCTTCACCAAGCAATGCGGAAAAACGGGGCCGAAAACGGACATTGAGATCTAAAAAAGCTTCGCTTCCCTCGACGCAACGGGATAGAATTCTTCCAGAAAGAAAGTGGAAACACCCTTCAATCCCCAACCGCCGCACGATGTCACCCAGATCCTGAAGGATTGGAGTGAGGGCAGCGAAGATGCCTCGGCACGATTGATGCCCCTGGTTTACGAGGAACTGCGCCGCCTGGCGCGCGAATACCTGCGGCGCGAGCGCGGCGATCACACCCTCCAGGCGACCGCACTCGTGCACGAAGCCTACCTCCGCATGGTGAACGAAAAAAGTGTGACCTGGAAAGACCGCGCGCATTTTTACGGAATCGCCGCCCGGTTGATGCGCCGCATTCTGGTCGATCACGCGCGCGCGCATAACGCAGCCAAGCGCGGTGGCCTGGAACAAAAATTTACCTTGGACGAAGCGCGCGATCTTCCGGCTCCGGGCGCTACGGATCTGGTCGCGCTCGACGGCGCACTCGAGAACTTTGCGAAAACGTACCCGCGCAAGAGCGAGGTCGTAGAGCTAAAATTTTTCGGCGGACTGGAAACGAATGAGATCGCGGAGGTCCTGCAAGTTTCGCAGAAGACCGTCCTGCGCGATTGGAGTTTTGCGAAGCTCTGGCTTTGCCGCGAGCTAAAAACAGCCTAATGAAGAGTGGGCCCGCAGATTTCCCAGATTGAAGAGGCACGAAACATAAATGTTGTAGTGCGGCACGCCGAAATTGTGTTTTCAAATTTCAGGGCAGGCCCATCGGCTGTCGGATTTTAGGTTAGGCAACCGGTGCGGTTGCCCTACAATCGTCACCATGGCCCATCGGATGACTAATGATCCCGCCCGATAGAGCACAGCGTATCGCGGAAATCGTCGAGGAGGCGCTCGACCGCGAGCCGGCCGAGTGGCCCTCATTTTTTGAAGAATCGTGCGGTGACGACAAGATGCTGCGCGCCGAGGTGGAGTCCTTGCTTGGCTATCAAAAGGAAGCGACCGATTTCATTGAAGTACCCGCCTATCAGGGTAGCGCGGAGCTGCTGGCAGAGGAGAGCGGCGCGTTGAAGATCGGGGAACTGTTTGTGGAATACAAGATTTTGTCTCTCCTGGGAGAAGGCGGCATGGGCGAAGTTTACCTGGCCGAAGATGCGAAGCTCGGCCGCAAGGTGGCAGTCAAGCTCGTGAAGCCCGGCTTTGGCCGCACAAATCTGATTCGCCACTTCCGCCAGGAGGAACGGATCCTGGCAGGCCTCAATCATCCCAACATCGCCCGCCTCTACGGCGGGGCTGTTAGCCAGGATGGCGTCCCGTATTTTGTCATGGAATACGTCGAGGGCGAGCGCCTTGATCATTACTGCGACGCACGGAAACTAACAATCCCCGAGCGGCTGAAGCTCTTTCGCAAGATTTGTTCGGCCGTTTCCTACGCGCATCAACATCTCGTGATTCACCGGGATTTGAAGCCAGCCAACATTCGCGTCACAGCGGAAGGAGAGCCAAAGCTGCTCGATTTCGGAATTGCCAAACTGGTCGATCCGCAGACTGAGTCGATCGGCGAACCGACAATTACGTTACAAAGCGTGATGACTCCGGAGTATGCAAGTCCGGAACAAGTGCGCGGTGAAGTCGTTACGACCACAACGGACACCTATAGTCTCGGCGTCGTTCTCTACGAACTGCTCACCGGCCAACGCCCGCACCGAATCAAGAGCCGAAGGCTGGACGACGTTGCCCGTGCGATCAGCGAAGAGGAACCGCAGCGACCCAGCGCAACGCTGCCGAAACAGAATCAATTGTCGGTGATCCTAAATCCGAGATTGTTGCGCGGGGACCTCGACAACATCGTTTTGATGGCGATGCGCAAGGAGCCGTCGCGCCGTTATGTCTCCGTTGCGCAATTCTCCGAAGACATCCGACGGCACATCGAAGGCCTGCCAGTGGTCGCACGCAAAGACACGGTCGGTTATCGCAGCGCCAAATTTATCCGGCGGCATCGCGTCGCGGTCGCCGCAGCCCTTCTGGTCGTCGTGGCAGTCGTTGTGGGCTTGATCGCAGCGCTCTGGCAAGCCAGGCAGGCACGCGCCCAGCGCGATGTAACGCAACGCATCAACACTTTCTTGCAGGACATGCTCGGTGCCGCTGCACCCGAAGCGAAGGGTGTTGACGTCAAAGTGGTCGATGTCCTGAGCGAGGCTTCCAATCGCGCGAAAACAGAGTTGGCTAATCAACCGGAAGTAATGGCCGACGTTCTGATGACTCTAGGAAGAACTTACATCTCTCTGGGTCAGTACCAACCGGCCGAGGCAAACCTGCGCGCCGCTCTCGCGGCGAGTTTGAAAGCCAATGGGGAATTGAATCCCACAACGGCTACAACCATGGGTTGGCTGGGATTGGCCTTGGTTTATCGCAACAAGACCACAGAAGGCGAACGGATTTCACGCCAAGCGGTTGAACTCCAACGCAACCTCCATCCCCAGGGGAATGAAGACCTCGGCGTCGCCTTGTACGCTCTGGGGATGAATTTGATAAGTAAAAATGAACCGAAAGAAGCGCAACCGTTTCTAAAGGAAGCCTCAGAGCTTATCAAGAAGCACTTGGGTGGAACAAATGGCTATTACATGACTACGCTGGTCATGCTGGCGTTGGCACACGAAAAAGCGGGCGAAGTGGACGTGGCGGAGCCCCTTTATCGCCAGGCGATTGACCTGGGTGTCCGGGTAGAATCGCGTTACCGGATCTACCTGGCCCAGGCGCAATTTTACCTGGGACGCCTGCTGATAAACAAGGCAGCCTATCCCGAAGCGGAGATTCTGCTTCGGCAGAGCGAGACGATTTACCGAGAGGTCTTGGGAGGCGACACAAATAACAATGTCGGAGCGGTCAAGTCGAACCTGGGACTGCTTTACTTTCTCCAAGGGGACTACGCGAGAGCCGAGGACGAAGACAGGAAAGCTCTTGATTTACTTCGCAAATATCTGGGGCCTGAACAGCCGTTGACCGCCAGCACCGCCGCCACTTTGGGACTAACTTTGACGCGGGACGGAAAGACCGAGGAAGGCGAGCCTTACTTGCGCGAAGCGCTCGCAATTCGAAAGAAGAGTCTGCCATCGGATAGCTTCATGATCCCCTCTACTGAGAGCGCACTTGGAGAATGTTTGACCGCACAGAAGCGTTACGCAGAAGCCGAGCCTCTTCTGACTGACGGCTACAACGCGCTAAAATCTAAACTAAGCGATCAAGATCGCCGCGTCATCGAAGCCCGCCAGCGCTTGCTTAAACTCTATGAACTTTGGGGTAAGCCCGACCTGGCCGCTCGTTACCGTTAGGTAAGAACGGTCCGGAGATGTAGAGGCGCTTGTGCCAAGCGCCTAGCCAGAGATTATCCGCCGGGCATATGCGCCTCCGTGCTTCATGGAATGTTATAAACTTCCACGACCGCTATGCCAGTGGCGTTGTTCTTCCCGCGTACGACTGCCGTGTAACCACCGGGCGGGAGCGTCGAGACAATCGCGGACTCGCGCGGGTCGGTAGGTGGAATGCCAGTCGCTATGATCTCGCTTTCCTGTGTCGTCTGCCAATTATCGTTCGTGGCGAGGGCCGTGCCACTGCTGTCGTGGAGTTCCAGGGTGGGATCCAACAAAGGATTCGTTATGCCAAAGTTCGCCAGCGATGGACCGATCGCTCGAATGAGCACTTTCGTCAGCCCGTTCCCGGCGATGAAACCACCGATCAAAATGTCGTCTCCCGTTTCGACAAGTCCGCGCGTGCTGATATTCCCCAGCTTCGAATTGGTCGCCGTATCCAGATCATAGGCTTCCACCACTCCTATACCAGTCGTGTTGTTCTTTCCGCGCAGGATCGCAGTGTAACCAGCATTGTTCGCGGGCAACGTTCTGACGAGCGCCGATTCCAGGTCGTCGGTCGGTGGGATACCCGTCGCTTCGATCTCAGCCTGCTGGCTGCTGCCGTCGGGTCTGGTTTTCCAGTTGTCGTTTGTCGCGAGGGTGGCGCCGCTGCCGTCATGCAGCTCCAGGGTGGGGTCGGCCAGAAAGTCCGGGAAGAACTGGGCCAGCGACGGACCGATGCCGCGCACAATCACACTCTTCGGATCGGTCCCCGTGATGATGAACCCGCCGATCAGCACATTGTCTCCAGTCTGCACGCGCAGGCGCGTCGAGATATTGAGCAGCTGGCCCGGGGTCGCCGTTGGCGTTGGGGTGGGTGACGGGTTAAGAATAGGATTCGCGGCGGAGAACTCGGACGTGTTACCGCTCGGATCTGTCGCGGTCGCCGTCACCCGCTGGGCGCCCCCGATCTGCGGGACGCTCATATTAAAGGATGCGTTGCAGCTCGCATCGGTCGTTACGTTGGTAAAGCCGACAAAACTTTGGCCCTCGCCGTAGCCGGATGGGTCGATGGCGTCGTTCGCGAAGAACTCGATTCGATACGTTGTGTTCGCGACGCTGTTGAGCGTGCCTGCGATTGAGGTCATGCCGCCACCACTGGTGACTGAAGTGAGCACGGGATAGTTCTGCAGATTGTTCGGACCTGTATCGGCGTCGCAGGCGTCGTTGGGGGTCGGGCTCCCATTGCCAAGCGAGATCCCAAGACCGCCATTGGAGAAGACGGAGTTGCCTAGAATGCTCACGCCAGTTGTCTCGTCGCCTCCTTCCTCAGGTGAAACGAGGATTCCGGCCCTGGGCGTGCTGCCGCCGGCGCCGGTATAGTTGAAAGCGATTACGTTGCCCGCTCCGGCGGCCGTCCCGCCGATAGTGGCAGTAGTCTGCGCCTCAATGCCATTGGAGCCATTGCCCAAGGCAGTCTGGCCATCGGCTTTGGTGCCAATGTAGTTGCCCTGCACAGTTGTGGAGCTCGTTGGATTAAAGAGTCGCAGTCCGAAGCCACCATTGCCCGAAATGATATTGCGCGCGGCAGATGTCGTACCGCCGATCGTGAACTGGACCAAGGGGAAAGGGGGACTGCCGCCCCTCGTCAGCTCGACGCCGTGGTTTCCGTTGCCGAGATTGAGGTTGCCCGCCAGGTCGGTTCCGATGCGGTTGCCTTGCATCACCAGGTTAGAGTTGGAGAGCAACAGGCCATTAGCGGTATTGCCCGAAATCACATTGCCAGCGCCCGCTGCCGTGCCGCCAAGCGTGAGGCTGGAATCGCTCCTGTCCCGCGGCGGAGTGAAAAATATGCCGTATCCGGCATTGGGCAGGGGGATCACACCGGTGGCATCCACGCCGATGAAATTGCCCTGAACGGTGAGTTCGACGGGCAGGGTCAGGCTTGTCTCGGTAGTCTGGATTCCGTCGGAGTTGCCGGAAATGACATTGCGCGCGCCAACATCCGTTCCGCCAATAACGGTGCCGGCGCCGACGATGACCACCACACCCGCGCGAGCAGAGGCTTGGGGATGCACGGCCGCCGTGCCAGCGGCATTGGTGCCGATGTAGTTGCCACGGATGAGCGTGCCTGAGGGCGTCGGCGCGGTTGAGCCAAACCGTGGCTCAATGATGACGTTTCCTTCCTGAAAGTTGTTGCCAGAAAGAATGTTGCGCGCCGCAGGGACGGTGCCGCCGATAAGATTGTTCGCGCCAGTGGCGACGCGAACTCCGCAGAAGTTGCCGAGCTCGCTATTACCCGTCGCGTCGGTTCCGATGAAGTTACCCTCAACAATGTTGTTGCCGGAGTCGAGGAAGATGCCGCCATCATAGAAATCGCTTCCGAAGCGATTGATGACCAGTCCGCGAACGGTAGACCCGCCGCTAAGCCCGCCGAGCGTCAGCCCGCTGCCTGATGCGCTGGTCCCGTTCAGCTCGATGAGCAGCGCCGCGTTGTCCCCGACAGCCAGAGTGTTCGGGCTCGAGCCCGGTTGCGTGTAGCCGTCGATCACGACTGCGTCCGTAATCGTGGGCAGTGGCGAACTCGGTGTGATTGTTTGCAAACCAGAGCCAGGAACGGCGAAGCTGATCATGTCCGGTGTGCTCACGTTGGCATGCGCGTTCGCATCGAGAATCGCCTGTCGCAACGAGCCTGAACCGCCATCGGTTGTGTTGGTGACGGTATAAACATCAGCGGCAGCTGTGCTGATAGAACAGGCGGCGAAGAGGCCGAGGAGATGATATCGCTTCATATTATTTTTGCGTTTTAACGACGGGCGTTCTTGCCGGCATCGCCTGCGATGCTCTGAGACAGAAGCCGCTTCCCATTAGGTACTCCGGCGTTTCTCCGCGGCTGTTACACGATTTCTTAAAAAAGTTTCTGGTCTTATCTCCTGGTCCAAACTTACTCTTCCCAAAGTGATGTTTGGCCGAAAACAGACAACGGTCGCCAAGCCCAGGCCGAAGATTCCCATGGATCTGGCGGCCTTTCCCACGACGAGATGGAGCCGCGTCCGCGCCGCGGGAGATTCCGCAGCCAATGGGCGTGATGCCTTCGCCGATCTCTGCAGCGACTATTGGCCGCCGGTCTTTGCCTACCTTCGGCGACGCGGATTTTCCGAGTCCGACGCGCAGGACCTGACTCAGGGGTTTTTTCTCCATCTGCTCGAGCACCGCACCGCTCGTCGAGCGGATTCGCAGCGCGGCAAATTCCGCTCCTTTCTTCTCGGCGCGTTAAGGAATTATGTGGCGAATGAAGCCGAGCACGCTGGTCGCCAAAAACGAGGAGGCGATCGGGAGATTTTTTCGCTCGATGATCCATGCTGCGGCTTCGCGGAGCCGGCCTGCGAGTCCGACGCCAATCGCTTATTTGAGGAAAACTGGGCCCAGGAAGTAATGCACCGCGCGCTCACGCGGCTCCGCGAGAAATTTGCGGCCGAGAACCGCGCGGAACTTTTCCACGCCCTGGAAGGTTTTCTGGGTGGCGCGGGGAATGGTCCGGCCTTGGACGAAGCGGCCGGCGCTTTGCACTTGAGCGCGGGCGCGCTTCGCACCGCGGTTTCCCGTCTGCGCAAACAATTCGCGGAGCAGTTACGCTTGGAAATCGCCCGCACCGTTTCTGCTCCGCACGAAATCGAAGAGGAGTTTCGTCACCTGCGTACCGTCCTCACGATCAACTCCTAAGCCGGAGATCCAAAGCCGGAATAGAGGCTGTTGAACATTCGACGTTTTTCATCTCCTCTCTGGCCTAACGAGTTTGTGTTCCACTGATTCCCAATCCGATGATCTCACCGGAGTCGATCACACCGCCGGCCACCTGCCAAGCGTGCGGCGGGCCGTTACCGGGAGGCAAATGGTCGGGTACTTGCCTTCGATGCCTGATCGCCGCGTTTGGTGAAGAGGAGGATCATGAGGATTCTCCCGCGGATTCTTTCATCGCCGGGTACACCATCCTCGAGGAGATCTCGCGCGGCGGGATGGGCATCGTATATCGCGCTTTGCAACGTCACCCAAGCCGCGTCGTGGCCGTAAAGATGATTCTGCCTCACTTGCTCGGTTCTCCCGTTATTCGTGCCCGCTTTCAGGCCGAGGCCGAGGCCGTGGCGAAGCTGGATCATCCAAACGTCCTTCCCATTTACGAGGCGAGTGAAAATCGCGGAACGCCGTATCTCGCCATGAAATTCGTTTCCGGCGGCAGTCTTGCGCCGCGGCGCGGTGAATTCCTCGGCCAGCCGCGCGCTTGCGCACAACTGCTGGCCGCGGCGGCCCGAGGAGTGCATCACGCCCACCAGCGCGGCATTCTCCATCGCGATCTGAAGCCGGCAAATCTCTTGCTCGACCAATCCTCAACCGACGCTGCGGTCGTGCCGATGGTGAGCGATTTTGGCCTGGCCCGTGCCTTGGAGGCAGAACCAGGCGGCTTAACTGGACCAGCCTCATTTCTCGGTACGGTGGGCTATCTCGCCCCGGAGCTATTTTTTGGATCCAAGTCTGAACCGACGATCCAATCCGACATCTACAGTCTTGGCGCAATCCTTTACGAACTACTCACGGCGCAATTACCTTTTGGCGCTGATGGAGGGTTGGATGTCTTGCGGCGCGCCGATCAGGAAGCCGCGCCGTCGGTCCGGACCGTCGATCCGAGCATCCCGAAAGATTTGGATGCGATCTGTCGCACGTGTCTGCAACGCGAACCCTCTTCCCGTTACCGCTCCGTCTCCGCTCTGATCGATGACTTGGAACGTTTCCTCGAAGGCCATCCGGTTCTCGCGCGTCCGGTCCCACGCCTAGTGCGTCTCAGCCGCTGGGCCCGGCGCAAACCCGCGCTCGCCGCGCTCTCCCTCGCCGTGACTCTTTTGTTGATCTCGGCCCTCGCAGGCAGCGTGCTCTTCACAAAGCGAGTGGCACGAGAGCGCGACCATGCCACCGCATCGGAACAGCAAGCTCAAGCGCAGCTTTGGCGGGCCTACTTGGAACAAGCGCGCGCCACCCGCATCGCTCCGCAAATGGGCCGCCGTTTTGCCGCCATCGAGGCGCTTGCAGCCGCCGCGCGAATTCGTCCTTCGCTGGAACTCCGCAACGCGGCTGCGGCCGCGCTCGCCTTGGAAGACATCGTCCTGGAACGCCGCTGGCCCGCCATGAGAACGTCGATCGACACACCGATTGCTTTCGATGGGAACCTCGAACGTTATGCCCTCCCCCAGCCGGGCGGCCGGATCAGTCTTCGTCGATTCAGCGATAATCTCGAGCTCGCGAATTTCCCTCCGCCGGCGGACAGCGAGACACTCACACTCCTCTCCAGTGCCGATGGCCGCTTCCTCGCCGGGAGATTTTCCCACGGCGAGACGTGGCTCTGGCTGATCGCGCCTGATCCAAGGGGCGATCCGCCGCGGCCGGTCTTGAAATTGACGGGAGAAGAAAAACTCAGCGAAGTGGCTTTCACAGCCGACAGCCATCTCTTCGTTGCCCCCGCCGGACCAGGCGAATTGGTTTTCTATGATTTGACGGGATCGGCTCCGCGCCAGACCGCGCGATGGAGTGGTTTGCCGGTCGTGCGCGGCCTTCGCTTCGACCCGGCTGGCCAACGGCTCGCGGTCACGAGCGCCGCTGACGCGGTAATGGAAATTCGCGAGACCGGCACCGGCCGCCTGTTGCGCAAATTATCACAATCCGCCGGCGTCACCGGTGTGGACTGGAGTCCTGACGGAACAGAGCTCGCCACCGGGAGCGAAGATTTTCAGGTCCGCATTTGGGATGCGGAGACCGGCGTCCTTCGACACGTCCTTGAAGGTCACCAGAATGTTGCGGTACGTCCGCTCTACCATCCCGGCGGGCAATTGTTGGCCACGGCGGGATGGGACGCAGTTCTGCGTTTTTGGGCGCCGGTCAGTGGACGCCTTCTTTTTAACGGACCCGCCTGCCACGACTGGCAACGCTTTTCCACCGATGGCTCGCGCCTGGGGGTGGCAAATTATGACGGCGCCGTCGAGGTTTATCGCGTCGCTGCGAGCAAAGCTGTGCGAATGCTCGCGCCGAAGACGCGCGAAAATGCGCCGCTCCTTTATCGCTGGCTCGATTTCAGTCCCGATTCTCGACGACTGGTCTCCACCGGCGCTGAATGCGTGCGTGTGTGGGACGTCGCTTCGGGAGTCGAAAGTGCCCGCTTTCCGCTTCCCGGCGCGGTCGCTGTGACCTGTCTCTTCGCCGATGATAGCGCTCTCTTAATTGCTGACGGAAGCCGCGGAGTCACCCGCTGGCCGATACTCGCCGACGAGACGGACGCAAACCGCAAAACAATTCCCGAAACGTGGCGGACCGGTGAAGGTTGGCAAGCGGGGTTACGCGCGCGCGACGGCTGCGTCGTCCTTGTGAACTCGACACTCGGTTTGGCGGAGATTATTTCGCCAGAATACCCCGTCGGCCGGCGGATCGGTCCGCATCCGGCCCTGCATAACGTTGCGTTGAGTCCAGATGGAAAGCGCCTCGCCACCGGAACGTGGCAAGGCAAGGATATCAAAATATGGGACATCGTCAGCGGCCGGCTTCTGGCCACGCTGCCCGCCGGCGAAAACGCGTTCGTGCTCTGGCCGTCAGCGAACGCGATCGTCAGCGTTCAGATGACCGAAGCCGGGCAGTGGCTGGAAGACACCAATGGTCAGTGGCGGCGCGACCGCGTCTGGCAACCCGACCCGGGCCAAACCTTTTGGGAGCACGCTTCCATCAGTCCCGACGGCCGCTGGCTGGCGCTCCCGCAATCAGGCGATCGCATCCGAGTGCTGGAAATGGCGACCGGCACAGAGCTCATCACACTCGAGCCGCCAAAAGCGTTCGGTCTCGGCTTTGTCCGGTTCAGTCCCGACGGTCGTTTTCTAGCCGCTTGCGGTTCCCGCGAACAGGTGGCGATCTGGGATTTGCCCGATCTGCGCCACGAGCTAGCCAAGCTGCGATTGGATTGGAGCGATTGAAATAAGACGCTTGCCTCCATAACGTTGTCGCCGGTATCGACAAACCCCCGCGTGCGAGGGCATCCAAGGCCGTCGGAGACGGTAGCTCCCCGCATAGAATGCTTGGGAGAGCGCCTACGCCAAGCCGTGCATTTACAAACAGACTATCTGATCTAGCCCGCGCCGACCGGCGCCGGCTCCTTGGGACCCAAGCCCGGCTTCCCCGTGTCAGCTTCGTGGTGCATATGACCGCTGCGGAGGAACGGCACCTTGTCGAGCACGCGCTCCTGGAACCATTCCAGCGCGAGGTAGATCACCGGCGTTATGTAGAGCGTGATGAGCTGGGAGATAATGAGACCGCCGACAATGACGAGCCCCAGGGGCCGGCGAGAAGAACCATCGGCTCCATAACCGAGTGCAAGCGGGACCGCGCCCATCAAGGCGGCGAGCGTTGTCATGATGATAGGCCGGAAACGTTCGATACTGGCTTCGTGAATGGCAGAACGCCGGTCGTAACCTTCGTCGAGCCGGTGGAGCGCAAAGTCGACGATCATAATGCCGTTCTTCTTCACAATTCCCATAAGCAGAAAGAGGCCGATCACGGAGTAAAGCGATAGCGTGGAACGGAAAAGCCAGAGCGTCAGCAACCCACCCACGACCGCGGGGAAGAGCGCGGAAAGAACGGTAATCGGATGGACATAGCTCTCGTAAAGAATGCCGAGGATGACATACATGACAAAGAGCGCGGCCAAGACCAGGAACGGCAGCGCCTGGAAGAGTTGCTGAAGGACCAGGCCTTCTCCTTGAAGTTCTCCTTTTACGGTGGGAGGAAGGGTCTCGGCCGCCGTCTTCTGAATAAAGGCAGTCACATCGCCAAGAGCTACTCCGGGTTTGGTATCAAAACCAAAGGTTACGCTCGTAAACTGGTTCAAATGGTTAACCGATTGGAGACCCAGCTTCGTCACCGACTTCGTCAGCGTGCGCACTGGAACAAGAGCGGTGCCGCCGTCGGGCTTAACGTAGATGCGCGCCAGATCCTCGGGGATGGCTCGCTCGCGATCATCCACTTCCAGGATGACCTGATACTGGTCATCCGCCTGCTTGATTAAGTAAACGTAGTTCTGGGAGTAGGCAGAGCGTAGAAGCGTTTCTAGCTTTGTCGTCGAAACTCCGAAAAGACTGGCTCGGTCACGATCGATGTTGATGTCAACATTCGGCGTGTTGCGAAAAAGATCGGAGCGGGGAGGAGCGACGAAGCCATCGTAGGAGCGTAGCTTGGCGCCAAAGGCATCGGCGGCGGCGTATACTTCATCCGGGTTGATGCCACTCAAGACATAGGAATAGCGACCGAATTGGCTCCCGGCCGCGCCGATGTTAATTTGCAGAACCGGAGACGGATTCAAGGTCGGGAAGACTCCGGGGATCTGGCTCACAGCTTTGCGCACGTCGGCCGCAACTTCCTCGATGCCCACCCGATCCTTGGCGTCCTTCAAGAACAGAACCGTGAAGACGCCGGGTGGTCCGGCACGGCCTGCGATGGTAAAATACTTATCGACCCCTTTGTTAGCTTGCAAAATGGGGTCGAGCTTGTCCTGGAGTTGACGCTGTTGCTGTGGAGAGGCGCCTTCCTGGACGATGAAAAAGCCGCGGATGACACCGCTATCTCCAGTGGGAAGGAGTGTGAACGGCAACTCTTTAAAGAAGAACCATACTCCGAAGACGCAAGCGATGACGATGGGCACGGCAAGCCAACCGTGGTCGAGAAACCAGTCAAGAGTCCGGCCATAGGAACGTACGATCCGTTCGAAAAGACGGCCGATGACGCGCTCCGTCCAGGTCTTGGGATGGCCCGGACCTCGCTCCGCGAGCAGGCGCGCACACATTAGCGGCGTAAGTGTAAGCGAGACGAGACCGGACGCGAAAATGGCCACGATGATCGTGACGGAAAACTCCCGGAAAATGCGGCCAAGAAGTCCGGGCATGAAAGCCAGTGGGATGAAGACGGCCGCGAGAGAGAGCGTCATCGAGAGGATCGTGAATGATATCTCACCGGCACTATTCAAAGTCGCCGTGTAGATTGACTCCCCGTGCTCGGCGCGACGGACGACATTCTCAAGGAAAACGATCGCGTCATCGACCAGGAAGCCGATGGCGAGAGTCATGGCCATCAGGGTCAGGTTGTTAATCGAGTAGTTCAGCGCCCACATCGCCAGGAACGTGATCAAGAGCGAGAGGGGCAACGCGACGACCGGTATCAAGGTGTCAGCCGCGCGGCCCAGGAACATGAAGATGACAAGGATCACCAGGACGAAGGCGATGAAGAGGGTAGCCTGCACGTCTGAGACCGAGTGGACGATGGTCAGCGAGCGGTCGAAGGTTGGGATTAACTGGATCGAGCCGGGAAGTTCCAGCCGCAACTGCGGCAGCAGATCGTTGACCGACTGGGCGACTGCCACCGCATTGGCCCCGGCCTGACGGGAAACCGCCAGCACGATCGTCGAAGCAGGGGGATTAAAACCGCGCGCAAAGAAGTGGCGCACGAGCCGCTCATCCTGCACGCCATCGACCACCGTCGCGACATCGCGCAAGTAAACGGGCGAGTTGTCCTTCCCCCGGGCGATGATGATATTGCGATAGCCTTCGGAGTCCCCGATTTGCCCGTTCGGATTTAGAACAAATGATCGCGTCTTTCCATCCAACTGGCCCGCGCCGGAATAGGCGGTACTGGCCTTGATCGCGGTGGAAAGATCGTCCAGCGTCAGATTTCGTGAAGCCAACGCTCCCGGATTCGCTTTGATCCGGATCGCACCTTTGACGCCGTAAACATTCACCTGCGATACGCCCGGCAGAATGTTGATGCGCTGCTGGACCTGGGTCGTGGCGTATTTATAAAGGTCGCCGTCCGTCAGCGTGTCACTTGTCAGCGCGAGGTAAGTGACGGCCTGGTCGTTCGGATTGGTTTTGATAAAAGTGGGCGGACTTGGCAGATCATTGGGGAGCTGGCCAGAGGCGCGCTGGATGGCGGATTGCACATCGGTCGCAGCGGCATCGATCCCTTTTGAAAGATCGAACTGAAGTGTGATGGAAGTATTCCCCTGGGTACTGGAACTGGTCGTCAGGGTAAGGCCGGGGATCTGAGTGAACTGTTTCTCCAGCGGCGTGGCGATAGTGTTCGCCATCGTTTCCGGATTCGCGCCGGGATAAGAAACCGTTACCGAAATGACCGGATAATCCACGGCGGGAAGGTCGTTCACGGCGAGCTGCTTGTAGGTGAGAGTACCGAAGACGATCATCGAGACCGTCAACAACGTAGTCATCACCGGCCGCCGAATGAACGGCTCGGATAGGCCGGAAGAGAACTGTGCAAGCTTGCCCGCTAGAGTTTTCCCACCCTCGGGCGCATGACTCTTCGCTCCGCGGCCGTCGCGATTTTCTAGCGCATCCTCGCGGGCGCCATCCTGCTGCGGTGGCTCGTCGCCATCGTGAGATGAATCGCTCATTGAAAACTCAATTGACCGTCTTGTCGTTCGCCGGACTCGCTCCCTGCTCAACCTCGCGGGCGGCGACTTTGGTGCCCGGGGCGAGTTGCAATTGGCCGGCCACAACCACGGTTTCGCCGGGATTCACGCCATTCGTAATCACGGTGAGCTCGCCCTGACGCTGCCCCGGCTTCACCTGACGGAGATCAAGCGTCGAATCCGATTTGACCACGAAAATATACGGTCCGTTTTGACCAATCTGCACCGCGCCACTTGGGACGAGTTTCGAATTTTTCAGGACATCGAGGACCAGACGGACATGGACGAACTGTGATGGCCAGAGCGCCCGGTCCGGATTCGGCGTCACCCCGCGCGCCTTGACCGTTCCGGAGCCGGGCTGAACCGCATTGTCGATAAAGGAAAGGGTTCCTTCCCGGGGCGTGAACTGGTCGCCCTCAGCATCGGTCATCACCTTTACGTTTGGACCTCCCAGATATTGTCGCACCAAAGGAAGATCGGGTTCCGCTACGGTAAAATCGGTGTAGATCGGATCGATGCCTTGAATGGTAACGAGGACGGCCCCCGCGCCTGCGCTACTACCGCCCACGATGTTTCCCACGTCCACCTGGCGGAGCCCGGTTCGGCCATCGATGGGCGAGCGAATGTTACAGTAATCAACGTTCACCTGTGCCGCGGCCACGGCGCCCTCGGCGCTTTTTACCTTGGCTTCGTCGTTGTTCACCGTGCCCTGCGCCGTATCGAAATCTTGCGGCGAAGTGACGCCTTTCGACCGGAGGTCCTGCTGGCGCTTGAGCGTGATTTGATCGAGGACCAATTGCGACTTTGCTTGCGCAAGCTGACCCAGGGCCTGCACGAGCACCGCTTCGTAAGGGCGGGAGTCAATCGTGAAAAGGGAATCGCCTTTTTTTACGTCAGCTCCATCCTGAAAATTGCGGGCCGTGATCTGGCCGCTCACTTGCGCCTGCACCTGGACGGTTTCAAACGCGGTGCACGTTCCAATCTCGTCGAGGTAAAGCGGAACATCTTTCTGTATCACCTTCGCTACATCCACCGGCCGCGGCGGTGGCGTTGGCACAGGTTTTTGCCTGCCGGTAAACGCTCGCAAGAGCAGGAGCAAGAGGACGAGAGCAATGATCCCTCCAAAAATATAGACACGTTTACGCCCGAAGCGGTGTTCGAGATGCCCGACCGCTTCACGCGTCGCGACGTTGACCCGGGTCATTGTTGTCATTGCATTAGTTTCTCGATGCTACGTTTCGGCGGCCGATCGTGGCGCGGCCGTTTTTCACGGTGCCCGCGGGTTCGTCCGCTTTCTTCCGGATCTGCGTGAGCACGCGGATACACGCGTCAAGATCGTGCGGCGGAACATTTTCTATGAGTTCGTGGCGCAATCCGTGCGCGGTGTTAAAAATTTCTTCGAGGACCGCTTTCGAGCGACGCTGGAGATGGACGATTTTGCACCGCCGGTCGTTGGGCGATTCTCGCCGCTTAATCCAACCGTCCTCCTGGAGCCGGTCGAGCAGACCAGCGAGCGTGGGTTCTTCAATGCCCATCCGATCAGCGATTTCCTTTTGCGTGAGTTTGTTCCCACCCTGCGAAACGTGAATGAGCGTGCGCCACTTACCCTGGCTCAAGCCGAGCGGGCGCAGACGCTGATCGAGCTTGGTGCGCCAGGCACGAGCGGTGCCGAAGAGCAAAAGACCGAACTCATTAGTGTTAGTTGGGGGCATGCCGGGAATTGGTTAGCGTGCTAACGAATGCCGCTTCACCGGAGTTGTCAAACGCTGGCTGACCCGCGTGCTCCAGCTCTTGACTCGCTCTTATGGATTCCCGTCGCTCACTTTCGCAAGTATTACCGTTCGTTTTCGGTAATCGGTCACGGTGAATATGGGCCGCGCGTGCAGAGGCGCCCATCGTTCGGTTTCCAGGACTTGCCGCTCCTGCTCAGGTTGGATCAACACATAGCGCGCACTCAACGGCAAGTCATCGATGCGACTCACGTAGACGAGGCGCGATCTTATATAGAACAGGAACGGCTGATAATCGGGATCGATGGCGTAAAGCGGCTCCGATCTTGGCACGAGCGCGTCGATTTGCGCCGCGATCGGTTTCACCTTTGACCGCTGTTGCAAGGCTGGAACCACCGCAACCGCGTAGAGGCAGATCGCAATTCCAGCGGCGATCGCTGTGGAGATCACGAGCCGAAATCTTCGCCTCGCGGGAGGAATTTGCGGCGCACGCCACCAGGCTGGCAACCGAATCTCGCTTGCCGTCAGCGTCATCGCCACCAGCCATGCGGCCGGAACCAAAACCGGCATCGAATAACGGGGGAGCGCTCCCGGCAACAAATTCACAACTAGAAAGGGAACAGCACAGCCCCAGGTTAGCGAGCGTAACAGGTTCGTTTCACTCGGCGTTGATAACTCCGCTCCTCGAACTAATGGCAACAATAAGGTCCAAGGCAGAAAGTAAGCGAGACCGCGGGGAATATTCAGCAGCCAGCTGCCGAGCTTGAAGTCATCGCCGGTGAGACGGCCGGTGAGTTGAATCGACCAAGTTTGAGTGAGATTCGCGCCACGGATTGCCTGCCAGTATGGAACGGCCCAGGCCGCGAAGATTCCAAGCACGATCAGAATCCCAGCGAGATGCGCCGGATGCCGAAGCTTCCGCAGCTCCCCTGCCCCATAAAGAACGGCAACGACGACTGCATAGAAAAAGAGCAAATGCACCGGTCCTTTCGCGAGCACACCAAGCCCCAGAAAAACCGACGACACCATCCACGTGAGCCACGGTGACCGCCGTTGATGCCACCAGCTAAGCCAGCAGATCATGGCGACGCCGAAGAGCGACACGTAGAGCGCTTCAATTTCAATCAGCCGCCCTTTTTCGATCATTCCGAAATTCGTCATCCAGATCAGGGCGGCGATCACAGATCCGTTCGCGCCTAGACTCGCGCGCGCCACGGTGACAAAAGCTAGCGCGACCGCGAGAACGCAGAGGACCGACGGCAAGCGTGCCGTCCATTCGTTGCGATGTCCCGTTGCCCCAAAGGAAGCGGCCACCAGCCAATTCACCAGCGGCGGCTTGCGATAATACGGCTCGCTCCCAACTTGCGGAATGAGGAAGTTGCCCGTCTCGAGCATCGTGACCGCCGGCAAAATGCGGCGTCCTTCTTCTCCCTTGATCTCCAACGAACCGAGCGCGGGGAGATAAATCGCGGCCCAGCACATTACCACGAGCAAGAAGTTGGCGGCGCGGGACATGGTAAGGCTGAACGTCCAACCCGCCTACGCCGAAAGCTTCGGCGTGGCAAGCATCCACCTGTCTCGCCTTCGGTCGCCGCGGGCGACCGAAGGAAGAACGTCCAACGCTCCATTGCCCACGGTAGGTGTATTTCACGCGCCGCCGAGGAAGCGCTTGGCGCGCAGGAGACCAAACCGCACGATTCGCTGTAACGGGCCGCGCAGCCGGGCGATTTGAGGTCAACCGCCCCTACCTCTGTGCAGCATTCCCAACTTGACGAAAGGCCCTTGGAAAATTAAAGTGAGCGCCTAGTCCGCGCTGATTGGGGTGGGAGCTGGTGTCCCACTCTTTTTAGTCTGCGGGCTAGATGTTTTTATGAACGCCGAGTTTATTGCCATGCTGGATTACCTAGAACGGGAGCGCGGGATCAAACGCGAGATCCTGCTCGAGGCCGTCTCCAACGCCCTTCTTTCGGCGTCCAAAAAAAGCGTGAGCGCGTCGCGCGACCTCCGCATCGATATCAATCCGAAAACGGGGGAGATCCGCGCGCTGGCGAAGTTGCTCGTGGTTGAGGACGTCGCGAACCCGGCTGACGAAATTTCGCTTTCGAAGGCCCGCAAGGTCAACCCGGACGCGGCTGTTGGTGGTGAAGTGGAAGTGGAAGTGACCCCCAAGAATTTCGGACGCATCGCCGCGCAGACCGCGAAGCAGGCCATGATGCAGCGCATCCGCCAGGTGGAGAAGGAAATGATTTACGAGGAATTCAAGGATCGCGCGGGCGAGATCGTCAGCGGCACGGTCCGCCGCTTCGATCGCTCCGATGTGATTCTCGATCTCGGGAAATTCGAGGCGATCATGCCGCAGCGGGAGCGCGTCGTGGTCGAGGATTACAACGTCGGTGATCGCCTGCGCGCCTACGTCGTCGCGGTGGAAAATGGAATTCGCGGACCGGAGATTATTGTCTCGCGCAGCCACCCGAATTTCGTGCGCCGGCTTTTCGAACTCGAAGTAAGCGAAATCAATGATGGCACCGTCGAGATCCGCGGCATCGCACGCGAAGCCGGCTATCGGACAAAAATTGCGGTCACGAGCGCGAACGAAAAAGTGGATCCAGTCGGCGCTTGCGTCGGAATGCGCGGGTCGCGGGTGAAAAACATCGTTCGCGAGCTGAACAACGAGAAAGTCGACATCATCCGCTGGAGCTCCGACCCGAAGGAATTTGTACTTGAAGCGCTCAAACCCGCCAAGGTGAAAAACCTCGTTTTCGATACCGAGAAGAAGAGCGTCCAGGTTTCCGTCGATGAAGATCAGCTTTCGCTCGCGATCGGGAAGAAAGGCCAGAACGCGCGCTTGACGTCGCGCCTCACCGGATGGGAAATCAACATCGACCGCGACACGTCGGCGACCCATGCGGTCGAACAGAAAGTCGCGCAAGCGGCACAAGCTCTGAGCGGGGCGCTACCGATTACGGACGAGCAGGCATTGATGCTCGTGAAATCCGGCTTCACCAATCTCGAAGGATTGCGCGACGCGGCGGTCGAGGATCTGGTCGAGATTCTTTCCGTGGATGAAGCGAAGGCGCGTGAAATTCATGAGGCCGTTCATCAGGAGAGTCCGGCCGCACAGTAAACTGGTTTGCCGCTAATCAGCCAGCCAAGACGATTTTTCAGCAACACAAATGCCAACGAAAACGACGACCAAGACCGTAGCGCGCAAGTCCGCGACCGCTCGCAAACCGGTCAAGGCGGCCGCTCCGGTTAAAGCAGCGCATGAGCCGAAGCGCAAAGAGGCGAAGAGCGCCAAGATAGAAGCGCCCGCGAAACCGGAGCACCCGTCGCTGGCGACGGCAACTACGCGGACGCGCTCTGACCGCGAACCCGCCACGTCGCAGGCTGAACACGCTCCCAAACTGGTCCCACCTCCGCCACCAACAGCGAAACCAGTGCTGGAAACCGTTTCGCTGATTGAAGAAAAAAAAACGCGGCCGAAACGCGCGGATGGCGACGCCGCCACCAAGCGCTCGTTCCTGCCACCCATCTCCCGCATTCGCGCAACGGAAGACCCCCCCGCCGTAGCAGTCGCCCCATCGGTTGTTCCGGCGCCGGCTGCTCCGTCCGCCACGCAATCAACTGAAGGTTTGGCGCCAGGCACGGCGCCTGCCTCGACTGAAGCTGAAGGCGAGGCGCAAAAGATCATTCACATCAAGCCGCCGATCGTCGTCAAGGATTTGGCGCTGCAGCTCGGTCTGAAGAATTTCCAGCTCATCAAAGAGCTGATGGCCGACTTTAACATTTTCGCGAGCGGACCTCAACAAACGGTCGAGCCGGACATCGCAACTCAGATTTGTGCCAAGCACGGCTTCGTTTTCGAAATGGAACGCCGCGAGAAAGGCGGCGGCGTCCACAAAGTCGAGCAAGTCGTCGTTGCGCCGCCTCCGCCGGTAATCGAGAAGAAAGAGGAACTCAAAACACGCGGCCCGATTATCACGTTCATGGGTCACGTCGATCACGGCAAGACGTCGCTCATGGATGCGATTCGCAAGACGCGGGTCGCGGCGGGCGAAGCCGGCGGAATCACACAACACATCGGCGCTTACACCGTTGATTACAAAGGCTCGCGCATCACGTTTCTCGACACACCCGGCCACGCCGCTTTCACCGCGATGCGGGCCCGCGGGGCACATGTAACCGACATCGTGGTCCTCGTTGTCGCGGCGGATGACGGATTGATGCCACAAACGCTGGAAGCGATCAGCCACGCGAAAGCCGCACCGCATGTGAAGATCATGGTCGCGATCAACAAGATCGATTTGCCGTCAGCAAACGTCGATCGGGTCAAGAAGCAGCTGCAAGACCGGGAACTTTCTCCGGAGGATTGGGGCGGCGACACGATCGTGTGCGAAGTCTCCGCCACCAAGGGCACGGGGATCGATCATCTTCTCGAGATGATGGCGCTGCAGGCCGAAGTAATGGAATTGAAAGCGTCGCCGACCGCGACGCCGCGCGGCACCGTCATCGAAGCGCAGGTCGAGCCCGGCCGCGGACCGACCGCCACCGTCATCGTGCAGATGGGCACCCTCAAAACCGGCGATCCGTTCATTTGCGGCGACTACGGCGGCAAGATCAAATCGTTGATGGACGATCGGGGCAAACCGATCAAGGAAGCGGGCCCTTCCACGCCGGTAAAGGTGCTGGGCTTCAGCGGCCTTCCGCAGGCGGGGGATGAATTTCTGGTGATGGAATCCGAGCGCTCCGCGAAAACCTTGAGCGAAGAACGCCTCCTCGAGCGGCGTGCGGATAAGTTGAGCGTACCTCAACGCGCTACGCTCGAAAGTTTGCTCGAAGCCGCAGACGGCAAGAAACATCTGCGCATCGTTTTGAAATGCGACGCGCAAGGTTCGCTCGAAGCGCTGACCGGCGCACTCGATCAAATCGAGAGCAAAAAGATCGACCTTGCGATTGTCCATGCCGGCGTCGGACCGATTTCCGAATCCGACATCCTGCTCGCAAGCGCGTCGAACGCCGTGGTCGTAGGCTTCAACGTCAAGGTCGAGAGCATGGCCGTGAACGTCGCGAAACGCGAAGGCGTTCAGGTGAAGCTCTATAGTATTATTTACGAATTGATCGACCAGATGAAGGAAGCGATGGCTGGTCTGCTCGATCCGGAACATCGCGAAACCGTCATCGGTCACGCCGAAGTAAAACAGATCTTCAAATTAAGCAGAGGCATTGTCGCCGGCTGCCTCGTCACCGATGGTCGGATCGCTCGAACCGCGCGCGCGCGTGTTTTGCGGCGACGCCAGCCGGTTTACGATGGCGGCTTATCCACGCTGCGCCGTTTTCAGGACGACGTGAAAGAGGTGCGCGTCGGTCTCGAGTGCGGCATCAAGCTCGGTGACTTCAACGAATATCAAGTGGGCGACATCATCGAGTGCTATCAACTCGAGGCCGTCGCGCAGAAATTGTAGCGCGAGCTCCCAGCTTGCGAACCGATCCGACGCAAGCTGGCAGCTTGCGCTACCTTCTCCAATGAAACATCGATTACTCCGCGTAAACGAACTCCTGAAACGCGAGCTGAGCACGATTATCACTCGCGAAGTTACTTTCGACGGTGTGCTCGTGACGGTGAATCAGGTGGACGTCACACCTGACCTGAAACACGCGCATGCTTACGTCAGCGTTCTTGGGAAGGAGGGCCAGGCTGCCGCGATGGCGAAACTCGAAGAGAATCGCGTCGTTCTTCAGACCGCGCTCGCGAAGAGCGTAGTTTTGAAATACACGCCGCACCTCGTCTTCCATCTCGATGATTCGATCGAACGCGGTGCACGTGTTTTTGAAATCTTGCAACAAATTGAGACACCGGCCACGGAAACTGAATGACGCAGTGCACTCTCGCAGAGATCGGTCGCGTCCTTCGCGCGCATCAGCGGTTTGCTGTTCTTAGCCACGTGCGGCCCGATGGCGATGCGCTCGGCAGCCAGCTCGCACTTGCGCTCTCACTTCAGCAGCTCGGCAAAGATGTGACTGTTTGGAACGAGGATGGTTTGCTCGAGAAATACAATTTCTTGCCGGGCGGCGAGCGGCTCACACAGCCTCCGCGCGAACCGCAGGATTTCGATGTCGCTGTCGCGCTCGACACCGCGACCCAGAACCGCCTGGGGACCGCGGGCGAATCGGTTCGCCACGCTAAGACGTGGATCAACATCGACCATCACCCGAGCAATCCGGGTTATGGCGATCTGGTTTACATTGATCCGACTTCACCCGCCACCGGCCAGATTCTTTTCGAACTGATCCAAAACCAGCAGCTGCCGATCGACCCCGCCATCGCCGAGAATCTCTTCGTCGCCATTTCGACCGATACCGGCTCGTTCCAATACCCCAACACAACAGCGCGCACTTTTGAGATCGGCGCCGAATTGGTGCGAGGCGGCGTGGATGTCGGCCGCGTCAGCCAGCTTCTTTACGAGAATTACCCGCGCCGTCGCACGGAGCTGCTCAGAGAACTGCTCGGCACGATGCGCTTCGAAGCAGGAGGAAAAATCGCGAGCTTCAGTCTGAGCCTGAAAGTTGCCGCGGATCTTAACGTAAAGCCCGAGGATAACGAAGGCTTGATCGATCATCTGCGTGCGATTCAAGGAGTAATCGTTGCCGTCTTTTTTGAAGAACTGACCGATGGCAAAGTGCGCGTCAGCATGCGCTCTAAGAGTGAGGCAGTCGACGTCTCTGCGATCTGCCAGAAGTTTGGCGGTGGCGGACACAAGCTCGCCGCCGGCGCTCGTGTTCGCGGAACGCTCGCCGAGGTGGAACAAAAAATCCTGGAAGGAATTTGCGATGTCATTGACTGCAACAATTGATCCGTCAGTTCGCATTCCGGCGGGTGGATCGAGCGCTCCGCCGCTCGATGTCAAATTGGCTGCGCAGCCGCAAACGAGAACTCATCGCGCGACGGAGCGCGCGATCCACCTCCGCCTTGGCGATGTCATTGACTGCAACTCCTGACGGCGTCTTGCTCGTCGACAAGGCGGCCGGGATGACATCGCACGATGTTGTCGCCATCGTCCGGCGACGGTTGCAAATGAAAAAAGTTGGGCACTGCGGCACGCTTGACCCGATCGCGACCGGCCTGCTTTTGCTCACGCTGGGACGCGGAACGAAAATTCAGGATCTCCTCATGAGCGAAGACAAGGAATACGCTGGAACAATGGTTCTCGGAATCTCGACCGACACCCAGGACCGCGCCGGTGTGACGCTGGAAGAGCGTCCGGTGCCGCCGCTGGATGATGCCACCGTCCGCGCCGCGTTTGAAAAATACTTCGGCGATTTTTACCAGATGCCGCCGATGGTTTCGGCGATCAAACAAGGCGGCGTTCCGCTCTACAAACTCGCGCGCCAGGGAAAAGTCGTCGAGCGCGAGCCGCGCCTGGTTCATGTTTATCGCTATTCGATCGAACGGATCGCGTCGCCGGAAATTGATTTCAGCGTGGTCTGCAGCAAAGGCTTTTACGTTCGCACCTACGCACACGATATCGGCGAGACACTTGGCTGTGGAGCGCATCTCAAGGATTTGCGGCGGGTGAAATCGGGAAGGTTCAGCGTGGAGGGCGCCATCACAGTGGACGAATTGAAGACGTCCGAACCGGTGGACATCCTCGGACGGATTCTTACTTTGCCCGAGGTATCGCGAATGCGCGGAGCCTAACGAGAAAATGTTAGGCCGATTTCCACGCTGCGAAAGATTGTTCAGCTAGTTAGGCGGGCAATGATTCGAGCTACACCACGCTCGAACTCTCCCCACCATGAACTATGACGCACGTCAATGAAAATGGAGCTTATTCTGATAGCTGAATCCGGCATTCTGGAACAGCAGGCCATCCTTCTTTGTGAAAGCATTCGAAAATTTGGAGGCAGGTATGGCGAGGCAGATATAAAGGTCCTCCAACCGCGTGGTGAAAAGAGTATTGGTCAGCGCGGCAGAGTTCGATTTCAGGCGCTCGGCGCGCAGGTGGTGGAAATGTCGATCGTTTCGCCCTGTCCCGAGTATGGAACGAGTTATCGTGTTTTTGCGTGCGGGCAATATGAGCCCACCTCCCAGGCAGATTGTCTCGTCTTTATGGATAGTGACACCGTCCTGCTTTCTGAACCCGATTTTGAACTACTGGAAGCGGATGTCGCCGGCCGGCCCGTTGACGTGAAGGGGATGTGCACATCGGGTGATGACGATGCTATGGATTCCTACTGGAGAGATCTTTGCCACGTTTGCGGAGTGAACTATGACTTAATTCCGCACGTGACCACGACGGTGGAGCGCGCCAGGATCAAAGCTTCCTACAATGGCGGACTGACCATAGTCAGAAACAGGACCGGGCTTTTCGCAAAGACGGCGGATTTTTTTCGGCGATCCATGCTCGCGAACCTCGTTCCGTGGCCGGATCGTAATTCCACTTTTCCTACCGGACATGGAATGGTCACCGCAGAGGGAGGTCGGCTCTGGGGCAGTGCACAAGCGTGTCTTTCGCTAGCCATCTCCGCCCTAAAACTCTCCGTGAGAGTCCTACCGCCCTCACAAAATTTTCCTTTGCATTTCTATCGCGATTTATTGCCGGAAATCGAAAATGGAGCCATACCTCTGATCTCCCATGTCCATTATCACCATGTGTTTAGAAGCAATCCTCATGACAATCCGATCCTCGCCGGTCAGCCTGGGTTTCCCGTCGGTTCGATCGAGTGGTTAAGCGAACGCGCTGCGGAGTTTGCATGAAAAGTAAGATGGCGCCTGATCTTCCATTGAAATGGAATGACATACCGGGCTGGTTTCAATGGCGTTCCGCGCAGGAGGAAGCTGTCCAGCATTTCCCGGACGGCAGCCGTTTTGTCGAGGTCGGCAACTTTCTGGGAAGGAGTCTTTGCTCTCTGGCCGAGATCGCACAACTCGGCGGAAAGCAGTACACCGTTGTTGGTGTGGATACGTGTCGGGGCAGCGGCGTCGAAGGGCCGCGTGGGAAGGATTACCACGGCGCTGCAGTGGCCGAAGGGAGAGGCACCTTCGCAGGCAAGCTGCACAAAAACATCATCGACTGCGGCTACGGTGATGTGATTTCATTGATCGTAGCCGACTCGATCACCGCCTCCGGATTCTTCGCGGACCGCTCGATCGATTGGGTGCGTCTGGATGCGCGCCACGAGTTGAAACAGGTCCAGGCCGACATTCGCGCCTGGCTGCCGAAGGTGAGAGTGAGCGGCTGGCTTTCGGGCGACGATGATGACGAGATCAAATGGCCCGGGGTCGTGACCGCGGTCAGAGAACTCCTGCCGGAGGCAAGACCCTGGTCAAGCCAGCAATGGCGGCGGGTGGTTTCATGATCGAGATAACTGCACGCCCCGCTGATACCGATGTCCACCTGCTTCTGCACTCTCGCCATCCACGCCTCGTATCGCGAGCGCGCCCGTATACTATGTGCTGATTTGGCGCCTGCGCATCTGGTAGTCATGACCGACGAGCCGACCGATTTCGCGGACCTACCCGTTCACGCCATCCGCCACGACCCGACCGGCCCCATGGCGGCCGATTACCTGGAACACCTTGCGACAACTGGACACGACCGTGGTGCCGCAGCCTATCACGACAAGCGATTCGCGGTCCAAGCGGCGCTCCGGGAGTTTGACACAGCGATCTTTCTCGATGCCGACTCACGTATTCGCGGGATTCCTCCGCTCGTCCATTTCCAAGCCGGGCTGGCCGTCATCCCAGTTGTGCGACACAGTATCGTCACACACTTGGAGACATGCGGTTCGTGGCGCCTGCCCGCATTCAAGGATTTGGCCCGCGAGTTGTTGGGAGATACTGAAGCGCTGTTCGACGCGAAATGGTGCCACGAGACTTGTTTCGCCGTCACAAAAAACGGTAGCGAAGATCGTTTCTTGTGGGCGTGGGGGCACGGCGCAGACGTGCTGCAGCGGCAAAAGGTATTCTCCGGAGAGGGCGGAGTCATAGGACTCGCGGCCGCGTACGCCGGATGGAAGGTGGACTTCGAAGTATTGGCGCCGCTCGCAGCCTTGATTCAGCACGAAGGTGGAGGGCCGAAGTAAGCTTTGAAAGTCGATTTAAGCGGGGTGGCGCCTGAGGCGGAAGGCGGTTACGAGCAGGGAGCGAAATGATACACTTTGCATGAACACACTTTCACAAGGCACGATTCAGCGATGCAGATCTTGCGATCGATTTCAGAATTAAGCCAACTGCCTGGGCCGCTCTTTCTCGCCATCGGAGTCTTCGACGGTGTGCATCTCGGTCATCAAGCGGTCATTTCCACTTCGGCGCGGCACGCCAAAGAAGCGGCTGGCACTCCGGTAGTCGTTACGTTCGACCCGCATCCAGCGAAGGTCTTGCGGCCACAAGATGCGCCGCATTTGCTGACTGCTACGCAGCATAAGATCGCGCTCATCCGCGATCTCGGCGTCGTTCATCTCCTCGTTCTGCATTTTGATCGGCAATTCGCCGCAACTCCGCCGGAGGACTTTGTCCAAAAACTGGTGACGCACGCCAAGCCGCTCCGCGAAATTTGCGTGGGGCACGAGTGGTCTTTCGGCAAAGGACGCGCGGGCAATCTTGCTCTGCTGAAACAGCTCGGCACGACTTACGATTTCGACGTAGTCGGCGTCCAGGCGGTATCGGTAAACGGCGAGGCCGTAAGCAGCACAGCAATAAGACGCGCGGTCGCGGATGGAGATCTAACAAAAGCTACGCAGATGCTCGGGCGCGAATATACGATTCTCGGCACCGTGAAAGCCGGCGAAAAACTCGGCCGCAAACTAGGATTCCCGACGGCAAACCTCAGCGCGCATAGCGAACAATTTCCACCCAACGGAGTTTATGTGGCTGAGGCGCGGCTCGCGGGTGCTTTGTATCGCGGCGTCGCCAACCTGGGTTACCGGCCAACCGTCAGCGCGGGAAACCCGGAGCGGTTGCTCGAGTTACATTTATTCGACATGAACAAAGATATTTACGGTGAAGAGATCGAAGTTCGATTCCTGCGATATCTTAGACCCGAACAAAAGTTCGAAAATGTGGAGACACTCGCCGCACAGATTGAGCGTGATGTAGCGGAAGCGCGAGCAGTCTGAGTGGTGGATCGAGCGCTCCGTCGCTCAATGGCAAAATAGGGCGGCGAAGCCGCGTAAAAATAAACATCGCGCGACGGAGCGCGCGATCCACCTGGAAACGGTCGCTCTTATCTGAGACGTCCGCCCGTCTTAGACATCGCGGCGGCAAGACCCCCCACCATGACCACGACAGTCGCTCCCGCCGCACAAAGCCAGATCACGGGAAGCGGCAGAAGAGCGAAACGTGTTACCCCTTCGGCGATGAACCAACCACCGCCGGAAAGCAGGTACGCAACCACCGACGCTACCACCGTCACCCCCAGAAGAATCACCGCGCGGAGCGAGTGACGCACACGATGCGCCGGCAACTTTTGCACGACATGCGCGGTGAAGCCGCCATCGTCGATATAGGCTGCTTCGTCGCGCAGTCGCGCATCGAGCCAGTCTTCCTGGAGGTTTTCGTCCATGTCTTAGTTAGGTCCCCATGCAGCGAGCGAGCGTTTCAATTTTTCCCGGCCTCTTAACACATTCGTTTTCACAGTGCCGAGCGGAATCTCCAGAACGCGCGCTGCTTCATCATGCGATAAACCATTCTGGCAGCAAAGTAAAACCGCAGTGCGCTCGTGCAGCGGAAGTAATTGGAGGGCGCGGACGAGATCGTGGCGCAAAGCGGGGTCGGTCGTCTGCGGATCATGCTGAGCTTCCAGTTGAGCTTCATGGATGCCAACGAGCTCTTTTCGTTTGCGGGCTTCTTCGCGGAAACAGTTGTAAGCGATCCGGTAGAGCCAGGTCGAAAAGCGCGCTTCCCCGCGAAAGCTGCGGAGGTTTTTATAGGCGCGCAGAAACGTCTCCTGCGCAAGATCGTCCGCGAGCGAGACATCGGCGCGGACGAGTTGGCGGAGCAGACCTCGCACGCTCGACTGATGATTCCGGACCAGCTCCGCAAAGGCGTGGTGGTCGTCATCGAGAAGAACGCGGGCGACGAGGTCTGCATCGGTGAGCGCCACAGCCGCAGATTAGGGCAACGGCGGAACTTTGTCTCTACGGCCCTCCAGCTTCCAGACGAGCAAATAACCGAGGCCAATCACAAAAGGGATTACGCCCAGGCTCCATGAGCCGCCTTCCCAATCGTTCACCGCCCCAAAAAAGATCATCAAGCCAAATCCAACCATGAGGAGGACGACACCGCGCCGGAGGTCGGAACGCGCCCGAATCACTGGCGGTGGTGCGAAGAGAGCGGCCGGCACTTCCTGGCCCTTTTCGACCATCGTGCGGACGGTGCGATGCAAGGAACGCGATTTCAGGTAGCTGAAGAACATGACTGCGGCGACGACCATAACGGGTGCGCCGAAGAGCGTCGTAAAGATGATGCCGACGATCGGGATCGCTATTATTGACCCCAAATCGTCATCGTCACTGCTGTCATCGCTGTGGTGGCGACTGATATGAGTGGTTCCATGGTCCATGTCGATGTCGATGCCAAATTTACGTTTTAGCTTTCGGGCAACCTCGCTCTCGATCGATTCGTCGCGGTCGGAAGTCACGGAGGGAGCCGCGCTCGCCGTCGCCAGGGCCGGGCTCGGCCCAGTCACGCTCGGCTGAACAGACGCCGATATTGCCGGCGCCGTTGGGGTTTGGCAGAACACACTCAAACCGAGCGCGATCGAACAGAGGCAGGTAAGAAACGTTGTTTTCATAGTTATTCTCTTGCAATGAGATGCAGCGGGCGCCCCATTTGGATTCAACATTTTGCCGCCCGGTGGGATTCCGCGACAATTAAAGTGTTGCGTCCCGCAGGGTGGTGGCCATTATTTCATCCCGCTCAAGCTGCGGGTGTAGCTCAGTGGTAGAGCACCTCCTTGCCAAGGAGGACGTCGCGAGTTCGAGTCTCGTCACCCGCTCTCCTTCTCAGCCTGAGGCGGAAAATAGCTCGCGGGTTACCCGTGGTGACAATGGTGTCGGCGGCCGGGCGCAGATACGGCGATAAGCGTCGCCCTGACGCTCTTCCGCTCTTGCCCGCTGGTCGAGTTAGCGTGCCGGCGGGGCATATCGCGTTCCACGGAAGAATTTGTTTGTCGCGCGCGTCTTCGCGAAAAACGTCCGCCGCATCAGAGCCAGCGTTCGCCGCAGGCTGAGGAAGCGTTCACTGTTAGAATCCGACTTGTGAGATCTTATCTTAGCCGCACTGCTATTCGCGGTAAAATCGTTGAAATGCCGAATCCGCCGCTCGCTACCCTCCGCAAAATCGCCGATACCGCAGGGTTGGCGCACTTGCCACCAATCTGTAGCACCGATGCACTGCCAGCGGAACCTACCTTGGCAATTGCAATGGCGGCTTCTACTCCGCACCCAAAGCGCTGTGCGAGGCGTTGTCGACCACATGGCGCCGCACGACGCTCTGGTTGCTAGACAACATTGAACCGCTGCAACAAGTCGGACGGCAGGTTCATTTCGACCAAGCTAGTTTCTGGCTTGCTATTCAGCAGGCAGGGTTACCATTCGAGCTCGCTTGCTCCAACGTTAACTACTACGTCCATTTCAGCGGGCAACACAGATACTTCGATCCTGAGCGCGAGATTGCTGTGCTTCACTATCATGCAGGCAGCTTCAATGTTCTCGGTTTGCTGGAACCGGCGGCCGAACTGAGCGCGCTGGAACGCGCAGCGATTAAACAGGCGAATGAACAAGGGGCCGACGGATTCGATAACCGCGTCTTCTGGGACCTGCGCTACAGTCTGTTCCCCAAACGAGGCTCCGGCGTCGGGTCGCGCGGCGAGAACGCGATATACAAACGTAGACTACTTCAAGACCACGGAGTTGAGACGGTTGGTTCTGTGCTGGATGTTGGCTGTGGCGACCTCGAAGTGGTCAAGGCCCTGAATATCATGGACTATGTCGGGATCGACCAATCTCCTTACGCCCTTGAGATGGCCCGCCAACTGCGGCCAAACTGGCAGTTCCGCCTCGGTTTTCCCCCTGACGTAAAATCCGCCGACATGGCTCTTTGCCTTGAGGTCCTTATTCACCAAAAAACGGCCGGAGCCTACCGCACTCTGATCGACTTTATCGCTCAAAAGACACTCGGCTCATTTGTTCGTCTCTGGGTTCGCCAGCGACGATGCCTCAATTGACCAAAACCCGATAGTCCTCCTCCACGAACCGCTTGAGACGAGTCTCGAACGGACCAAGCACTTCAGCAGCATCCGCGAGATTGGAAAGCACACCGATGTCGTCGTTTATCGCTGCGACGTTGATTGAGCTGCCGGAACCGGCCTAGAACGTCGCTACGGCTGGTAGCCGAAGCCGTGGTCAGACCTCCTGCGGCCTAATCCCTTTAGACAGCGCGGCAGCCGCGTCATTTCCTGCTTAGTCCGATCGATGAAATCAGACAACGTCGGATCAAAGACGTCATTTAGATCTCGGCTAAGAAGGAACGCCTCGTCGCGATCGCCTTTCGGAATGTTGATTCGCCCCGCTCAGCCTCAATCTTGAATTCCGCTGGACTTGATCACATGATGGTCGATCCGGAGCGAATTCCAGCTTACGCGCGGGCTCCGGCCGGACCGATCCATTCCACGGGATCTCCGCGATCATTAAGGTATTCTCCGTGATGGACTTCGACTTGAATGGGGACGACTCATGCGCACGAATCGCTCCGGTCGAACCATCGTCTTTATCCTCTGATGAAAGCTGGATCATCCGGAGCGCGGCGTTTTGAACCGCTCGGTAACCAGTCTCTTGCCAGCTCGAGTCCTGCCGGAGCTGCCGTAGCTTATCCAGCTCAACGCGACGGCGGAGACCTCCGGCCGCATGAAGATCTCGCATCCAGAGTGTTCGCTATAAAGTGCGTAACCACTCTTTCGCGGCCTCGATATCGCCAAGGACAAGAGCGTGCCCGGCCGGCTCGAAGCGCAACGTCACGTTTGCTCCCCCCTCTCGCAGCATCGCAGCGAGCCGTTCCGCATTCTCCACCGGCACAATCGGATCCTGTTTGCCGGATGAAAGCAAAACACGCACATGAGTCAGGTTCGGCAAAACCGGCGGCGCGAGCGGAACCATCGCGCGAAATAGAACCGCGCCGGCAAGCATTTCGGGCCTGAGGAGCAGAATGGCGGCTGCAATGTTTGCGCCATTGGAATAACCGACCGCGATCACGCGCTTTGGATCGAAGGCGTACCGCGCCGTGGCGACGCCAACAAAATCTGCTAATTCATGTGCGCGCCGTATTACGTCTTCTTCATCGAATATGCCTTCGGCCAGACGCCGGAAAAATCGCGGCATGCCGTTCTCCAGAACCTGGCCGCGCGGACTGAGCAAGGCCGCCGTTGGATCGAGGTCGCGGCCAAGCGGGATCATATCATTTTCGTCCCCCCCGGTTCCATGCAGCAGCAAAACGGTCCGCGCGGTCGAGCCCCGCGGCGCGGGAATAAAACGATGGATGAACTCGGCCTCGCTCATGACCCACGTTTGTTAATGCACCCCCGAGGCTCAACGACGCCAGTATTTTTTGCGAACAATTTCCGCTGACTGTTGGAACTGGCGACGGCAGATTGATTCCGATGCACCGCTGGAAAAAACGCGTTGGGGCGCATTGGTGGCGCGTCCGTTGTGAGAATCTAACGGAGCGCTTCAGAGACTCGCTCGCGGTCATCGAACGTCCCGGAGTAGAGTGCGTCACGCTCGAGATTTCCTGCGAAACGGAACGTGATGCACGCAAACTCGTCCGTGAATTTGGCGGCCGTATGGAGCGATTGCGGCGGGATTGGCTTCAGCATTTTGCCAGGCGAACTCGAACCAAACCGTTGCGCATCGGTTCGCGTCTTGTGGTTTTGAGGTCGCCAGGAATAGAAGCGGCGGCGGCGCAAACGAGCCATGCTCGCCGGCTTGTCATTCCCGCCGAAGCCGCTTTCGGCACGGGCGAGCATGCCACTACCGCCATGTGCTTGCGTTTACTCGAACAAATAACCCACCAGTTCCAGCCGGGTTGGAGAATGCTCGACGCTGGCACTGGCAGCGGCATTCTCGCCATTGCCGGTAGTTATTTCGGGGCCAAGCGTGTGCTCGCGATCGACAGCGATCCCCTCGCCGGCGCGACGGCGAAGCGGAATGCGCGCGCCAACTGTGTCCGCAACATCGAGTTCTCGACCGGCGACATCCTGAAGCAGAAGCTCACCGGAAAGTTCGACATCATCACAGCAAATATTTTCAGCGAGATTTTGATCGCTGCGTTGCCGATCTGGTCCCGGCATCTTGCCGCGGAGGCCAGCGTGATTCTCTCCGGGATTTTGCGGAATCAGGAAACGACTACGTCCCGCACTCTACGGCGGCACGGTTTTGTCATATCGGAAATCCGTCGGCGCGGAAAATGGATCGCGCTTGTCGCGCGGCTGGAACAGCAAAAAGGCAGTTGACGCACGGAACGGGGGAAAGCTACGTTCCCCGACCCTCAGCGGCTCCGATTTCCTGCAACAACGCGGTTGATCTGTAAAGCCGCTTTGAAACAATCGCATGCCCGCCGAAGAGCTTTCTTACGTCATTGTCACGCCGTATTCGATGCGCAAATCGCGCACCGGAGGTATCGTGGCCCGGCTGATTTCGCGCACCGGACTGGATTTGGTTACGGCGCGAATGTTCGCTCCGAGCGAGGAACTGGCAAAGCGTTACGCGGAAACGATTGTGACGGAGACAGACCCGCGTTATCGCGCCACGCAAGAGCTGATCCGCGATTATGTCTTGAAGAATTTCATGGGGACGGTAAACGGGCAGAGGGCGCGCGCCCTCTTTCTGGTTTTCCGCGGCCCTGATGCCGTCGAAAAAATCCATTACGCCATCGGTCACATAGTGCATGAGCGGACCAGTGGCGAGACCATCCGCGATACTTTCGGCGATTATATCACGGACGACTCCGGCAAAGTCACTTACTTCGAGCCGGCAGCGCTGGCAGCGTTCGACAACCAGACGGTGGAACGCGACTTGAAACTCTGGGCGGAATTCTCCGATCGCGACGGCGGCATCCTGGACCAGGTGATTGATTTCCCAAAGGACGCGAAAATCGAAAAATCGCTCGTGCTGATTAAGCCGGACAATTTCAAGTTTCCGAATCTGCGGCCGGGCGGCGTAATTGAAGTTTTTTCGCGCACCGGTCTCTACATCGTCGGGTTCAAGGTGCACTGCATGAGCGTTGCGCAGGCGGAGGAGTTCTACGGGCCGGTCCTGGCAGTTCTCGAAGAGAAACTTGGCCAGGCCAAGGGCCGCGAGGCTTGGGAAAGTATCGTCGAATTCATGGCGGGGATGAAGCCGAGCGAATGTCCACCAGACCAACGCAAGGCGCCGGGGAGCGAAAAATGTATTGCGATCGTTTATCAAGGCGATGACGCCGTGCGAAAAATTCGCGACGTCCTCGGTCCCACCGATCCCGCAAAAGCGCCTCCCGGTTCGATCCGAAAGGAATTCGGCCAGACTATCATGATCAACGCCGCCCACGCGTCCGATTCCGCGGAGAACGCGAAGCGGGAGATGGCGATCGTGCAGGTGAACGAGAATAACTTCAAACCTTTGATTGAAAGTTTCTACGCGCGCTCATAGCTTGCGCTCCCATTTTGCAAACACTCAACCCGATCCCGACAGCCATGGAAATTTCCGCGCGCGCCGCCCAACTGACCCCCTCTCTTACCCTCTCGATCGACAGCAAGGCGAAGGCGATGAAATCCGAAGGAATCGATGTGTGCGGCTTCGGCGCGGGGGAGCCGGATTTTGACACGCCGGACCATATTAAAGCGGCGGCCATCGCTGCGCTCGAAGCCGGTTTTACCAAATACACACCGAGCGGGGGCTTGCCCGAATTACGCCAGGCGATTGCGGAGAAATTAGAAGCTGATAATCAGTTAAAATATCGGCCGAGCCAGATCATCGTCAGCAGCGGCGCCAAGCATTCCTGCTACAACGCCATTCTGGCCACCTGCCAGGCTGGCGACGAAGTGCTGATCCCCTCCCCATATTGGGTCAGCTATCCCGACATGGTTCGGCTGGCCGGCGCGGAGCCGGTGATCGTGGCGACAACCGAGCGTAACGGCTGGAAGATGCGCGCTTCAGATTTTGAAAACGCGATGACCCCGCGCACGAAAATGTTGATCCTGAACAGTCCGGGTAATCCCACTGGTTCCGTCTACCGGCGCGAGGAATTGGAAGGCATCGTTGAAGTCGCCGCCGAAGAGGACATCTACATCCTCTCAGATGAGATTTACGAAAAGCTGGTGTACGACGATGTGAAGCACGTCAGCATCGCCTCGCTCTCGCAGGAGGCTTACGATCTCACCATCACGGTCAACGGATTCAGCAAAGCTTACGCGATGACCGGCTGGCGACTGGGATATATGGCCGCACCCGAAGCAGTCGCAAAAGCAGTCGACAATATCCAAAGCCACAGCACCTCCCATCCCTGCTCGTTCGCGCAGAAGGGCGCGGTCGCGGCGCTCAAGGGCGATCAGCAGCCGCTCGCCGACATGCGCGACGAGTTCAGCATGCGCCGCAATTACATGTACGACCGCATCACAAAGATCCCAAACATCACTGCGGTAAGACCCGAAGGCGCGTTTTACATCTTGGTGAACATCAGCCAGCTGGGACTCAGCTCGCAAAACTTTGCCGATCGATTGTTGAGCAAGGCAAACGTCGCGGTGATCCCCGGGATTGCGTTCGGCGATGATCGCACCGTGCGCCTCAGTTACGCGACCAGTATAGACGTGATCAAGAAGGGTCTCGATCGCTTTCAGGATTTCTGCCGGACGCTCTAACAATTTAAGATTTCAGATTTAAGATTTAAGATTGGGCGGCTGCGTCGCCCTTCCACAATCTGCAATCGTCATTCTGAAATCTGCAATGGCCACCGGTTACCTCGCGCTCGTTCTTCACGCGCACCTGCCGTTCGTTCGCCACCCCGAGCACGAAGAGTTTCTCGAGGAAGACTGGCTTTTCGAGGCGATCACGGAAACCTACATACCGCTCATCGTGATGATGCAGCGACTGGTCCGCGATGGAGTGCCGTTCCAGCTCACGATGACGGTCACGCCGACGCTCTGCGCCATGCTCCAGGATCAACTGCTGCGGGATCGCTACGTCGGATACCTCGGTCGCTCGGTAGATCTGGCCGCACGCGAAATGGAGCGCAATCGCGACGATGAACCGCTCCGAAGACTGTCGGAATTTTATCACACAAACTTTTCTGATTGCCGATTCCAGTTCCTGGAGTGCGCAGGCGATCTTCTCGGCGAGATTCGGAAATTGCGGGAGGAGGGATGCCTCGAGATCATGGCCACGGCCGCAACACATGGATTGCTCCCTTTGCTTCAACAATCGCCCGAAGCGGTACGCGCGCAGGTGCTCAGCGGGTGCGATGTTTACCGGGCCGCGTTTGGCGCTGATCCCGCGGGATTCTGGCTGCCGGAGTGCGCCTACGCGCCCGGCCTTGAAACCATCATGCAGGAAGCGAACCTGCGCTGGTTCATCGTCGATGCGCATGGCCTGATGTTCGGGCAGCCACGTCCGCGCCGCGCAATCTATGCGCCGTGCTACACGGCCGCGGGCCCGGCCGTGTTTGCGCGGGACCGCGACTCCAGCCGACAAGTCTGGAGCGCGGCGGAAGGTTATCCGGGCGATCCGGCCTACCGCGATTTTTATCGCGACATCGGTTTTGATCTGCCCTCAGAATACATTTGGCCGGGATCGATGTCGCCGGCCGTTCGCAAATTCACCGGCTTGAAATATCACCGGATCACGGGCCGCGATTGCGCGAAAGAACTCTACGATCCGGCTTGGGCCGAAAGCGCTGCGGAGTCACACGCGTCTCATTTCCTCGAGGTACGGCGCCAACAGATGAACGAGCTCCGCGCCTTGAACTTCGATCCGATTGTGGTCGCAGCGTTCGACGCCGAGTTATTCGGCCATTGGTGGTTTGAGGGGCCACGATTTCTCGAGTCGTTCATTCGCAAGGCCGCTCACGAGCACCAGGATCTTCGTCTCACGAGCAAAGACGCATATGGTCAACAGGATTTTCAACTTACCACGCCGACCGCATTTCTGACCGACCATTCGACGCAACAGACGATCGCGCCCTCGGCGTCGAGCTGGGGCGAGAATGGATATCTCGGAGTCTGGCTGGACGAGAGCAATGCCTGGATTTATCCGCATCTCCATTCCGCCGCCCGCCGCATGACGGAAGTCGCCCGCGCGCATGTCTCTGATGGCAGCGCGCTGGCGGATCGCGTCCTCAAACAACTCGCTCGTGAATTATTGCTCGCGCAATCGAGCGATTGGGCGTTCCTCATGAAGACTGGCACTGCGAAGCATTACGCGACGAAACGGGTGACCGATCATCTGCTCCGGTTCAATCGTCTCCATGAACAATTCACCAGCGGCGCTCTGGATGAAGACTTTCTCTCGAACTGCGAAGGACGCGATAATCTTTTCCCTGACGTGAATTGGCGCTATTACTTGTCATGCTGAGCGACGTCGAAGCGTCTCTGGCTTTTCTGGGCGAAGCTATCGACCGGGGATGACAATAAGAGATTCTTCGACTTCGTTTTGCTTCTGCAAAACTCCGCTGAGAATGACAAAGGAAAAAAATGGACCGCAATCAAGGAGTGCGGTCGTCCCTCTATTCTTGGTTTTGCTGTTAGGCTTCACGGTCACCGCGAGGGGGCAGCAGTCGCCCACGCCGGAGCCGAAGCCTTCACCAAGCGAGCGAAGCGTGCGCATCAGCTTCTTGCCGCCGCCGCTTGACGGAACGATCAGCCTTGGCATCTACGATGCGAAAGGGAAACTCGTCCGGGTGCTGCATCGTGAGGCTGACATTAATGAATTCAACATCGGGACCGACGCGCTCTCGACGACATGGGACGGGAAAGATGATGCGGGAGGAAACGTTCCGGTTGGGAAATACAACGCGCACGGATTCGTCGTTGGCGATCTTAAGATCGAGGGCGTGGGATTCTTCTTTAATGATTTCGTTACGAACGACGATTCGCCGCACATCCAGCATCTCCACAGCGTGCGGCTCGAAAACAATGAACTTCGTCTCGATGCGGACCTTCTCGGCGATGGACGAGCGACCCTTGTTTGCGACTCAAAACAAGGCGAGTTTCTTCGAAAACTCCCTGAGGAAGTCGTGATTCACTGCGACGACATGCCACCACCGCCGAATGTTGCCGAGGTACTCGATTGCGCCGGCGGCATCAACAGCACTGTTTGGTTGATTGATAATCTCGAGGGCGCCCGGCGTGAGATAAAACAACTCTCCAAGAGCCACGAACTACTGCGGCGAATGTCAATCGCGGAAAGCGAGCCGCAACCTCAATCCATTGCCGCCTCCACCACCGAAGATCGAATCTTCCTCGTGGAAGGATCCCCTACTTCGCCTGTAAATCGCCTTCGCGCACTAAGCCTGGCCGGATCGAAAACGGATGGTGCGAATGGCGCGGTTTCCGATTGGAAAACCGATTTTGAAAAAAAGATCACCGAGCATCGGTACTTCTCGATCGAAAACGGAAAACCGATTCCCACCAATCCAAAAAACAAGACTCCGCCGGAAAAACTTTCGATGAAGTTGCAGTCAAATCCCCTCCTCGCGGATGCACGAGTGACCGTGGAGCTCGCCGTTGGTTTTGATGAAGATGGCAGTTTCTTGAAGGCGAGCGACGGATTGCCACTCTGCAGCATTAGCGAAACGCCGGGAGTCATGCGCGGCCTTCTGGCGGCCCATGGCTCAAGCGCGCTCGATGTTTTCCAAGACGACGGCGCGGTGGTTGAGCAATTCCGAGTGACCGGCGTGGATCAAATGATGAGTTTTGATTGCGGAGGTTTTGAATTGAAATGAAACCCGCCCTTCGCTGAGATCCGCCAGATGCCGCGCGACATCGTTTACTTCGACCTCGAGACCCAGCGGACGGCGAATGACGCGGGAGGATGGACGCGCAAGGGCGACATGCGCATGTCGGTCGGAGTTATCTTCAGCACCGCCACCGGTCGCTACGAAGTCTTCAGTGAGGCGCAGGTAAATCGACTGATCGAGCGACTGCGTCGGGCCGATCTCGTCATCGGTTTCAATGTGCTCAACTTCGATTACCAGGTGTTGATGGGCTACACGATCCTCGACCTCGTCGCCGAACTTCAGACCGCCGACCTGATGATAGATATGGAGAAACGACTGGGCCACCGACTCGGTCTCGACGCCATCGCGCACGCGACTCTGGGCATCCAGAAAACTGCCGCTGGGCTCGATGCGATTCGCTGGTGGCGCGAAGGCCGCGTGCTCGAGATCGCGGAGTATTGCTGCTTCGACGTGAAGGTGACACGACTCGTGCATGAACACGGTTGCCGGCATAAGGAACTATTCTTTCACGATCGTTTCGCGCAGCGGCAACGCGTCGAAATCGATTGGGCGCACCTCGATGATTTCGCGCTCTAGCGCTTGACGGCACGGTGCCTGAGCGCCGCGGCCACGGTTATAGCCGCTCCACTCCATCGGGGCGTTGGGGTGTGTTCACGGCAACAGAGTGATAGATTTCGACCAGCGCGACTCCGATCGAGCCGCCGGCGCCACGAACGATTACCGTGTAATTTCCTCGAGAGAGTGCCGACCAAGGCCCGCAGAAAAAGCCAGAATGGAAAAGGTAACGGTGCCGTTATGTCGGTGCGCGCATGATTAAGACCCCGAGCTTCTTTCGAGTCCTGCGAGAGTGCGCACTGGTCACCACCCGTAATCTTTGTTAGTTAAGCCCTTTATGTCCTCCGAGCCCCAGCAAACTCTCGCCCGAAGCGCGAGCGTCAGCGGCACATCGTTGCACACCGGTGAAAAGGTCACACTGAAATTGCAGCCGGCGCCGGTCGATTTCGGCCTCAAATTCAGGCGCAAGGATCTCCAGGACGAACCGACGATCGATGCGACGATTGCGAACCTGAAAACGGTCGAGCGCGCGACCACGATTGGTGAAGGATCGATACGCGTGCACACCATCGAGCACGTACTCTCTTCGCTCTCTGCGATGGGCGTCGATAACGCGATCGTCGAAATGGACGCGAACGAACCACCGATCGGCGATGGCAGCGCGCGGCCTTATGTCGAGCTGATCAAGAAAGCCGGAATCGTCGCGCAGGAAACGCCCCGCCGGATTTTCGACGTCCGTGAACCGATTCATGTGGAGACGAAAAATGGCTCGCTCCTGGTGCTTTTGCCGGATCCAAAATTCCGGATCTCGTGCACGCAGGCTGGCCCGGGCGGCCAATTCACCCAATTTCTCTCCACGGAAATCACCCCCGCAATTTACGAGCGCGAGATCGCACCGGCCCGGACGTTTGTTTACTACGAAGACGTCCAGTCGCTCATGGAAAAAAATCTCATCAAAGGCGGCAGCCTTGAGAACGCAATCGTCGTGCGCGGCGAAGCGGTCTTAAGCAAGGAGCCGTTACGGTTTCCCGACGAATTCGTCCGTCACAAGATCGTCGATATTATCGGCGACCTCGCGCTTTTCGGACAACGGATTCGCGGCCATGTCATCGCGGTCAAACCGGGCCATGGCGCAAATGCCGAACTGGTACGGGCGCTTGCGCGGGAATTTGTGCGCACGACGCCCCCCCTTCAACCGCACACTTTCCCGGCGGGCGAAGGCGGCCTTGATATCAATCAAGTGATGGAGCTATTGCCGCATCGCTATCCGTTCCTGATGGTGGATCGGGTCCTCAAGTTCGAGGGAGAGACGAAATGCATCGGCGTGAAATCAGTCACCATCAACGAACCCTTTTTCGCCGGCCATTTCCCAGGCCACCCGGTCATGCCCGGCGTTCTGCAGGTCGAAGCAATGGCTCAGGTAGCCAGCATCCTGATGCTGAAACTCACGAAGAGCGGCGGCGGGCGGCTCGGTTATTTCGTGAGCGCAGACGAAGTAAAATTCCGAAAACCGGTCTTTCCCGGCGACACGCTCTTCATCTCGGCGGAGTTGACCAAAACGCGCGGGAAACAATTGGCGAAATTGAAGTGTAGCTGCGCGGTCAATGACGCTGTCGTCTCCGAATGCGAGTTGATGTTGAGGCTTATGGATCAATGAGCGAAGTGCAGATCCACCCGACCGCCATCGTGGATGCGCAGGCGGAAATCGGCGCCGGCACAATCATCGGGCCTTATTGCATCGTCGCGGCAGGAGTCGTCCTTGGCCATGATTCCTGGCTGCAACATCATGTCACGCTTTGTGGGCCGATGACGGCTGGCGCGCGGAATAAATTTCACGCCTATTGCTCGATCGGCCAGCAGACACAAGATCTGAAGTATCAGGGCGAGCCAACTTATCTTGAAATCGGCGACGAGAATTCGTTCCGGGAATTCGTGACCGTCAACCGCAGCACGACCAGCGCGGGCAAGACGCGCATCGGCAACTGCGGAAATTTTCTCGCTTACAGCCACATCGGCCACGATTGCGCGGTTGGCGATGCAGTCGTTTTTTCCAACAACGGAACACTCGCCGGGCACGTTCAAATTGGGGACCACGCGATTATGGGCGGCCTGACCGCTGTCCATCAGTTTTGCCGGATTGGCCGCTATGCGATCACAGGCGGCTGCTCAAAAATCGTGCAGGACATTCCGCCCTTCATGATCGCGGATGGCAATCCAGCCAAAGTGCGCGGCATCAATCTCGTTGGCCTGGAGCGCAGTGGATTTCTGCCTGAAAGCGTCAAGTGGATTAAAGAGGCGTTTCGCTTGATCTATCGCTCCAAGTACAACACTCGCCAGGCGATCGAAGCGATCCGGAACGAACTTCCTTCGCGCGTGGAAATCAATCAGATCGTCGAGTTTATCGAACAAAGCGAGCGCGGCATCATTCGTTAGGCTGAGCAGCGTTATCATGTGCGCAAGCTTCGCGGGCGCGCGGCGCTTTATTCTAGAGCTTCAATTTCAGCCCGTCATAGGCGATTCCAACGCCGGGCGGAAGGTCCGCTTCGCTGGACTGTGGCAGCTCGTGACAAACATGGGTGAATAACGTCTGCGACGGCCGCACCTTCGACGCAACTTCCAACGCCTGGCTCACGCTGAGATGGGTCGGATGCGGTTTGCGGCGCAACGCATCGATGATCAGGACTTTTACCTGCGCGATCTCGCGCACGATATCGTCTGGCACTGCGCTGCAATCGCTCAAGTAAGCGACAAGTTTTTCGCCCCCGCGTGAAAACAAGTATCCGTTAACCGTCGATTTGCCGTGCGGAACCGGCAACGGCGTAAGCAAGGTATTCCCGAGTTGAAATGGACCGTCGACGATATGAGGCACGGGCACCAGATATCCGGGGAATCGATTGAGGCCGTTGAAAGCGAATTCATAAACGCGTTCGAGATCGCGCATCGTTTCCGCGGAGGCGTAGACCGGTATTGATCCCAAGTCGTGCGAATAACGCCGGAGATCGTCGAATCCCATGATGTGATCGGTATGGGAGTGCGTAAAGACAACCGCATCGAGACGCCGGATATTTTCGCGCAACGCCTGTGTGCGAAAATCGGTCCCGGTATCCACGACCCAGGCGCACTCTGAAGTTTCGACGTAGATCGAGGAGCGCAACCGCTGATCGCGCGGATCACTTGAATGGCAGACCTCGCAATCACAACCAATCATCGGCACGCCCTGCGAAGTGCCGGTCCCGAGGAAGGTGAGGCAAAGTTGAGGGTTGAGAATTGAGAGTTGAGAGTTCAAAACTTGAAGCGGTCGCGATCTCTTGTCTCTCAACCCTCAACGCTCAACTCTCAACTTCTTCCATGCCCGCCGTTCTGACCCTGCTGCGAATTAGGAATCTGGCGCTCGTCGAGGATTTGGAATGGCAGCTAGGACCGGGATTCACCGCCATTACCGGGGAGACAGGCGCGGGTAAATCAATCATCATCGGTGCGCTGCAATTGCTGCTCGGCGAACGAACCGACAAATCCTTGATCCGCACCGGTGCCGATGTCTGCGCCGTCGAAGCAGTGTTTGCAGGGGCCAAGCTGGAAAGACTGAATCGTCAGCTGAGCGATGCGGGTATCGAGCCGTGCGAGGGCGAACTGATTGTTAAACGCAGTTTTTCGGCGACAGGCGCAAACCGCCAGTTCATCAACGGTTCACCTGCCACGCTCGCTGTGCTGAAAAATCTCGGGGACGAGCTGGTCGATTTGCATGGACCGCACGATCATCAATCGCTCCTTTCGCCGGACCGACAGCTCGCGTTGCTCGATGGATTTGCGCACGCGGAGGAGACAGCGCGGGAATTCGAGCAGCGCTATCGGAAGTTGCAAACGTTGGGAGCCGAACAGGCGGCGCTGAGCACGGCGGAATCTGCACGCGAACAGGAAATCGATCTGCTTCGTCACCAGGTGAGCGAAATCGCGAACGCGAAGTTATCGGTGGCGGAGGAGGAAGAGATCGCCGTCCGCTACAAGCTCGCGGCCAACAGCAAGCGTTTGGTCGAGCTGGCGGGAACGATCACGCGCCGCCTTTCGGAAGCGGATGATTCCATTTTGCCGCAACTGGCCGAGACCCAGCGCCTGCTTCGAGAGCTGGAAAAAATCGACCCATCACAGGGAATCTTGGCCGAGGCGCATGCTGCCAGCGTCGTCGAACTTTCTGAAATTTCGCGTTCGGTCAACCATTACGCCGACCAGCTCGATCTTGACCCGGAACAGCTCGCTACCCTTGAGGAGCGCGTTTCGCTCTTCGAAACATTGAAACGCAAATACGGCGGTTCGATCGTGGAAGTGGTTGCTTTTGGCGAACACGCTGCGGAGCGATTGCGCAAAATCGAAGGGCGCGACGAGGAACTCGAACGTTTGACCAGGGAGATCGAAAGGGCGCGCACCGAAGTCGAACGGACCGGGCAACTCCTGCAGAAACTGCGAGCCAAAGCGGCGCCAAGACTTTCTGAAAACATCCGCTCCAACCTGCGCGACCTTGGTTTTCGACAATCCGAATTCGAAGCGAAACTGACCACGCTCGACGAAGCCCGTGCGACCGGCTTCGACGCGATCGAGTTGCTTTTTTCTCCGAACCCGGGCGAGCCCTTGAAGCCGCTGCGCACGATCGCTTCGAGTGGCGAAATCTCACGGCTGATGCTCGCGATCAAATCGTCGCTTGCCGAGCAGGATGCAATTCCGCTGCTCGTCTTCGACGAGATCGATGCAAACGTTGGTGGGGAAATTGCGAATGCCGTCGGCGCCAAAATGAGAAAACTAGCCGGCGACCACCAAGTGCTCTGCATTACGCACTTGCCGCAAGTGGCCGCGGCTGCGGCAACGCATTTTGTTGTCACCAAGGAGGTGACGCACGGTCGAACACATTCCCGACTAAGCGAAGTCGCCGGCAAAGCCCGAAACGAAGAGATCGCGCGCATGCTCGGGGGAAAAACAGAGTCCGCGTTGCGACATGCCGCGACTTTGTTGAAGGAGATGTAGCAGCGCTCGCCGCGGCGAGCGCCGAAGGCCAAGAACAGGCGCTTGGCACAAGCGCCCCTACATTTTATAAACCGTTGTGCTGAACTACATCTGGCTCGCGCTCGTTGTTCTGGCGGTTGCGATCGGCGGCTGGAACGATCGGCTGAATGAGGTGACCGCAGGCGCTTTCGATGGCGCAGGAACCGCGGTGACGATCGCGCTCGGCTTGATCGGAGTGATGGCGCTTTGGTTGGGCGTGATGCGTTTGGCAGAGCGCGCGGGCCTGGTGCAACGCATCGCGGCCGGCTTGCGCCCGATCATGCGACGCCTTTTTCCCGATGTGCCGCCCGAGCATCCGGCGATGGGTTCGATGCTCATGAACATGGCGGCGAACATGCTCGGGCTTGGGAACGCCGCGACTCCGCTCGGATTGCGCGCGATGCGGGATCTTGAGACGCTTAATCCGCGACCCGGCGTAGCGTCGAACGCAATGTGCACGTTTCTCGCGATCAATACGGCGTCGGTGCAATTGATTCCGGCGACCGCCATTGCGCTTCTCGCGGCGGCAGGGTCGATGCGCCCGACCGCGATCGTCGGGACCGCGCTGCTCGCGACATTGTGCGCGGCGACGGTCGCGATCACGTCGGCAAAGATCCTGGAGAAGCTGCCCTTCTTTCGCTTGCGTGAAACGCGCGTCCAGGGGGGCGAAGTTCCTGCCGGGCGGGCGCGTCAGCCAGGCGGCTCGGCAGGAGTCTCGCCCTCCCCCCAAGCTCCAGTCGCGGCCAGCGACATTTTCAAAATGGAAGAGCTGGCTCCAATAGCCAGGCCGGGCACCTGGGCCTCCGCGGTTCTTGTCCTCTTGGGGTTCTTTTTCATCGCGCTTTTCGCGCGCATGGTATTTCCGGGGTTGTTCAACCTGCCAGCCAACCCAAACGCGGCGACGCAGAGCGCTTTCGTGCGTAGCGTGAACGCGCTCTCCATTCTCGCGATACCGTTTCTCCTCAGCTTTTTTCCGGTCTATGCCGCAACGCGCGGAATAAAGGTTTTTGAGGAATTCGTCGAGGGCGCAAAGGAGAGCTTCGGCGTCATCCTGAAAATTATTCCGTTCCTCGTCACGATGCTCGTGGCGATCAGCATGTTCAAGGGTGCCGGTGGGATCGATCTTCTCGCGCGCGTGCTGACGCCCGTGCTGGCGCCGCTTCATTTTCCGACTGATTTGCTTCCGCTCGCTCTCATGCGGCCACTCAGCGGAAGCGCCACGCTCGCGATCCTGGCCGATATCATCCATCGCCTCGGCCCGGATAATATTGTGAGCCTGATGGCCGCGACGATCTACGGGAGCACCGAAACGACCTTTTACGTGGCAGCGGTTTACTTCGGATCGGTCGGAGTGAAACAAACCCGCCACGCGATTCCCGCTGGATTGTTAGGCGATCTGGCCGGGGTCATCGCTTCGGTCATCGTCTGCCGCGCGGTTTTTTAGGGTTTCATCTTCGATCAGGACAGGAAAGGGAAGGGCGAAGGATTCTCACAATTTTTACCTCGCCAGTGGCCCGGGGGATTCTCTATCGTCCGCCTTTCACATGATTCAACGCGACTATCTCATCATCGGAAGCGGCATCGGCGGCGGGAGCGCGTGCGAAAGCATCCGGAAATACGACAAGAGGGGAAGCGTCACTCTCGTGGGCGCGGAAACCTACCATCCCTATAAGCGTTGGATGCTCTCGAAGAGCTTTCTTCGGGATAAAACACCGCCGCTGAAAAAACTGCCGCATCTGGATCCGCGTTGGTACGATTCCCACAAAATAGAAACGCGGCTCGCTGCGATGGTCACACAGGTGAATATCGACCGCCGGCTCGCGGTTCTCGGAAATGGCGAGACAATCGAGTTTAACAAGGCCTGCCTGGCTATGGGTAGTCGTCCCGTGCGCCCCCCCGTTGCGGGAGTGGGGCTGGGCAATGTCATCTATCTAAGAACGATTCGCGACGCGCTCGCGTTGCGTGAAATGGCGCACCTGGAGAAAACAATTGTCATCGTGGGCGGCGGATTGCTGGCTTGCGAAGCGGCGGCCAGTTTGCGGCAGCTGAAATTCAAAGTCAGCATCATGCATCGCAACCCCTATCTATTGAATCGATATCTCGATCCGGAATCAGGCGCGTGGTTGACCGGGTATTTCGAAAAGCATGGGATCACTCTACTCTTGGGCGAGAGCTTGAACGGTTTCGAGGGCAAGACGGTCCTACGGAATATCCAAACAAAAAGCGGTAATCGCATTCCTGCCGGCGTGGCGGTCGTCGCGTGCGGCGCGGAGCCGAACCTCGAACTGGTGCGGAACACTCCGCTCTCCGGGCCGCACGGTTCGCCGGTCAGTGAATACCTCGAGACAGAAGAAAAAGGAATCTATGCGATCGGCGATCTGGCCTTTTATCCCGATCGGATCATGGGGGGTGTGCGACGCCAAACACACTGGGAAAATGCGCGCGAACAAGGGCTGGTGGCCGGGGCAAATATGACCGGCAAAAAGCGGATACGCTATGAACAAATCCCGTACTTTTGGACCGAGATGTTCGATCTGAAAATGGACTTCGTCGGTGACTTCAGCTTGCTGCCAACCCGGCTGACTCTTAAAGGTGCATACGCGAAAAAGAAATTCGTGGTGCGGTATTATCAGGGGGACAAGTTGCGCGCTCTATTGCTTTGCCACGCCGCACCGCGCGAAGTCGAGTCGGCGAAAACGGAGCTGCGGAACGCGCTCGGGAAATAGGGGGCTCGAGCGCTCCAGGCTCGATGGCCGCTGTGCGCCACAGCTGCAAAATAGGAACATCGCGCGACGGAGCGCCCGATCCACCTAATAACCAGATGCCTCCAAAGCCTCGTTTCGCGGGCAGGCCCATCGTTATTTTCTTCTGCGTTTGCGAGGGCCGAGAAACGAATTTGGTTCGCCGCGCCGGATTCGGCCGGCGGAGTTCAATCTCGCTTGACTGCCGCCGCGTGCTTCAAGTTTTTTCGACGCGACGGCCGAAACAAGGCGGATTCGGATTGACGGGTGCCCTTTCAGAGGGCATGAACCGTGCTGACTTTACCTTCCCTTGCCTGTATGCTGACCATTGGTTCCTTCGCGATCGCCGTTTTCGCAGTTCTGGGTTGTGTTTTTTGGGCGTGTTTGAACGACCGCGATCGGACCTGAAAACAACGACGGCCCTATGCTCGATCATGAAGATTTGAAGTGGATCACCACTACTTCGACCGAGCTGAACACGATGCTGCAACAGATCTCTCGTTACGCCGATTTGGCTCGCCAGCATAAGGGCGAATACAATTACATCGAAATGCTCGGAGAACGGGTCGAGCTCGCTTCGAAAACCGCGCAATCTCTCTTCGACCGGATAACTTCAAGAATTCTGGAGGGAAGCGCGCCTAAAACGAAAAGCCCGCCCGACCCGTCGCGGCCACCGGAATTCACCATCGTCCCACCGCCATCCGAGGCGGCCCCAGCGCAGACGAAAGCCAAGGCAACACCGGAAAAATCGCCTTCCCGCGCGAAGTCCACCGCGGAAACCAAAACGCCCGCGGCAAAGCCCAATTCGATCCCAGCGGACATCAAAGTGTTGAATGAGAAGGGTAATCGCGAGCTGATTCTGCTCGTGGATGACGAAACCGAAATTGCGGAGCGGGCTTCGGCGATGCTGACAGACGAAGGCTATCAAGTCATTCTCGCGCGCGATGGTTTCGAAGCGCTCAGGATCTACCAGCAAATCACCAAACAAATCGGTCTGGTCATCCTCGATTTTTTTCTTCCCGTCATGGACGGCGACGCGGTTTTCGACGAGCTCTGTGCGCTGAACCCGGACGTCGCGGTGGTGCTGAGCAGCGGCTTTGCCGAGCAGGGCAAATTGGGCAATATGCTCGCGCAAGGCCTGCGCGGATTCATTCCCAAGCCGTACACACGCGAAAAATTGCTCGAACAAGTCCGTTCCACGCTCGACTCGGCGCGGGATTCTTCCCGTTCCGGGTAACGCTCGGCTGGGCGAACGGATTTCACACGGGGCACCGTCCGGTGAATCCCCGGCGGGTGGCATCGATTTAGCTTTATCAGGGTCGCTCCCATGGCCCGCATTGACTCATTTTTCAAGCTGATGGGAGAGCAGAAGGCTTCAGACCTTCATCTCTCCACGAGCAACCCACCGATGCTGCGCATCAATGGCGAATTGGTGCGGGTGGATTACCCGGCGCTGCAGAATGACGAGTTGAAAGCGATGGTCTACGAAATCGCGCCGGAAGGAAAAATCAAAATCTTCGAAGAAACCTCCGACATCGATTTTGGCTACGAAGTGCCGGGCATGGCGCGTTATCGCGCGAATTTCTTCCAGCAAAAATATGGTATCTCCGCGGTTTTTCGCTTGATCCCTTCGACGATTTTGACGGTCGATGATCTGAATTTGCCGCCGGTCCTGAAAAAATTTCCGATGCTGAAAAAGGGATTGATTCTTGTCACCGGGCCGACCGGTTCTGGCAAGTCGACCACGCTGGCGGCGATGATGGATTACGCAAACATGCAACGGCACGATCACATCATCACCGTCGAGGATCCGATAGAATTTGTGCACCGCAGCCAAAATTGCCTGGTGCAGCATCGAGAAGTTGGCGTGCACACACGTTCTTTCGCAGCCGCCCTGCGCGGTGCTCTACGCGAAGATCCGGACATTCTCCTCGTGGGTGAACTGCGAGATCTCGAAACGATCGAACTGGCTCTAACCGCGGCAGCGACCGGACACCTTGTTTTCGGGACACTCCATACCTCGAGCGCCTCGAAAGCGGTCGATCGTATCATCGACGTTTTCCCGACCAATCAACAGAACCAGATCCGGGCCACACTTGCCGAATCGCTTAAAGGCGTGATCGCGCAGAATCTCTTCAAGCGGATCGACACACCGGGACGAGTCGCCGCGCTGGAAATTCTCGTCGTCGATATGGCGATCGCGAACCTCGTTCGGGAAGGTAAAACCCATCAGATTCCGGGCATGATCCAGGTGGGCAAGAAGAAGGGAAATCAGCCTCTGGACGACGCGATCATGGACCATTTGCGCCACACCCGGATTTCAGGCGAGGAAGCATATGACAAGGCGGTCGATAAAAAGAAGTTCCGGCCATTCCTGAAAGAGCCTCCGGCCGACGGCGCCGATGAATAATTCCCCAACGCAATGAGAATTCCCGATCTCGATAGGATTTTGTCCGCGATGCTGAAGACGTATGATGGCATCTCCGACCTCAATTTTTCCGTGGGCCATCCGATGCAGGTGGAGGATTATGGTGAACTGAAGCCGGTCTTCGTGGACCCGCCGATCGACGCGCTCACCCCGTATCAAACGGAGCAAATTGCACTCACGTTGATGCAGGGAAATCGACGCCTCATTTACGATTATCTGACCGGCGGCTCCTGTGATTGCAGTTATTCCCTCAGCGATGAAGCGCGTTTCCGCGTAAATATTTTCCGGCAACAGGGACATTTCTCGATCGTGCTGCGAAAGCTGCAAGGCGAAATTCCCACGGTCGTGGGCCTGGGGTTGCCCGGGATCTTTGAGAAGATTGCGAAGGAAAAAACCGGTCTGGTCCTAGTTACCGGCGCGACCGGCAGTGGCAAGACGACAACACTGGCCGCGCTGCTCAATGAGATCAATGCCAAACAGCCCGTCCACATTGTCACCTTGGAAGATCCAATTGAGTTCGTGCATCCGACGCTCAAGGCTACGTTCAATCAGCGCGAACTGGGACACGATTTTAATAACTATCCAAACGGATTGCGCGCCGCGCTTCGGCAGGCTCCGAAAGTGATATTGGTCGGCGAGATGCGCGATCGCGCGACAGTGGAAGTTGCGCTGATGGCGGCAGAAACAGGGCACCTCGTGCTGAGCACACTTCACACAGTCGACGCCGGCCAGGCCATTAACCGCATCCTCGGTCTTTTTTCCCTGGGAGAAGAACAACAGTTGCGCATCCGTCTGGCCGATACCTTGCGTTATATCGTCAGCCAAAGACTCGCGCCCAAAATCGGTGGCGGCCGGCAGTTGTTGACGGAAATTCTTGGTAACAATCTGCGCACCAGAGAAACCATTGCGATCGGCGAAGGTGAACACCGCAGCTTCTACGAAATCATCGAGGCGAGTTCGCCCTTCGGGTGGATGACGTTCGACCAGTCAATTCTGAACGCTTACGACAGCGATCTCATTACGGAAGAAACAGCTAAGTTGTTCGCGTCGCGCAAGGGAAAGGTGACCCGCGGTATCGACATCATCCAAAAAACCCGAGGGGTCGATAACGACCTGGACTCAGGCTTGCGTCTCGACCTCCCAGCAAATGCTTTCCGTTAAGGCCATGGAAGCACACGACCCGTCTTTTTTCGATCTCGGCGATAACACGGCGCTCGTCTGCGTCGATCACCAGCAATATCAGAAAATGATCGTGCCGCAGTTGATCGACATGACTTACAAGGTGCACCTCGGCTTGTTCGAGGAAGATGTCGTCCTGAAGCTCAAGACTTACAGCTACAATGTGGTGGTTGTTTACGAAAACTTCAAAGGATCGACCCCGCAGAACAATCCGATCCTCCGCGAGATGATTAAGCGTCCCGGAGCCGAACGGCGCGAGCATTTCGTCGTGCTCCTGAGTCATCGCTTCGCAACCAACGACGCCATGAGTGCATTCGTGCAGAGCGTGGATCAGATCGTCAACATCGCAGATCTCGCGAATTTCAAGCCGGTTCTGCGACGTGGTGTTGCGCAATATCGCGAACTCTACAGTTCGTTTAACGAAACGCTGAAATCCGTCCAGGCAATTTAGTTGCCCGAAAAATTTGGAGTTCGGCGGCGGGCTCCGGCCCTTCGAACGTTCAGTTGCGGCCCCGGCGCGGCACACGATACTATCCACCGAACTGTATGAACTGGAGCAATTGGATTCGATTTCGCTGGGACTTGACTCAACTTCCAAAATTTGATGCCGAGTTGCCGGAACATTACGAGATCGGACCTGCCACTGCCGAAGACGAAACCGAGCTCCGCAAAGTTATTTCGAGTTCGTTCGTCCTCGACCCCACATGGAACCCCGCGACGCAGGAAGTCATGGAGGCGATCGAGCCCTGGCTAGAACGGGCCTTCACTTCACCCACGAGCACCTGTCTCGCGTTAAGGCATGGCCTGCGAATCATCGGCGCGGCGGTCGTTTCGCAAAGCCCGGGGGCGGAAATCCACCTCTCACCGGGGCCGTGCGTCTCGATGGAGTATCGCAACCGCGGCTTCGGCACGCGTTTGCTCGAACAATCGCTGACGAAATTGCGCGAGGCGGGTCTGAAAGAGGCGATCGGAATCGCCCACGAAAATGCGCCGGTAACAAAATTCCTCTATCCGAAGTTCAACGGCACTCCGTCGCCGTACGATCCCGCGCCAGTTCTGGCGGCGTAAACATTAAAAGTCACCGCCGGTCTCCTGGCCACATTTGTGAACCCGTGGGGCATCCCCGCCGGAATCAAGAGAATGTCGCCTTTCTTGAGGCGGACTTTTTCCTGACCAACCTCGCCCGTCAACCTGCCTCTCAGCACGGGTAGAACCTGGTCGCTCTTCTTGTGCGCCTCTGGCTTCTCGCCGGTTGAATCACCGGCCGTCCGCGTCATCATCGCCGTCTGGCTTCGCGTGCTCGTCTGTAGAATCTCGAACCATTCCGTCGCCTCGCTGATGTTCCTTAAATCCATTTTTTACTTTTCGGCCGGTGATCCGCAGCCAGCAAACCCGCTTCACTTTCACCCAAGATGTTGGCGGAAAAATTCGACAGCCGCTTCGCGCGCTTTCGACATCGCGGATGCCGTGAAGACGTGTCCCTCCTCTGGAAAAAACCGCGTTTTGAAAGTCGCGCCGCGCGTGTGTAAAACGCCGGCCAGCGGTTGCGCGTACTTTTGGAATGGCACACGCCGGTCCCCTTCCCCATGGACGATCAAAACCGGCGGCATGTGCTTGATGAGCTCCGTTTTTCCATTCCAAATGCCGCCAGCCTGTTCCACGACGGCTCCGACCGCGGGATTATCCGAAGCCGCGGACAAAGCGAGGAACCCGCCGAGCGAGTACCCATAAATTCCAACGGGCCACGGATCAGCGCTGTCCTGTTGCGCAAACTTAATGCAGTCGCGGACGGTCGTGAGCCAGACCGCGAAGTTTTCTTGCATGCCGGAATCGAATCCAAAAATTGTCCCGGTTCGGTTGAAATAATGGACGAGATAAACGGTGTTACCGGCCTCGGCCAGCCGACGCGCCGCGCGCCGCATTTCGGGCCCGTCGAGCAAAGTCCCGCCTGCGCCATGCAACACTAGAATCGCGGGGTGTCTGCCGTTTCGCGATGTTGCGTACTTATCGATGCGAATTCGGTGCCCGCCGCTCTGCGTAGAGATCTTTGACACAATCAGATGATTCGATTCCTCTGCCGAGATTATGAAGCAAGGGTAGAAACAGAGAACAAGGACGGCGACTTCCACGAGAAGCGTTTTCGTCATGGAATGCGACTTTCGCGCGAGATAGACGGCGATCAACTTCCTTTGGAGCGCAGGCTGTCCCGTTGAATCTCCCTCGCGCAGACAAAATCTTGAATCCAACCAGCCAATCGCCGGCATCTCACTGGTAACCTCATATGATCCAGGATTTTAAATTCGCGGCCCGGCAACTTTGGAAAGCGCCGGGATTCACCATCGCGGCTGTCATTGTTCTCGGGCTCGGGATTGGCGCGAACACCGCCGTCTTCAGCCTCGTCCACACCATGTTTTTCGCGCCACCCGGCTACGCGCGGCCCCACGACGTCGTGCAGGTCTTTTCGCAGGACAAAAAGAACCCGAAAACCTTCCGCGGCTTTTCGTATCCGACCTATCGCGACATCCGGGAGCAGAACAGCGTCTTCACTGACGTGATGGCCTACAACCTGGCCTTGATCGGGCTCGGGCAAAAAGGCGACACACGCCGGGCGTTCGCCGCCACCGTGACCGCGAATTATTTCTCCGTGCTCGGCGTTCCGCCCGCGCAGGGTCGCGCGTTTTCGCCAGACGAGGAGATTCCGGGCCACGCCGGGCCGGTCGCGATCGTCAGTTACAATTATTGGGCGAAACATTCCCTCGATCCGACGTTGCTCGGCTCGCAATTGCTCATCAACGGCCACCCATTCACGATCGTCGGTATCGCGCCGCGAGGATTCACCGGCATGATGCAGGTTGTCTCACCGGAAGTCTGGCTGCCTCTCGGGGTTTACGATCAGGTGGCGAACGATTTTGCGAGTGAAAATAATACAAAACTCGGCGATCGCGCGGGGCACCAATTGCTCGTCGTCGGCCGGCTTAAGCCGGGAATGACTGCCGCTTCCGCTGAGCCCTCGTTAAAAGGCTTGGCCGCCAATTTGGAGAAGGCATTCCCAGTCGAGCAGAAAGATCAAACGTTCCAGACGACGCCGATCTCGCGCTTTTCCACCAGCACAAACCCCTCGGGTGAGGGCGGAATATCGAAGATCGCGCCGTTGCTTCTCGGAATGGCCGTAGTGGTGTTGCTCGTGGCGTGTCTTAATCTCGCGAACATGTTGCTTGCGCGCGGCACAGCCCGCCGCAAGGAAATTGCGATTCGTCTCGCGCTCGGCGGCAGCCGCAGCCGCATCGTCCGCCAGCTTCTCACTGAAGGTCTGGTGCTGGCGCTGCTCGGTGGTGCCTGCGGACTCGTGCTCGGCCTCTGGTCGTCCGATCTTCTCGTTACGTCGCTGGGGAAAATGCTGCCACTTGACATCATTTGGCTGGGTGGACCGAACGCCGCCATTCTGGCCGCAACCTTCGGCTTCTGCGTGCTCGGCACAATTGGTTTTGCACTCGGGCCCGCACTGAAGCTTTCGCGCAGCGCTGTCGTCGCCGATCTAAAGGAGCAAGCGGGTGAAGACGTAGTCCGGCGGCGCTGGAAGTTTCTGCCGCGCAATCCGCTTGTCGTTGTGCAAATAGCGTTCTCGCTCGCTTTGCTCACCGCGGCCGCGCTGTTCATTCGCGGTGCGGCCAAAGCCGCCTCGGTGAACACCGGCCTGCAACCGGGTGCGAGCTTTCTCATCGAAACCGACGCAAGCCTCGCCGGTTACGAACCGAAGCGCGCGCAGGACCTTTATCGCAGCCTGAACGAGCGGCTGGCCGCATTGCCGGGGGTCGAGCGTGCGAGCGTTTCCGCCACGATTCCGTTCGGGATGATCTCGCAGAGCAAGAACGTGCAGCGAGCCGGCTTGCAGCCTGCGCCCGATGCGAAGCCGGCGACTGCTGCGGAAGGTTTGGCCTTCGACGCAGCGTGGGACAGCGTCGGCGCGGACTACTTCTCGACGGTTGGATTGCCGATTTTGCGCGGCCGCGCTTTTAATGAAGCCGAAGCGACGCAATCCGGCGGAGCGGCCGTAGCGATCATTGACGAAGTTCTTGCGAAAAAACTCTGGCCCGAGGGCGATGCTCTCGGACAACACATTCAATTTGCGAGTAGCAACGCGCCGCGCGCGAAAGGCAGCGATTCCCGCATGGGGATGAGCGAAGACCTCAGCGGTGAAATCAAACCCGGCGAGAGCATCGAGATCGTTGGCATCGTGCCCGCGACGCGTCATGGACTTTTCGAAAGCGACTCGAGCGGCGCGATTTACATTCCGTTCGGACGGGGCTTTCAAAGCAACGTTTCCTTTTTCGTCCGGTTTCGCGCGCTTGCTCCCGGTAGCGAAACCGCGACGGCGGATTTGTTGCGGCGCACCGTGCGCGAGGTCGATTCCGCGCTCCCGATTCTCTCGCTAAAGACTTTTGCTCAACATCTCGATAGCAATTTCCAACTCTGGATTGTGCGCGCGGGCGCGGCGATGTTCTCTATCTTCGGCGCACTTGCGCTCGGTCTCGCGGTCGTCGGCCTTTACGGTGTAAAAGCGTATTCAGTGGCGCGCCGCACGCGCGAGATTGGCATTCGTATGGCACTCGGCGCGCAGCGGGGCGCGGTGCTGCGGATGTTTTTGCGCGAAGGCTCAGTCATGCTTGTTTGCGGTCTTGCCCTCGGTTTACTGCTGGCCGCTGGAACTGGAAAAGTTCTGAGCGGAATGCTCTACGAAGTCGGCGCGCTGGATCCAGTCGCCTTTACCGTCGCGCCCGCCCTGCTCGCCGCCGCCGCGCTCGTCGCTACCTGGCTCCCGGCCCGTCGTGCCACGCGCATCAGCCCGATGGCCGCGCTGCGAACCGAATAAGGCTCGCTGTACGATCGGCAGCGTTCCGGTCAAAGAGTGCTGCAAAAGGGGCCAGTCGCCATCGTATTGTTTTGATCTGATTGAAACAGCTTTTCCCAGAGATCCGTTGGGTCGCCCCGAAATCGCCGCCGGGATACTTGCGAATGGATTGGCGGAGCGGTAGTGCAAACAAACCATGCTAGTTGTAATGAAAAGCGGCGCCACGAAGGGCGAGATCGACGGGGTCGTGCGCACGGTCGAGCAACTTGGGTTTCGTGCCCACGTGATGCCTGGTGCAACGCGCACCGCCATCGGCATTACCGGTAATCCAGGGATGCTTGATCCGACTCGGTTCGAGACGCTCGACGGTGTTTTCGAGGCGATTCGGGTAAGTAAACCGTACAAGCTCATCACGCTCGATCTCCAACCCGACAGAACGGTTTTGCGGGTCGGCGATGCAACGATTGGGAGTGAGGAGCTGGCAATTATTGCCGGCCCTTGCGCGGTGGAGAGCCGTGAGCAGACGTTCGCTGTGGCAGAGGCGGTCCAGTCGAGCGGCGCACGTTTCTTACGTGGAGGCGCGTTTAAGCCGCGCAGTTCTCCTTACGATTTCGCAGGGCTGGGCGAAGAAGGTCTCGAAATCCTGGCGGAGGCGCGCGAAGCCTTCGGCTTAAAAATTGTGACGGAAGCGCTCGATGCGCCGGGCGTCGATCTGGTAGAACAATACGCCGACGTGATCCAAGTGGGCGCCCGCAACATGCAGAACTTCACACTTCTGCGGCGGGTCGGTAAGTCAAAGTTGCCCGTGCTGCTCAAGCGCGGAATCGCCGCAACGGTGGACGAATGGTTGCTCGCGGCGGAATACATCATGTCGGAAGGGAACTACCAAGTGGTCCTCTGTGAGCGAGGCGTCCGCACGTTTGCTCAACACACGCGGAACACGCTGGACTTGGGGGCGATCCCCGCGATTCGGCGTATTTCTCATCTGCCGATTGTCGTCGACGCGTCGCATGCAGCGGGGAAAAGCCACCTCGTTGGGCCATTGGCCCGTGCAGGGGTCGCCGTGGGCGCCGATGGCGTGATGGTCGAGGTTCACAATAACCCAGACGCCGCGTTGTGCGACGCCGCGCAGGCCCTCACCCCAAAACAGTATTTGAAAATGGTGCAGGAAATTCGAGGGATTCACCGCCTGCTCGCAGACACACGCGACGACTAGACAAAACCAGCGGTAGCAGCAATCAATTCGCCAGGAAATTCTCGATCAACCGCAGCCCCTCAGGGGTCAAGATTGATTCAGGGTGAAACTGGACGCCGTGAATCGGGAAGTCTCGATGCTGCAGTCCCATGATTTCTCCTTCACGCGTCTCCGCGGTGATTTGCAAACAATCAGGCAATGACTCGCGACGCACGATCAGGGAATGATACCGCATCGCATCAAACGGATTCTTCAAGCCGGCAAATAGGCCGGATCGGCTATGCTCCACGGCTGATGTCTTGCCGTGCATCAGACGAGGCGCGGATCCGATCTCCCCGCCGAACGCCGCTCCGACGCATTGGTGGCCAAGGCAAACTCCCAGTATCGGAACCGAAGGGCCGAGTTCCTGAATAACGCGATTACAAATGCCAGCCGACTCCGGTCTCCCTGGGCCGGGAGACAAGCAAATCCGCTCGGGAGCAAGCGCGTGGATTGCGTCGATGGAAATCTCATCGTTTCGCTTCACCACGATATCGCAACCCAGCTGACCAAAATACTGGACGAGGTTGTACGTGAATGAATCGTAGTTATCTATAATCAGCACCATTGAGTCGAAACTAGATTTCCGCAGCGCGTGCGATCGCCTGCATTGTGGCCATCGCTTTACTGACGGTTTCCTGATATTCGGCCGCCGGATTGGAATCAGCGACGATGCCGGCGCCGGCCTGGATATAAGCACGGTTGCCTTTCAGCACCACCGACCGCAACGCGATGCAGCAATCCAAAGCGCCATCGAAGCCGAAATACCCCACAGCGCCGGCGTAGCAGCCACGTTTCTCCCGTTCAAGTTCGTTGATGATCTGCATGGCGCGAATTTTCGGAGCGCCCGAAACGGTCCCGGCTGGGAAAGTCGCGCGCATCACATCGTACGAAGTCTTTCCCGCAGCTAGTTTCGCGGTGACGTGCGATACCAAATGCATGACGTGACTGTATCTTTCCACCACCATTTGTTCAGTTACGCGGACGCTGCCGAACTCGGCGATTCGCCCGAGATCGTTGCGCGCCAGATCCACTAGCATCACATGCTCAGCGCGTTCTTTTGCGTCAGACAATAGTTCTTCGGCGTTGCGCTGATCTTCTTCAGCATCTTTGCCGCGACGGCGCGTTCCGGCAATCGGGCGAAGCTCCACAATTCCATCAGCAACCCTGACGTGCAGTTCCGGGGAACTGCCGACGAGCGAAAAGTCGGCGCCGAATCGAAGACAAAACATGTAGGGCGACGGATTGATCAGCCGCAAGCAGCGATACAAATCAAGTGGCTCGCCGGAGAATTCCGTTCGAAACCGTTGCGACAAGACAGCTTGAAAAACGTCCCCCGCGACAATGTGCTTTTTCACCGCCTGCACTGCGATTTCAAAGCTCTCGCGCGACATGTTGCTTTGCATATCCGCTGGAGCGGTCGTGAGCTGTGCGTCGATGTAGCGTAGCTCACACGGTGATGACAATTTCGCGAGCGCCGCCTCGATCAGAGCCTTCGCGGCTCCATAAGCCGTCGCTTGGTCTTGTGCATCATCGAGAAATACGTTTGCGATCAACTTCATCCGCCGCTCACGGTGATCGAAGACCACGAGCAATCGCATGATCATGAAGATCATCTCGGGCACGCCCAACTCGTCTGTCTTCGCTGCCGGTATGGTCGGTTCGAAACTCCGCACCACGTCGTAGCCGACGTAACCAACGGCGCCGCCGGCAAATTGCGGCAGTTCGGCCGCGGGAACGAATCGAAATCGCTGCATTACCTCATCGAGATGCACGAGAGGATCCTGCGAGATGGGTGAGCTGTGTGATTGTCCGTTCTCCTCGATTGAAAACGAGCCGCTATCGCTGCGCATGACGAGGCGCGGATGAAAGCCGAGGAACGAATAGCGCCCGGTGCGCTCGTTCTGTTCGGTCGACTCAAACAGAAAAGATGGTCCCCCGTCATTCAGCTTGCGGAAGGCTGATACGGGGGTGTCGCGATCGGCGATGATCTCGGCGTACACCGGCACAACGTTGCCGTCGCTTGAGAGACGACAAAATTGGTCGAACGAGGGGCGAAGCTTAAGCGCCATCGTCCTCCGTCCGTAACAATCTGCGAACAAGTTCACCGACGCGCCTAACGACTTGATCATTGCTGCCACAGCGCTCGATTTCTTGCACAATCGCGCTGCCCACGACAGCCGCATCGGCATACCGCCAAACGTCACGCACGTGCTTTGCCGTCGTGACTCCGAATCCGACGGCCACAGGCAGATCGGTGCAATCGCGCACCCGCCGGACCAGCGCTTCCGCAGCACCCGTCATTTCCTCTCGCGCACCTGTCACGCCGGTTCGCGATATGGCGTAGATAAATCCGCGCGTCCGCCCTGTTATTTGCTTCAATCGCGCGTCACTTGTCGTCGGCGCGACGAGAAAAATTGGGTCAATGGCATTTGCCTGCAAGATCTTCTCCCAGTCGCTTGCTTCTTCGGGGATTAAGTCGGTGACCAGAATACCATCAACTCCTGCCGTTCGCGCTTCGCTTGCGAGTCGTTCGAGTCCGAACTGCAAGAGCGGGTTGAAATAACTGAAAAGCACTATCGGGATTTCAAGCCGGTGCCGTGACCCGGCAACGCAGCCCAGCAGAGCGGACAGTGTGACGCCATTCCGCAATGCCCGCTCTGAAGCGCGCTGAATCACCGGCCCATCGGCGACGGGATCACTGAAGGGCACACCGACTTCAATCAGGTCCGCCCCGGCTCGAGCGAGTTCAGCGAGAAGAAGCTCCGTCGTGGGCAAGTCTGGATCGCCGGCAGTGACGAACGGGATCAAAGCCCGACGGCCTCGTCGTTTCAAATCCGCGAATTTCGCTTCGATTCGACCCATGTGCTTAAGCGGCAGTTATGCGTTAACGCGCCTGCAGCTAGGCGGTGGTGTCTTCAGCCGAAGCGATCAGTTGCACGTCCTTGTCGCCGCGTCCTGACAGGTTAACGATGATTGCATCATTTTTCGTCAGCCGCTTCGCTAAATTCAGTGCTGGGAGGATGGCGTGCGAAGATTCGAGCGCCGGGATAATGCCCTCACGCTCCGCGCAAAGTTTCAGTCCTTGGAGCGCCTCGTCGTCAGTCGCGCTCAGGTACTCCGCGCGTCCGTTGTCGTGCAAATAGGCGTGCTCTGGACCGACGGCCGCATAATCGAGCCCGGCTGAAACGGAATGGGTAGTCGCGATTTGGCCGCCCTCGTCCTGCAGCACGTACGACCTCGTGCCATGCAACACTCCTTCGAGGTGGCCGCCGCTGCCGGGTGCAGCGTGGAAACGCGCGGCGTGCTGGCCGAGCAATTCGCCGCGTCCACCGGCTTCCACACCGATAAGTCGCACCTGCCCATCAGCGATAAACGGATGGAAAAGGCCGATGGCGTTTGAGCCGCCGCCGACGCATGCGACCAACGCGCTGGGCAATTTGCCGGTGCGCTGCAAAATTTGCTCGCGAGCCTCGCGTCCAATCACGCTCTGAAACTCCCGGACCATGAGCGGGTACGGATGCGGGCCGAGTGCGCTGCCTAACAAATAATACGTCTCATGCACATTCGTTACCCAGTCGCGCAACGCTTCGTTGATCGCGTCCTTCAACGTGCGCGTGCCGGCGTTCACCGTCACGACTTCAGCTCCGAGCAAGCGCATGCGAAATACGTTCAGCGCCTGCCGCCGAACATCTTCGGCACCCATGTAAATAATACACTTCAGCCCAAACAACGCACAAACTGTTGCCGTCGCGACGCCATGTTGTCCCGCGCCGGTTTCCGCGATGATCCGCCGCTTTCCCATTCGCCGCGCGAGCAAGGCCTGCCCGACGGCATTGTTGATTTTGTGCGAGCCGGTGTGCGAAAGGTCCTCGCGTTTGAGAAATATTTGCGCGCCGCCGGCGTATTCTGTCAGGCGGTGCGCGCGAAAAAGCGGAGTCGGTCGCCCGGAGAAATCACGCAGCAATTCGTGGAATTCCTCCCAGAAGCTCGCATCGCCTTGAGCGCGCATGAATTCGGCAGTCATTTCCTCAAGTGGTGCGACCAGCGTCTCCGGGACATAACGCCCGCCGTATCGCCCCCAGTGGCCGAACTCGTCGGGCTCGCTCACGAGCCGGTTCACTCCATCTGCCGCTTGCATAACGTCCGCTGCCTTCCTGAGGTGGCGGCGCCGCGCGCCGCGAAAACAAATTGGGTGATCAGCGTGTGGTCTTTCACGCCAGGCTCGCGTTCCACGCCGCTGCAAACGTCCACCGCGTCCGGGTGAACGGCGCGGAGTGCGTCCCCGACATTGGCCGGAGTCAATCCACCCGCGAGTAGACTGAAACGCGCATACCCGCTCGTAGCTCGTGCTTTGTTCCAGTCGCATCGCTCACCGCCGCCGCCGTGAAGTTCTTCATAGGCGGCATCCAACAAAACGTCGCATCCGCGGAAGGCCGCGGCATCTTCTGGCCGAAACTCCGCCGTCAGTGGCAAGGCACGAATCACGCGGAATTCCCGCGCGAGCTCTGCACATTCCTCCGGTGAGTAATTACCGTGTAATTGCACCGACGCGATGTCGAAGTGGCGCGCGAGGCGGCGAACCTCATCGGAGGAGGCGTCTACGAAAACGCCGACCACTTCCGCCCTTCTGCCGATGGCGAGACGGATTGCCGGCACCTGCCGCGGTTCGATATAGCGCAAACTCCGCGGATAAAAATTCAAACCAATCATGTCCACCTCCGTCTCGAGGCAAACTCGCACATCTTCGAGATTGGTAATCCCGCAAATCTTAATCTGAACGGGCTTCATGGTTGAATTGATTCGGTGGTGAACCCAGCGTCCGTTCCGTCCTCGCACGCCTGGACCAACTCGCGGAGTTTAGCCGCCGGATCAGCCGCGCGCATCAGCATTTCCCCAATGAGAAATCCGCGATAACCAAGCGCGGCGAGCCGGCGAAGTTCGCCTCCTCCGCTTAGGCCGCTCTCGCTGATCATTATCGCGTCTCGTGGTGCGTCAGCCATTAACCGTTCGCTGGTTTCGAGCGAAACCCGCAAGGTTCGAAGATCACGATTGTTCACGCCGATGAGCTTTGCTCCGGCCTTCGTCGCACGATGCAACTCTTCAGCCGTGTGCACTTCCACGAGCGCGTCCAGCCCGAGCTCGTCCTCCGCCGTTTCACGAAGGCGTTGAAGCGAAATATCATCGAGTGCGGCGACGATGAGCAAAATGGCGTCTGCGCCAGCGATTGCCGCTGCGAAGATTTGTGTCGGATCGATGACAAAATCTTTGCGGAGAATCGGCAGTAAGGTCTGTGCGCGCGCTGTCACCAGATCGCCCAGCGATCCTCCGAAATATTCTTCGTCGGTCACGACTGAAATGGCGCTTGCTCCGCCGCGTTCGTAAGCTTGCGCGATTTCGCCTGGGCCGACATCGCTGCGAATTACCCCCGCCGAAGGTGACGTGCGCTTGAACTCTGCAATAATCCCGGGGCATGACGAGCCGGCGAGGGCATCCCGCAAACGAAAAGGCTTTGTCTTCCTCCGTGTCGCGAGCACTTCGTCGCGCATCCGCGCGAACTTTGTGTCGCTGCGATCCCGCATGATTTGAGCACGCTTTGTCGCGATGATTTGCGTGAGGAAATCAGGAATCATCGGCTGAGTTTTGTTTCGCACACCAACGCGTCGAGTTTCTGGGGCGCGGCGGAGTTGGCAGCAGCCATGCCGGCGGGCGCGAGCCGCTGGTGCCTGTCTGCGGTTCATGGCCGATTCTCATTGATCAGCTTACAGATGAATTTCGCACCGCCAATGATATTGGACCGCCGGCAAGAGGCGTTCACCCCTCTGCCCTGATCAAACCATGCGTGCTCCGCGATCGGCTGGCCGCTGCTCCTACGCTTCCTCCCGATAGCGGCATCGGCGACTATCGCGAGCTCGCCCCGGGGCGGAACCTCTCCTTCTGTTGGCATCACCTCCAGTTATGGGCGGAGTTCTACGAAGCGCGCTTCGAGGTGCCCCGGGTCGGAAATGCCGACACTTTTTCCTACTACTTTGAGGCGAAATGCAAAATCACTCCACAACTCTTCTGTGCGCGGCGCTCGAACCAGCAGCTCTTCGGCACGGTCCGCGATGAGGATCACAGCGCGAAGTGGGGCAACGATATCTGGCGGATCGACGCCGCTCTCGGCTATCGCTTCACGGATTACCTGCAAGGGAAAGTGCAATACAGCTTCAGCCATGAAGACTCCTTGCAGGAAGGTGACAACCTCTTTGCGGCTCAGCTCACCTTAAAATTCTAGGATTGGCCGCGCACAGCCAGGGATTAAGAGCAGCGATCAATCGAGCTGTAGCTTCGCCACCTACTTGTCCGAATTCGACCGCTCAAATCCGAAATTAGCGCAGGCAAAGAAGCGCGGACCGCTGCGCGCTCCACTGTTGCGCCGGTCTTTGCCCTCACCGAACTGATCGAGATCCGTACTTAAGTTTTGACGGGCAAGAGGCTCTCCGTTCTCGATCGAAAAGTTGCTGAATCGGGCGCGCCAAGCGGCGATTGCTGCGCCTTTGCAGAACGTCTGCAAAGGCCATTCAGAGCGACTGCAGAGATCTGTTTTGCATCACCAGGCGCGGTCGATTCCAATGGCTGAAAATCGAATCGGGTTGCGGCATCGATGTCCTCGTACGTCACCTGGTCGCGGCCGTCCTGCTGCGCAATATCCATCGCGCTGATGAATGTTTCCGAGATTGCGCTTGCCTGCTTTTTCGGCAACGCGAGGGCGCAACCGGCGAGCAATTTCCACGACGCTTCATCTCCGCCTGGATGAATTGCCTTCGCGATATTGAGCAGATCGGCTTTCGGGTGCGACGCCGGCAAACGGGTCGTGCGATTCAGACGCCGGACCAATTGATTGTCTTTCCAAAGTGTTTTCTTCACGTACAGCGCCTGCCAATCGCTGAACTCGGGAAGGGCGACCAGCGCAATCGGTGTACCGGCGTCGAATGCTGTTTTGATCCATTGCATTCGAACGGGAACTCCCTGTGGGCGATTGTATTTCTGCGGCCAGGCGAATTGCCCTTCGTCCAAAACCAACATAAGCCCGCTACTGCGCAACGCCTCTTCCACCTTCAATTTGATCTGTTGCCCGTTGTAGGCTGAACCGCGCGCCACGCCGACAGCTTCAGCGATGGCTGCATAGAATGAACGATCATCGTTCGAGGACGGCAGCTCGACGTGCCTGACCAATCCGGGGTAGCGGTTGCACCAAGCCTTGACCGTCACGGTCTTTCCAATGCCTGCGGCCCCTTCGATCAATACCATTCGGCGCTGCCGATAACAGAAATCCAGCGTCTCATATATCTGATCGCTGATTTCGGTGATTGCTAATCCCTCTAAGGCCGAGTCGGCGCAGTGCCGAAGATAGCGCTTCAAAGCGTCGACAAGATCGTCGAAATACCAAACTCCCGCGCCGCCTCCGTGAGCAGAGCAACTCGGATTGGCCAGCTCGATGTCTGGATCGAGACAAAGTCGCGTTAGATGATCCGGAAGCGAAAGTGATGCCGTTCGGGCGACTTCCAGAAAAGCACTGCCATCGTAAGAATTTGGTTCGGTCACGACCTCGGCCGGCTCGGAGCGCTCGCTGAAAAGGTTTCCCCAATATTCCGCGATGTCCCCCTTCAGCGGTAAGTCGAAACGGAGCGGCATTTCATCGCGAATTTTTCGGACCATGGCAGCGCCGTAGACTTTGCCCGCCTTGCAACCGATGCGCCGCATTGTCGGAGACCCGACGCGCTTCGGGAAGAAATCGAACAACTCCTTCGCCAGCTCATTCAACCCTCGAGGAGTGAGCGATCGCATCTGTATGAACCAGAGCACTCCGCGCAGCTCGGGATCGTCCAACAGGGCGATGCGCTTCGCCGCCAGCAGCGCGTTGATTGCGGTTGTGCATTCGGGATTTGAAGCCGATCGCTCTTGCCGAAGCTCGCCGCCTGCATCTACCCGCCACGTACTGCTCACGTCGCGCGATCCTCTTTTTGCGCAGATCTGATTTCGCGCGCCTCGGCTATCAAGTCGAAGCCTTCGGCAATGCTGTCGACCGTTGCAGAATTCACCTGCGCGGCCGGGCGCATGTTCAGTTGCCTGGATAGCTTCTGAACCTTCGAAATGTTTTTCCTCCTCCGGTGTTGCCGGGCCTTGACGGCTTCTACGCCTGCTTCGAGCCGTTCACCGATCGCCAGTGTGCTCGTGTCGGCGAAAACGTTGCGGAAGGTGTGCCTGACCAGGTGCGGCGAGATGAGACGGTAAGCAGTTCTCGCATCGTCGTTGTGGCTGTCGATCTGCTCAGCATTTCGGCGCAACTGTTCAGCGGACGCATCGATCGCCGGCATCGGTTCCAAGCGCGGCACGACGAACGGTCCTTGCTTTCGATCCAGGCTCGTCACAGCGACGTAACCGAGTTCCTCAGGGTTACACCAAACGAGTACATCCTGGCCTGCGAAACGCCCGGTCGTTTCATTGCAGTACGTCCCGCCTCCCAAACTCGGACGGAGAGTAATTCCATCCCTTCGAACGCGAAGCTTGAGCTTGTGATGAGCGAGCAAATAGCGCGCTTTCTCGCCGAGCTGCACCAAGCCTTCTGCCGATTGAAAACGATTCCAAGCTTCGCGCGGTGAACGGCCTTTCAGTATCTTGCCTTCTTGGCGTTCCGCGTTGTAATCATCCAGGAGTCTCGTCAGCGCTTCGATCCATTGTTCTTTGCTCAGAAAATATTTCGCCGGATCAACTTTGCCACTTCTGACCTCGCTACCCTGCTCCTGGACGCGTTCGAACCGATCGCTTATCTCGTTGCGTCCTACGTAGCCCGGTAATCTCTCCATCTGATTTTGAACGAGGCCTAAGACGCGCTCGATGACCTTGCCGCGGGGAAATTTCGCGTGCGAGAATTTCACGCCGAATTCCCGCAAGCCGAGTTCCGTGTGCGCCAGCTCCAGCTCGAAAGCGAAAGGCTTCCGTTCGCCGGTCAATATCTTCGAAGTTTTCCAGATTCCGCGCTCGAAATAGAAGCGGCGGCGCGGTAGTCCGTACGAGTCGTGAACCCTCGTGATGAGCGCGCGAATGATGCGCGCGTTATAATTGTTTTCGCTATGTGTCTCTTCGCAGGCTAGTTGTCCGAAAGGTCGAAACTTCCCGAATGAAGTCGAATAAGCCTGAATCAATGGGACTTACGACGCAAAATCGAATCCGCCGGCGGGTGTCAACTTGTCCGGCTAAAAGCTACCCGTCCGAATCGGGTTGACACCCCTCACGAGGGAAAGTGGATCTGAATTCGGACAACTAGCCTGCGAAGAGACAGAGCGTGAGAATTCGACCAAAAATAATGCTTGCTTAATAAGTGATCAGCCGCTTACTAATAATCGTTATGAAACTTCTCATCCTTACGTTGGTGCTGGCCGTGTCTGTTGGACTGCCGGTCGCGACTGTTTCGGCCGCGCCGGATCCGACGCTCTACCGCCAAATTGCCGGCGCAGTAATCCTCGCCGATCTCAAGAGTTTCTTTCACGGCACGCCCCCGCCCGCACCGAAGCTCCCCCCGGACGCGAAGGCTGCGACCGTTTCCTTTGCTCCCGGTACCACGCCGGACAAGCAGATTCTGGACTTCATGCTCGCATTCGCCGAGGCAGCGCGAGTTCACGACGGCGCCTCGCTCAAGTCACGGCTCTCGGACAAATACATCGTTGAGGACATGCCGTCGGAACACGCGGCGGCGGATTTCTTCATGCAGGCGATGGCCAGAATCACAGGACCCGAGGAAATCGTCATCAATTCGGTCGAGCCGCAGGGTGATGTCCGCGTAGCCAAGATGGAATTTCGCTCCGCGAACCGCCCCGTGAAATTACGCATCTTCAAGTTTGATGCCGCCGGCAAACTGCTCAGCGCTGATTTCTTCCGCCTGGAACGCCACGAAGGATAACAGCACCGTCGGCGTCTGTATTTCGCTGACGAATTTTTGTATGCCCTCTCTTCCCGCCGTGATCGCGATCGATGCTCCGGCCATTATCAAGTTGGACGCCGCCACGAAGTCCTTCACGCCTCGGGGAGGCCAGGCCTTCCATGCTCTGCGCGGCATTTCGTTGTGCGTGCGCGACGGAGATTTTGTGGCCGTGCTCGGCAAATCGGGCAGCGGCAAATCAACCTTGCTCAATCTCATTGCCGGAATTGATCGCGCGAGTTTGGGCGACGTTCATGCCGCCGGCGCGGAGCTCAATCGGCTGAGTGAAAATGAACTGGCCCTTTGGCGCGGACGCAATGTCGGCGTCGTTTTCCAATTCTTCCAGCTGCTGCCCACCCTGACCATCGAGGAGAACATCATGCTGGCAATGGATTTCGTCGGCAAAGTGCCGGCTTCGAAACGTCGCTCCCGAGCGCAGGAACTATTGCGACTCGTTGGTCTGAGCGACCAGGCGCCGAAACTGCCATCTACGCTATCCGGCGGACAACAGCAGCGCGCCGCTATTGCCCGCGCCCTCGCAAACGATCCGCCAATCATTCTGGCGGACGAACCCACGGGCAACCTCGATTCCGAGACCGCGGGCGCGGTGACGATGTTGTTTCAAACGTTGACCGAGCAGGGCAAGACGCTCCTCATCGTGACCCATGACGACAATCTCGCACGGAAAGCGCATCGAGTGATCCAATTGAAGGACGGCATCATCATCGCCGACGATGCGAATATTTCCTCGCGGCCATGAGCACCCAGTGGCGGAAAATAATCGGAGATTTCCGCGAGCACCGCGTGCAAATCTTCCTGATCGGGCTGGTCCTCACCCTGGGGACCTCGGGCGTGGTGGCGGCGCTGAACGCGCGCGCCATTCTCCAACGCGAGATCGCGACTAGCTACGCGAGCGCGCATTCCGCGGATGTTGTCCTTTGGTTCGACAAAGTGGAACCGAGTCTGTTGGAAAAGGTGCGTGCGCTGCCGCGCGTTGCCGCCGTCGATGCACGGCGTGTGGCATTTACCCGCGTGGCGGGAAAGAGCGGCGCGTGGTTTCCTATGCAGTTGACCGTGGTGCGCGATTTCTCCGGCCAGCAGGTGGGCTTGGTCCATCAGCATCAAGGCGGCTCGTGGCCATTCGATGATGAAGGGATTCTGATCGAGCAGTCGGGCCGATCGCTCCTCGCGGTGGCGGTCGGTGAAGAGCTGCGCATCCGAACCCCGGAAGGCGGGACGACCACGATGCCGGTCGCGGGTTTTGCGCACGACCCGGCAGTCGCTCCCAGCCCTCAGGACCGGATGATCTATGCGTACGCCACTCGTGCCACCGCTCGCAGGCTGGGACAAAGCACCGATTTCGATCAGTTGCTGGTGAGAATGGAAGATCGGAACGCCCGGACCGATGTCGCGCAATTTGCTGACGACCTCAATGACTGGCTGAAGACAAGTAATCAACCGCCGTTGCGAGTCGATACTTTGAGCAATACCCATCCGCATGCTGCCCTGATGTCCACGATGCTGCGGATTCTCCAGGCATTCGCGGCCATCGCCTTTACCTGCAGCGCGGCGCTTGCGATCTACATGCTCTCCCTCTGGATGAAGCGGGAGGTCCGACAAGTGGGCATTATGAAAACGATCGGCGCGAGATCTCACCAACTCGCCTGGCAATACTTCGCGCTGGTCGCCCCTTTGTTTGTCGTCGCGAACGGTCTGGCGTTGCCGATTGGCACCTCGGTGGGACGCTTGCTCGTCAGCTATTACAAGACATCACTCAACATCGATGTCGCGCAATGGGAAGCGCCGCGCTCCCTGTTGTTGAAGGAGATAATTCTGACCCTTGGCATTCCATTCTTCGCGATGGCTGTGCCGATCATGCGTGCCGCCCGCATGACCGCCCGCGAGGCGATTCATGACCCCGGCATCACCACTCCAGCCGTGCGGGGAATTTTGGCGAGCCGATGGATCAAGATTCCTGGCGACCGTCGCATCACATTTGCTTTGAGAAATACTTTCCGCCGCCCCTGGCGGTTGGCGATTACCCTGACCGCGCTCTCGTTAGGCGGCGCGCTCTTGCTTACCGCGAGTAACATTTACGAAAGCTTGATGCATGTGGTCGACAGGTCGCTCTCAAACCAAGGGTACGACATTCATGTGCAGTTGCAGCGCCCGGTGCCAGCTGCACGATTGGAATCGGTCGCTCGTACTGTCCCGGAAGTGCAGATCGCCGAGGCATGGCGCTGGACCAGCGTGACGGTCGAAAAGGGTCCGGCGCTCGATTCTGTCAGTGAGAGCAAGCGATTCCTGCTCTGCGGTTATCCTCCTGGTTCCCGCCTGTTCAAATTACCCATCGAGGAAGGGCGATTGCCACGACCGGGAGAGGAAGGCGTCGTCATCGTCAATCGGCGCGTTCAAGCGGCGATACCCGGTCTTCAGCTCGGGAGCGAGCTGGAATTGCACTTCCGCGAGCGAAGCGCCCGAGTGCGCGTGACGGGTATCGTCGAAGAAATCGGGACTGCGACAATCTACGCGGCCCTTCCCGCGTTCGAGGCCGTGACCGGATTGGGAGATGCCTCCACCGTGCTGCGGGTCAAAACCCAGAATGACAGTCCGGATTCTGTCGCGAACGCGCTCGATCAAGCGCTCCTCGATGCGCATCTTGCTCCGAGCCTCGTGCGGACTAGTGGAGAATTCCGGAAGTCTCTCGACGAGCACTTTGCCGTGGTTACCGAAGTGATGAAGATGATCGCGCTGGCCGCGGCGCTGATCGGCGCAATCAGTCTGGGCGCGTCCGTCAGCCTCAACGTTCTGGAGCGGGCGCGGGAAATTGGCGTCATTCGCGCCTTGGGCGCCACGCCGCGAACCGTCGGCGCAATTTTCCTGGCCGAGGGCGGCGCCGTCGCTGTTCTCAGCGCATTGCTTTCGGTGGCCGCCTCCATCCTATTTTCGAGGGCGCTGAATAACAAGGCCTCGCTCGAACTCCTGCACGTTCCCGTTCCGCTTCATCTTTCCGGGACAGGACTCGTTGTGCTCTTCAGCGGAGTAATCGTCGTAATGCTTGGGGTCTGGTTATCGCTCCGGCGTATCTTGCGCGTTTCCGTGCGCGATGCTCTGGCCTACGAATGACCAGAAAACTCCGAGGTTTGCAAATGGTAGCCGAGATTTCATACTGATTGATGAATGGGTCGCCCTAAGACGATCGAAGACCGTGAGTTGCTCGAGGCTGCCCGAAAGGTGTTTCGTGAACAAGGGCACACCGCTACGACTCGCGACGTCGCGCGGGCGGCAGGGATTTCCCAGGCCGTCCTTTACCAGCGCTTCAAAACCAAGGATGAGCTGTTTCTCGCCGCCCTCACCCAGCACGCTCCAGCTCTCACAGCTTTACGCGAGATCGATACGTCGGCTTACGATCCACCTGCCTACCTGGCGCTGTTTGCCGCCAGGGCCAAAGATCATTTCCGGAGTGCCATTCCCTCGATTCTCACGCTCGCTGCACATCCGAAGTATGGGAAAGAGATGATGGACCAAATTCACCGGCACAACCGCGCGGGCGAAATCGCGGCGATCTTGTCCCTTCGTTTGCAGAGCTGGCAGCAAGCGGGCAAGATCAGACCGACAAATGCCACCTCCTTTGCCGGAGCATTTCTCCATGCGTTGCATTCCATGGCCATGATCGATGTCCTCTCGGGAGATGCCAGAGTTGTTTCCAGACCAAAGGAGATGCACTCGTTCGTTGAAATCTTTTGGAATGGGTTAAGGCCGCGCAAACCAAAAGCCACTCGCCGGAAAACGAAATCGGCTCGGAGAACACCACGGTAGATTTCCTTTCCGGTCGTGCTTCCGTGTACGCGCAATGAAAACTCGATTGGGACTTTCTCTCGTCATCGTCATGAGCTTCCTTTCTTTCCTTGGAATAACTGTAAACGCTTTGGAGATTGGTGATCCTGCTCCCCCCGTTACGGCCTTCGACCAGGATGGCAAACCGCTCTCTTTCCATTTTCACTCGTCGCTGATTCCGAAGGCTTAGTCGCGAAGGCGTTTGGTGTTCCAACAGTCGCCGGATTTGCCAAGCGTCAGTCTTTTCTCATCAAGGATGGTAAGATTGCGTGGCGTGATTTGAAGGCTTCCACCAAAAACCAGGCAGCAGATGTGCGGCAGGCCATGGCAAGTTTGGATGCGAAGTAACTCCGCGCACTGGGCTTATCCGTTAACGATCTTTCGATTGCGTGATTGCTGTTCGGATGGCTGCGAGCGGCGCCTTGCTGTCGAATTTAATCTTGCCGCCGCGGCGTTCCACGCCGAGTTCTTTCCATAGCGCACTCAGATCGACCGGCGCGGGCGTGGCTTTCATCTTCTCGTAAAGCTCGCGCAAGACTGGGACGCCTGTCCCGCCATCGCCAATCTCGAGCGTTCGCGCAATTGGCCAATCCGATTCAATCGTTCCGCCGGCTTTGAGAATGGCGCGGAGCGCGTCTTCGAGGCCCTTCTTGTTTCTGGTGCGCTTGCGGATTTCGATATCGGCGAGCAAACAGAAGAGCGCCCCACCCCAATACGTCCTGCCCCACGTCGGCGTAAAGTCCAGGCCGCTATCACCGGGTTGCGGCAACCCTTTCGGGAGCCCGTCTACGAGATCGCCCCAGATTTTTTCCGGGGTCAAATCACCGGCGCGCGCGCGTGCGATTGGCTCGATGTAGGTCGCGGAGCCTTCCTCAATCCAATGGTGTTCTTCTGGAACGGACGGAAACGCCAGGTGCACCATCTCGTGCGTCAACACCCAGTCCTCGGTGAAATCGGAAGCGCTGCTTGACCACCCGACCGCAATCGCGATCGCTGGGCCATCCCAACCCGTCGTCCGGCCTCCCCGCACACCGTGTCCTTCGAAAAAGCGGAGCCGTATTTGCAGATGGGAAACCGGAAATTGCTCGTAGTAGACAGTAACCGCACGCGCGCATGACGCGACCCAGCGTAGGACAAGGTCACGCAACGGTTCGGCCGGGGCGGATGAGAAAATGACGTCGATCTTGCCGCCGCCGATCTCCAGTTGCGCATCATCTTGAGCAGTAGTCCGCGACCCAGACGCCAGCCAAATCATCGCGAGAATGAGTGGGACGACGCGCCTCATTTTCTTATTGCGAACGTCGGGATTTTCGCCGGATCAAAAATCGGCGCGGAGCACCTGCGATCCGTGCAGATGAACCCCGCCGCTTTCTCGAACGTTGGATATTGCACATCGGGATTCGGCATTGGGCCTTCACGCTCATCCCACCACTCGACCCGTTTATAGTTCGCCGGCAGCGCAATCGCAGCCATGAAAAGCGAACGCGCGGCGGAATCGTCTTTCTTGCCGACCACGGTCACGTGCAATGGCGGGGTGCGCAGTTCCTGGTCGGCCAGCAGAATGCCCGCGACCGCATAGCCGTGGTTCTCGCCAATCGCGGGAGCGGCGAGATAACGCACTGCGTGCTGCGCACCCTTCTCGTACATCTCCTCGCCCGTGTAGTGATGAAGGAGATTCATCGTGCGGGCGACTGCGGTATTTTCGTCCAGTTGCGGTTTCGGTTTCAGCTTCCCGGCAAGAACCTGTGCGAATGCGACGTAGCCGATGTCGCTCTTAAATTTCGTTTCGACAAACTGCGCCGTCTCCTCCGCACGACTCAGCCATTTCCGATCGCCAGTCACCGCGTACAGCTTGAGAAAGGCGCGCGTCATATAAATGGAATCGCCAAGATATGGCCCGTCCAGGTCTTGCGCGTCGTGCCGAAATCCGCCGCTTGGGAGCGAACGATTCGCAACGACCCATTCGGCCGCGCGCATCGCGTCGGCCAGCACACTCTCATCGCCGGTGACGCCGTAAAGCGTCGCGAGCGCGTTGATCGCCCAGCCGTTTTCACGGGCGTAAATGTGCTGGTCGATGCGCGGAGTGCCGCGCTTGCGCCGGTCGGCATCGGAAAGGGCGAAGTAGCCGGCGGAATGTTCGCCCTGAACGAGATCGGCATCCTGGCTCGCGTAGAATGCGCCGTCGGCACCCGTCAGAAGGCCGCGCAGATAATCGCGGATTCTTTTCGCCGCCTCGAGATACGCCGGATCTTTCCAGAGCTCGTAGGCCTGCGCGTAGCTGCGCAAATTCTCCGCCTGCACCTGCATGATCTTTTCGAAATGCGGATGCTTCCAGTCACCGTCGGTCGAGTATTGATAAACGCCGCCCCAGACCGGATCGATCAGCTGGCGTTGTGCGTCGAGCGTCTCGCGCGCCATGTGCTCGAGCTCTTGATCACCGCGCATCGCTTCGCTCATGCAAAATTCGATGATGTCCCAGTCGAGAAACTTCTGCACCGTGCCCCAGCCGCGGTTTTTCGGATCGTAATTGTTGCGCAAAATCTTGCGCAGTTTGTCCCGCTGCTCAGGCTTCAATCCCGCGTCGCTGGCTTGCTCCAGCGGCGCCTCCCCGACAATTGACGGGCCGGGCGACGGATCATCGATGATCGCCTGGAGCAGCGAGGCCATCGGCTTCGGCGGAATGTAGCCCTGGCGCTTAACAATCTCGCCGCCGTCTGAGTTGAACACGACCGTGGCCGGCCAGCCGTAATCTTCGTAGCGATTCGAAAGATCGGGCCGGGCATCCTGATCGACCCGCACTGCGATGTAGCGCTGCTTGACCAGCGCGATCACTTTCGGATCGCGATACGTGATCTCCTCCATCACGTGACACCAGTGGCACCAGACGGCGCCGAGATCGAGCAACACAAAGCGATGCTCCTTCTTCGCCTTTTCGAAGATGGAGTCCGACCACGGCTGCCAGTCGATTTTTGCCGGTTCGCCCCCGTGCGCCACCGCGCCGAGGCAAAACAACAACGCCGCAGCGCAAAAATTTTTCAACCGAGCTGGATGCTTTCCGACGAGGGCGGAGCAACCTTGCGCTTGATCAGCCAGTCGATGGAGAATTTTCCCGGCCCGAAAGCGAAGACGAGCACGACCACAAACAAAAAGAGAAATTCGTCGGCGATTAGAAATTTGTCCGGATCGCTGAAAATCATTTTCACTCTGTCGAGATCGGCGGTGAGATACGCAACGGTCAGCAAAATCGTTAGCGGAATGGAAATGAGCCGGGAGCAGAGACCGGCCAGCAGGAGCAGACCGCCGAAGCATTCGGTCGCGCCGGCCAGAATCGCTTGCGCATGCGGGAAAGGAATCCCGAGGCTTTGGAAAAACTCCGTCGGCTTCTGCAAATCCATCAATTTGCCCTTGCCCGTAAGAAAAAATTCCCAGCCCCAATAAAGCCGGATGAAGAGAAGCAGGAGCGATTGCAAGAGGCTGGTGGGAGGAACAAACCAGTGGAAATACTTCATGATGATTCCGGAAGTTGTTTTCATTTCTTGGAGAACCGGCAGAACCAACCGAGTGACGCCCAGTTATTGAAGTAAGCCTTGATTTCCTCACTCCAATCCACGCCGGTGCGCTTCGTGGAAGACAGGCCTCGCAAACAGGCTTCCTCCACACTCGCACCCGAGCGCAACGCCGTGAGAATGACGAAGCCCTCCGGATCGAGCCGTTTGTAGTACAGCATGTTGTCGTGCCGATGAACGGCGAGATGAATGCGTTTGCGCTTCGGCAAGCGAATGCGCTTTTCACGTCCGGACGCGTGTGGCATCGCTTCAAACGTGTTGCTCGCTTCACTGCGCAACACGGCGGATTCGCTTTTTTTCACGGCGACCAAGAACTCGTCCACCTCGTAATTCAATTCGAGCAGCGAGAGATACGGCTGCAAACCGAGCCGCAACTTGTCAGGCCGCGCGTCAAGGATGTCGTCTGGCGTAATCGCGGGCTTTGACTCGTCGTCAAAGGCAACGACCTGCGCCCATTCGAAGCGGACCATGTCGAGCGCCAGGACCGGGCGCGGGGCGATCCAGCGCGGCTCATCGCGGAGGAATTTTTCGAGCCGGCTTCCCAGGTTGCGCAGCGTAAACGAAGCCGACGGATACTTCGCCAGATACGCGGTGATCAACTTCATGAATTTGCGTTCGCCCAGCACGGCGCGAAGTCCGGGATAATCGTCGTAGAGGCAATCGAGGACACGAAACCAATAGACGCGATTGTAGATTTCCAGCCGGTCGAAGGAAGTCAGCCGATCGTTAGGCTTGATGAACGTCGACGCCAGAGCGCTCGTCTTGCGGCCATCGATCCAGCGTGGCTGCATTCCGTCTTGCGCGGTCAGCGGACGGAAGACCGCCGTCGCCATCAGGCTTTGCAGCGCTTTCAGTTCCGCGCGCGAACGCACGTCAAGCCGCGGCGTTTTCAAGCTTCTCGATGAACTGATTGGCCTTGAGCGCTTCATGGTGAACTTCTTCGAAGCTTGGAATGCTGTCGTCCCATTCGAGCAGTGTGGCGGTGCGGCCAACGAGTTTCACGGCGTGGGCGTACATTTTCCAAACCGGATCGAGCACCGGATGATCGTGCGTATCGAGAATGTATTTCTCGAACTTCGAATGCCCCGCGATGTGGATCTGCCCGACACGATCATGCGGGACATTGTTGAGATAATCGTAAGGATCGAAACTGTGATTCTGCGATGAAACGTAAATGTTGTTCACGTCCAGGAGAATCCCGCAGTCGGCACGCTCGACGACTTCACTCAAAAACTCCCACTCCGTCATTTCCGACGCGTGGAATTCCGCGTAGCTGCTGACGTTCTCGACGCAGATCGGCACCTCGAGAAAATCTCGCGCCTCGCGAATGTTGTCCGCGGTCGCCTTGGCGGCGCCGAACGTGTAAGGCATCGGCAGCAAGTCATGCGTGTAACGTCCATCGACGCTGCCCCAGCACAGATGATCGGACAGCCAGGGTGTCTTGGTGCGCTTTACTAGCCGCTTGAGTTTTTTCAAATGCTCGCGACTTAATCGGTCGGCCGAGCCGAAATACATTGCCACGCCATGTTGGACGACGCGGTATTGCTCGAGGATCGAATCGAGGACTTCGAGCGGACGGCCGCCATCGACCATGAAATTCTCCGAGATGATTTCGAACCAATCGACCACTGGTTTCTGCGCTAGTATGTGCCGGTAATGCGGCACACGCAGGCCGATGCCGATTCCGTATTCGGTGAAGTTGTTGAAGGAATTTGCCGGCACGGCGGTAAGATCTTTTTCGTTGGTGCGCGTTACCCTTGAGAGCCGGGGAATGGAACCCCGGCTCTCGATAAACCAGACTTGCTTAGTTCTTAGCTGGCGATTCCGCCGGCTTGCTGCCATCAGTCGCGCAGCCGCCTTTGCCCTTGCAGGAGTTCTTGCCCTTGCAGCTGTTGTCCCCGCTCTTGCAACCGCCCTTGCCCTTACACGAGTTCATGCCTTTGCAGGCGTGCTTGTCCGCGTCGGCTTTCTTTTTGCCCATTTCGAGCGAGACACCAGCCTTCGAGCTGGATTGGACGGCGTGCGCGGTAACGGCAAACGAACCGCCCATCAAACCGGCAATCGCTGCGCCGGCAATCATTGCTTTCCTTGTCATGTTGACCTTTCTTTTTCTCTGTTGGTTTTTGCCCAACTTCCAAACGGCACAATACCGTCGGGAGCCAGGCAAAAGGGTTGAAAATGCTTAAAGCTTTCAAATTATTCGCCGCGCCGCAGAGATCAGATGCATAAGGGGGGACCGTTTGATATCCGACTCTCCCAGATGTGTGAAGCCGAAAATTGCGGGTTTGGGCGAAACAAACCCACGGCCCAAGATTTTGAGTCCTCAGGCCGGGAGGCGCACGATGGAAATTGACCCTGCGGCCAGCCTGAAATATCTTCGCGCCCACGCACGGGCTGTCGCGGCCACCCTTCGGGGGACATGCTTCCGCATGTTCCATGCTTGAACGACGCGTTTGACGCTGCCCGCGGAAAGAAATAGCCTCGGTCATGGCTAATCTCGCTGAGCCTCCACCACCAACGTCGGAGCGCCCCATCGCGGCCGGCGTACAACCGCCGATCGAGCTGACCACCTGGATCGAAGACAATCGCCACCTCTTCAAACCGCCGGTGAGCAACCGTTATCTCTACGACGGGCGCGACTTTTTCGTCATGATCATCATGGGTCCCAACGCGCGGAACGATTTTCACCAGGTCGACTCCGAAGAGTTCTTTTATCAGCTGAAGGGCGACATCAAAGTGCGGATCCGCGAGAGCGACCGGATCGTGGACCACCTCGTGCGCGAAGGCGAGACGTTCTTCATTCCCCCAAATGTTCCGCATGCCCCGGTGCGCCCGCCCAACACGCTCGGCATGGTGATCGAGCGCCGCCGTCCGCCGGGAGAACCGGAACACGTCATTTTCTACTGCGAGAATTGCGAAGCACTAGTGGAAGATATCCATTTCGACTGCGGGGACATCGTCCAGCACTTCAGCCAAACAATGCTCGACTTCTGGAACGACGACGCGCGGCGGACCTGCAAGAACTGCGGTAAGAAAGTCGAGCAGCCGGAGCCGACGAAGCCGTTCTGAAAAATCCGCCAGACCGGCTCGGTCCATGAAGATCGACCTGCATACGCACATTCTCCCGCGCGACTGGCCCAACCTTGATGCGAAGTACGGCTACGGCGGGTTCGTCAGGCTCGAACACTATCAACCGTGCTGCGCGCAGATGATGATCGGCGAGCGCGTCTTTCGCGAGATCACCGACAACGTTTGGGATCAAAAGCGTCGCATTGAGGAGATGGATTGCACCGGCGTTACAATGCAAGTGCTTTCGACCGTGCCGGTGATGTTCAGCTATTGGGCGAAACCGGCCGATGGACTCGATCTTTCTCGCCGGTTGAACGATCACATCGCCGCAGTTGTCCGCGATCATCCGACGAGATTCGCGGGTCTGGCCACGATCCCGATGCAAGATCCGGATCTGGCGGCGCAGGAGCTGGAACGATGCATCCGTGAGTTGGGCTTGCGCGGGGCGCAGATCGGCACGCATGTGGACGCAAATCCGCACTCCGGTCGTGTCGACAGCCTAAATCTGGACAACGCGTCACTCCAGCCCGTCTGGAGCGTGGCGGAACAACTCGGCGCCGCCATCTTCGTTCATCCATGGGACATGCTCGGCAGGGAACGTATGCCGAATTATTGGTTGCCATGGCTCGTTGGGATGCCGGCCGAGACGTCGCTGGCGATCTGCTCGATGATATTCGGCGGCGTGTTCGATCGTTTCCCGAAGCTCCGCGTCGCTTTCGCGCATGGCGGCGGCGCGTTCCCCATTACCGTCGGCCGTATCGAGCACGCATTTCACGTTCGCCCGGATTTGTGCGCGACGGATAATAAGGCTAATCCGAGAAGTTATCTCGCAACCAGCGACACTCCGGCGCGGTTCTACGTGGATTCGCTCGTCCATGATCCTGATGCACTCAAGCTGCTGCTCAAACTTTTCGGAGCACGGCGCGTCGCCCTCGGTTCGGACTACCCTTTCCCGCTCGGTGAAGCGTACCCGGGCAAGCTACTCGAATCGATGCAGGAGCTGTCTGCGAAAGAGAAGGCGCAACTGCTGTCCGGAACTGCGCGTGAATTTCTTGGCATCAATCCTTAACCGCGGATAACGAGATAAGACAAATTGGGACGATACAAATCAGGAAACCGGGAAATCCGGAAATCTAAATTCGATGGTTGGCGTTGGATGTTCCTCCTCCCCTTTCGCTAGGGAGCGCCTGCCACGCCAAAGCCTAAGGGCGTAGGCGGGTTGGCCGTTTGCTTCTACCTGATGTGCCGCAGGTATTCGCGGTCCCAGGCGGCGGGAATACTTTCCCGAGGCGAATAGGGCCCAGGTTGATACGCGCGGGAGGCAATGCCTTGCTGGCTCAACTCGCACACGTGCCAGTCCTGCTTGTTGGTCATATCCCAGAATTCGATCGCATCGTCGGGGTGAAAGTCGGCGCGATCGAAGGCCCCTGGATGGAAAAACCAATCACACAGGATCAGCGTCCGTTCCGGGGCCTGCGGCCATAGTTGATGCACCATGACATAATCAGGATGCATGCTCAGGAGCATGTTTGGGAAAATGGAATAATAGAAGACCCGGTCATGATCCTCGCCCTTGATGTCGCCCACGGGCAGCGCACAGACATTGCCAGTCATCGTCAAACTGTAGCCTTTTGTGATCGGCATGAACCCCCCGAGAAAGGGTCCTTCGCACAGATCGTTCTCCGCTAGATCGTAGGGCGTCAGTTTCTGAAGCGCCGGATGCACTCCCGGACAGTGATAGCACTCCGAATAATTCTCGAAAATCAACTTCCAATTGGCCCGGACGTCATACTCAATCCGTTTGGCCGAGCGCAGCTTCGGCAGATTCCAGTGGCTGAATTTTCCGGCCAGAGGCCCAAACACTTCCTCCAGCGGAGTGGGCTCGTCGATCAGGTTCACGAAGATAAATCCTTCCCATAGCGCCATCTCTATCGCGTGCAACGAATGCTCGGCCTTGTCAAAACCTTGCACCTTGTCCATGTGCGGCGCGCCGACCAGCTGTCCGTCGAGGCCATAGGTCCAGGCGTGATACGGGCATCGAATCGTCGAGGAATGTCCGGTCATGTCCTCGCACAATCGCGTCCCGCGGTGGCGGCAGACGTTGTAGAATCCGTGCGCTTCTCCCCTTTGGTCACGCACAACAATGACACTTTCACCGGCCACTTCCTGGACGAAATAATCCCCCGCTTTGGCGATCTGACTCTGATGCCCGACCAGCACCCACCGCGTAGAAAAAATGAGCTCTTGTTCCTTTGCAAAAATCTCCGGTGAAACGAAGTAACGCTGCGGCAGAGTCTTCGCACCGGATGTGAAAGTGTCGGCGGTTTTGCGAAAGGCCGGCGTCGCTGTCGTTTGCATTTGCAGGAGAGAGCGATTGTAACCCTCAACTCTCAACCCTCAACCTTTCTCTTGACCTAAGCTTTCTCAGAAGGGCTTCCCAGAAGTCGGAACACTTTATCGCAAGCGCACAAACGTGCGCCGGCTGCGCTGCACTCCCATGCGAATCAGGTTGGTCAATGCCCCATGTTTACGGATTCAGCTCCTTTTTGGCAGACTTTTCAACTTCAGAGATGCGGCGAGGTCATTTTTCAGGCCCGGTCGAACCACCCAGCCTTTCCCTTTGAGACTTTCCGGACCCTTGATCTCGGTCCATTTGCCATCTCTTAGGACCAAGAGTCGTGCGGAGCCGTAGTAATCCATTTGGTCGCCGGAACACCCATCCGCGTTGATCGGCTTGAGTTAATTTCGCTCGGGCCGACCTCGGCTTTCGGCATAACCAAATCCGAATCTCGCTTGTAGTGGGTACGCTCGTCCTACGCCGCTACCGACGGCCGGTCCGGCTGTTGCGCTACTACAATGCGTTCGGAAACCATGACCATGTCAGACGCAGCTTCGCCAATCTGGAATGTTTCTTCGAGAAGTGGCGCGTTGAAAGAGGCCTGTAACTCAAGACGGAAGATGGTTTCAGTCAAAGCCTGACGCACTTCATAGAAGAGGCCGTCAAAGATTTCGCCGAATTCGGAGTCCAAACGGTCATGAAACTCCTGACGAGAATCGCCCAACTTCTGCCTGAAATCGCGCAAGACACTTGATCGGCGCCAGAGCAGGCCGACTGCGACCAGAAGGATGCCGGCACCCAAAAATATCCCCCCCGTGACGTCGAGCCATAGAATCGGCGAGAGCGCCGCGATGATTATTCCAAGACCCGCGAGTCCGCTCCCCGCCAAGGCAAGTGTCCTGACATCCTTAGTCTCCGCGACTTTGCCCCTCAGGACCTTGTCATCGATCCGGATGAATCCCAACTTCGATCTCAATTGTTCGAGCATTGCCAGGTGGCCAGCTGCTTGCGGAAAAAGGGCGTTTTCCCTGAGGCGCTCCTGTCTTCCCGCGACGCTCTTGGCCAGTTCTTCCATCATGGTCCGCATCCCTTCGAAAAGATCCTTCGACACCCCGACCGCTTCGATTTGGATTTCTTTTCGGGCAGAGCGCTCAAATCGCGCCTTCAAATCCTGGAGCCAGGTTCTGGTATCCTTGTCCCGCAAAAACGGAATCGCTCGCTTGATTAATTTTCCCACACGGAGACCCTTTGCGAACTCATCTTCCGACTGTTTGGCGAGGCTGTCGTAGGTAGCCGAAAGCTTCTCGACAATTGCCAGCTTCAGCGAATTGGCCGTGGTCTCATGCGCTTCCACCGTTCGGAAAAGGCCTTGATAGAAGGCGCGCTCCTCATCGATTGCTGCCTTCTCCCGGCGGAGATGCGAGAGCAACTTGGTCATGACCGATCTCAGCGTTTGATACGATCCTTCCACTTTCATGCGCCAGACTTCTCCACAGGCTATGACGCCCTGTAGGTAGTTACGAAATTCCGAGAATCCACTCTCCGGCATTCCTTCCAGTTCACGCTTGGCTGACAGAGTGAAGACGATTGGGTTTTCGACCTGCCGCTCGCGTGCATACTGCGTTACGTGCTCTCGATTTATGGTCAGCTCTCCCTGGCTGGCTCGATCGGCTTGCTGGAGCACAAACACCATCTTTCGGTGCCACTCCTTCCTGATCAAGGTAAGGAGTTCCCAAGCCGACTTGGTATGTGGGTTCGCTGCGGAAAAGACAAAAACAACCAGATCGCTTTGCGGAATATAGTTTTCCGTTATCGTCTCATGATTCTGGATGATCGAGTTGGTTCCGGGCGTATCGACCATCGTAACTTCGCGCAACACCTCTTTGGGCAAAAAGACTCTTTCACAAGATTCGTCCAGGCTGACTATTTTACGTTCGCCTCCATAGACCAATTCCCGGATACGGGAGGTGCACGGACCCGGCGCGACTTCGCAAACCTCTTCTCGGACCAGGGCGTTAATAAAGCTGCTCTTACCAGCCTTGACTTCTCCCACAATGACGATCAGAGCTGCCGCCTGTAGATTTGTCAGCCGCGCGCGAAGAATTTGGGTTGCTTCATGGTCAGCGCACTTTTCGGCCAGCCACAATGCACGCTGAAGGTGGTCCCTGAGCGTTTCGAACTGCTTCTTTAATTCCGGGCTTAAAATGCGAGGCGCCACCGCCCGGTTTACGCCACCGGTTTCTGGTTGCCGCTGTTCCAATTGGCTCATGGGCCGCTCATCATATCGCCTGAATTCTCTCCTGCCCATCCGAAATTTGCGAAGATTCCCACTCGCTTTGGACTACCGGCGCAATCACCCGGTCGCGCGCGCGGGCTTCCGAATGCCTCGTCCCTCACCATTCGTCACTCGTCATTCCTCATTCCTCATTCCTCTTGTCCCTCGTCACAACGTTTGAGAGGATCACAACATGAGAATGGCAACCGATTTGACCTCGAACCCAGGACCGATGAGAAGGAGTAAACAATGAGCGCTGTCCGATTGCTGGTCGGGACACGCAAGGGCGCGTTCGTTCTGACCTCGGACGGCAAGCGCGAAGAATGGAAGATTAGTGGCCCACACTTTGCGGGCTGGGAAATCTATCACCTCAAAGGCTCGCCCGTTGACCCGAACCGGCTCTATGCGTCTCAATCCAGCGGCTGGTTTGGGCAAATGATTCAGCGCTCGGAAGACGGGGGCAAAACCTGGGAGCCGGTCGGCAACGAATTCGTCTACGAGGGCGTCCCCGGCACCCACCAGTGGTACGACGGCACGCAACACCCTTGGGAGTTCAAGCGAATCTGGCATCTCGAACCGTCGCTGGCCGATCCGGATACCGTCTACGCCGGAGCGGAAGACGCCGCTCTGTTCCGCACTGTCGACGGCGGCAAGACCTGGCAGGAGATGCCCGGGCTGCGCGGCGCTAAGGGCAACCTTTGGCAGCCAGGCGCCGGCGGAATGTGCCTGCACACGATCCTGCTCGATCCGAGCCAGCCCAATCGGATCTTCGTCGCGATCTCCGCTGCGGGCGCGTTCCGGAGCGATGATGCCGGCCAGACCTGGCGACCGATTAACCACGGATTGAAGTCCGAACAAATCCCTGATCCGACCGCGGAGGTCGGCCATTGCGTTCACCGCATCGCGATGCACTCGTCGCGCCCTGGCGTTTTGTTCATGCAGAAGCACTGGGACGTCATGCGCAGCGAGAACGCTGGCGACTCCTGGAACGAAGTCAGCGGCAATCTGCCGTCCGATTTCGGATTCCCGATCGACGTTCATGCGCACGAACCGGAGACCATCTACGTCGTCCCGATCAAGAGCGACTCAGAACATTTCCCGCCCGATGGCAAGCTGCGCGTTTACCGCAGCCGGACCGGCGGCAACGAATGGGAAGGGCTCACGAGCGGTCTGCCGCAAAGCGACTGCTACGTCAACGTGCTGCGCGACGCGATGGCCGTCGACTCGCTCGATAAATGCGGCATCTACTTCGGCACTACCGGCGGCCAGGTTTACGGCTCGGCCGACGCCGGCGACACCTGGAATCCCATCGTCCGCGATCTTCCGGCCGTCCTCTCCGTCGAAGTCCAGACGCTGCCATGATCCGCGTTGTGCTGCCATTCCATCTGCGGAAACTCGCTCATGTCGATGGAGAAGTGCAGCTCGACGTCAAAGATCCCGTTACCCAACGCTCTGTCCTCGACGCCCTCGAAGCCAGCTATCCCGTGCTGCGCGGAACCATCCGCGATCACGTCACGCAAAAGCGCCGCGCGTTCGTCCGTTTCTTCGCCTGCGAACAAGACCTATCCCACGAACTTCCTGACACTCCCCTGCCCGACGCCGTCGCGACGGGCGCCGAGTCGTTCGTCGTTCTCGGCGCGATGGCCGGAGGATGAGAATCAATGAGCGATCTCTTTCCTCGGATAAGAATCGACAAGCATTCTCCGATCAACGCAGCATCCTTCTCCTATGATCAAAGGAAGCGAAATTCGAAAATCCGACCATCCCATCGAGCCGCTCCTGCTGGATCGCTGGTCACCGCGCGCCATGTCCGGCGAGCCCATTTCGCCGGAGGAACTGATGCGCCTTTTCGAGGCGGCACGCTGGGCGCCCTCCTCGTTTAACGCTCAACAGTGGCGCGCACTCTACGCCCGGTGCGACACCGAACATTGGCCCCTTTTCCTCGGCCTCCTCGGCGACGGCAACAAATCCTGGGCGAAGAACGCCGCCGTCCTCGTCCTCTTCATCTCGCGCACCACCTTCGAGTACAATGGCGAGCCATCGATCACCCACTCCTATGATACCGGAGCCGCCTGGTTGAGCTTCGCGCTCCAGGGGTTCCGCCAAGGCCTGGTCGTGCATGGCATGGAAGGGTTCGACTACGACCGCGCGCGCACCGAGCTGCGCATCCCCGAGCAGTTCCAGGTTGAAGCAATGGCCGCCGTCGGCTGGCCGGGCCCAAAAGAAGTGCTGCCCGAGAAACTCCAGTCCCGCGAAAGCCCTAACGACCGCCGCAAAGTTACCGAAAGCGTCCAGGAAGGGCCTTACCCGCAGTGAGCGAGTGAGTGATTAACGGTTAAGTGATTCTAAGTCGCCCGGTCACCCGCTCGCTAGATCGCTCACTGACTTATTTGAGCACCGCCTGGTGGAATTCGTACCAGTCGTCAAGATTGTTAAGGTTCACCGCGTCGCGTGGTGCGGAAGCGTCGTCGGCCATGCCGCACGCGCCCAGAACCCCCTGGCGTGTGGCGTCATCGTGGTTATAACCCCGCACCGCAGCGTTATGTTTCTCGATGGCCTGCGGCGTAAGCGGCCCGGCGTTTTGCTTTACCCACGCTTCGAATTCGGGATAGGTCGGCTTGTTCTGCTTGATGTAATCCTTTACAGCCTGTTCATCGAGCCCGAGGGCAGCACAGGTCATCGCATCGAAGCCTCTGCCGATGCCGGGATAGCCAGAAGCGAGTTTACCCGCCGCTTCAAGAGAGACTTTCTGCCAGAGGCGCGGGAGGTGCAGAACGCCGAGTGGGCCGGCAGTGCCGGAGCTTATCAGTGGAACGTAGGTGTCGCTCATAGTGATGTTTTCTTGATGTTGTAGTTTGGTTTTCATCCGCCACGGCGGACGAATGCCTGCCGGTGACGATTTCGACGAAGGCTAATGAAACAGAGGCGCGGAAACAATCCAATTCAGCCACGATCGTACAAGATGACAATGTGTAGGGCTAAACATCTTACTACATCATTTTCGGGTGCCATGTGAGCGCGAAGAGCAGAATGAGAGCAAGAAAGCCAACGCCAATGACGAACTGAACGAGACAGAGGATGGAGATGAGCCGGTAGAGAAAATGTTTTCGCCAAAGCCAGTAGGCAACCACGCTGACGATCGCGATTGGCTCGAAGATGGCCAGCACCGGGTTAACGATATTGGGATCGTTGTGTTGGTAATGGTTCGTCAGCCAGCCACCGGTGATAAGATGCCGACACGTTGCCGAAACGGTAACCACATGATTCCCGCCTTCGCACTTTGCGAACTCGACTGGTTTAAGCGGCGATTTGAGTCGCATCGTAAGCCGCTTACGATGCAACTATCACGCGTCTGCTCAGCTTCGCAATGCCTGCACTGGATTTATCCGGGTGGCGCGCCAGGCCGGCACGAAACACGCCGCCAGCGCGACGACGGTCAGGATGACGAAGGCCGAACCGAACGCGAGCGGATCGCGCGGGCTCACCTGATAGAGCAGGCTGCCCATCAGTCGTGTGAGTGACAGTGCCACTGCTGTGCCCAGGACTAGGCCACCTGCCGTCAAGACGAGGCCACGCGACATCACCAGACGCAAAAGATCTGCCGCGCCAGCGCCGAGCGCCATGCGCAAGCCTAGCTCGCGTGTGCCTTGCGAGACAGCGTAGGACATCACGGCGTATAGGCCGATCGCAGCCAGGAACAACGCCATTCCTCCGAACACGGTGAGTAACGTGACGGCGAGCCGTTGCGAGTAACTCATCCGATCGACTTGCTCCTGCATGGTGATGGTGTCGACCGGCACGATGTTCGGGTCGAGTGCGTGGATCTCCTGCGCGAGCACGGTCATCATGGCGCCGGGAGTTAGCCGGGTGCGAATGATAAGGCCGCAGTTCACAAACGGATGCTGGCGCATCGGCACATAGAAGAACGGCTTCGGTGGCTCCAGTTTCGTGCGATAGTTCGAAAGCTTCGCGACCCCGACGACCTGCATCCATTTGTCTTTTACCTGGAGACGCTGGTCGATCGGATTTTTCCCGGGCCAATATCTGGCCGCCATCGTTTCGTTGACGATGGCGACGGGCGGCGCGTTCTCGTCGTCGTTGCGGGTGAACTCGCGGCCGAAGAGAATCGGGATGCCGATGGTGGCGAAGTATCCCTCGCTCACCTCAACGTAGTCTGCGGTCGGTAGTTGATCGGGCGCAGCCTGGTAGCCATCGGCGGCGATAGTGGCATTGGAGTAATTGCTGTAACTGAATGGCCGTACGCGCGCGATGGCGACGGACTCGATCCCTGACAGCGAACGCACGCGCTCGAGGAGCTGGTCCTTGAAAGTCTTTGCGCGATCGAGTTTGTAGCCGGCGGAAAAGAGATCGATGCCAGCTGTGATGACATCGCGCGTGGCAAAACCGGGGCTGGCGTTTTGGATTCGTTGGAGACTTTGCAAAAGCAAACCCGCGCCGGCGAGCAAAACGAAACTGAGCGAGACCTGGAGGAGCACCAGCCCCGAGCGCAACCGCGAGCGGCCGTGGCCGCCGACGACGCCGCCGGATTCGGTCTTGAGCGCGCCGACGAGATCGACCTTGCTCGCCTGAATGGCAGGAACGACCGCGAAGAACAAAGTGGAGATAACGCAAACACCGGCGCTCAAGGCGAGCACGCGCCAATCGATCGCGCCGGGATAATTAATGATGATCCCGGGCGCGGGCGTTGGGAACGCGAGCACGAGCGCGTTCCGGCACCAGTGCGCGACGGCGATGCCGCCGGCGGTGGCGATGGCCGCGAGGATGAGACCTTCCGTGAAAAGCTGCTGCACCAGACGGCCGCGGCCGGCGCCGAGCGCCAGGCGCACCGTCATCTCCTGCCGGCGCAGGAGAGACCTAACGAGCAGAAGGTTGCTGACGTTGGCACAAGCGATAAGGAGCACGAACACGACCACGGCCAGTGCGATGCCGAGCGTGGGGAAAATGGCGGCGGCGCCGTTGAACGGAGTCTTCCACAACGGCAGGAGCTGGATGCCATGACCGCGGTCCGTCGCCGGGTAATCGCTCTCGAGGCGTTTCGCGACTGCCGAAATTTCATCCTGCGCCTGCTGCGCACTTACTCCGGGTTTGAGGAAGACGTAGCCTTCCACCCAGCGATCGCCGCGGTCCTCCAGTTTGTAGCCGGTGGAGTCGAAGGTTTCCTGCATCGACGTCGGCACCCAGAACTGGAAGGCGTAACCGACAAAGGTCCCGTAAAATTTCTCCGGCGCCACGCCGATGATGGTGTGCTGGACGCCGTTGAAGTATTGCGTTTTGCCGATGATGCCGGGGTCGCCTATGTAACGGTTCTGCCACATCTCGTAACTGATCACGGTGACGGGATGGGCGTTGCGCCCCGTACCTTCTTCGGGGTTGAAGCCGCGGCCGAGAATCGGGCGCATTCCAAGCGCGTCGAAATAATTTGCGGAGACGAGGCCGCCGCTCGCACGTTCGGCGCGGTCGCCGATGCTGAGCGTCGTGCCCACGATTCGGTCGACGATGAATGAATCGATGAGCGTGCAGTTTTTCTGAAAATCGAGGTAGTCGGGGTACGAAAGCCCGATGTTCGTCGCGCCGCGAGTCGTGCCAGTTAGAGCGAACATCCTTTCCTCGTGCTCGACCAAAGGATAGGGATGGAACAAGATTCCTTCGATCCAACTGAAGACGGCCGCGTTAGTGCCAATGCCAAGGGTGAGGCAAAGAATCGCCAGGAAGGAAAAGCTGGGATTACGCCAAAGCATCCGGACGCCGAAGCGCAGGTCCTGCCAGAGCTGGTCGGCCGAAAGCCAGACCCGCTCGTCACGCGCCGCTTCCTTGATTTGTTCGACGCCCCCAAATTCTTTCAGCGCCGCGTTTCGCGCGTCTCCTGGCGACATGCCGTCGGCGATGTGGCGGTCGATCAAGCCCTCGAGATGCTGCCTTATCTCCTCGGCCATTTCAGCCTCGCCGTTCTTTTTTCGAAAAAGCCCGAGCAGGCGGGAAAACCAGGAGTGGAGTTTAGGCATAACAGCTAGCTGGCTGAGAGCACGAGATCGATTCCCCTGGTGATGCGGGACCAATGCTCGGTTTCCGCGAGGAGTTGCTTTCGGCCTGCGGCCGTCAGCTTGTAGTAGCGCGCTTTGCGATTGTTCTCGGAAACGTCCCACTCGCCCTTCACCCAGCCCCTGGCCTCGAGGCGATAAAGCGCCGGATAAAGCGAGCCTTGCTCGACGTGCAGGATCTCTTTCGACATCTGCTGGATGCGATCGGCGATTTCGAGTCCATGCCTCGGCTCGTGCTGGAGTGATTTCAAGATCAGCATGTCGAGCGTCCCGTAAACGAGCTCAGGTTTTTCTCTAGCCATAACGTTTTGCTTCTTAATTGGGTTTAGTAAACAGCGAATCGTCCACCGGGACATTGAATTCAACTTTGTCGATCTTCCGTGTCGACATGGGATTTTGAGTGTCGACGGTTGCGAAACGGACCGTGCCGGGAAGCTTGACGTCGTCAACAGCGCGATAGTCTTCGAAGTCGATTTGCTCTGGTATGACACCGATCATCGTGCTGGTGTCCGCGACGCGTCGTATGAGGAGTCCGCTTTCTGAATCGAAATAAAGATGCTCCCGTTTTTGATCGGCCCGGGTCGCATTGAGGACATAGACATCGCGATTGTTGATCTTCTCTTTGGCAGCCACCTCGAACTTCGAAAAGTGGTCCTTTAGCTTCAGGTTCCCAAATAAGGCCAGCGACATCTTTAGATCTTCCAACTGCTGCCCAGACAGTTCGTTTACGCCATAAGCATTCTTTTCCCAGCCTTTCGATTCGTTCACGATTCGCACGCGCGTCCCACGCTGAGTAGTAACGCTGTCGTAGCCTTTGCCCGGAGCCACTTGATCAGCTTCGAAGGTGCCCGTCGATCCACTGGCGTTTTGGACCGTGCCCTTAATCACGGCGCTCTTGATTCTGGCGATCGCCGCCTGGCCACCAATAGCCGCGGCGTATTTGTCCAGGATTTCGTCATCCGTTGGTAGTGCTGGCGTCCGGGTCGCAACCGGCTCCGGGCCGGCGGCCGCTGGCGGCATTGTTTTAAGGGCTACTGGAAAATTGGGATACCTTTGGGGCACTGCCTGGCCCTGATGACAGGTATAACAACTAATCTGTGGCTCGTTGTGAAACGTCGTCGCGTTCGCCTGCAACACCATCTTGATCATCCCGCGCGCAGTCCGCTTTGTTTCCTTGTCGTCGGCCGCCGTATCCATTTTTCCGTCTTTGCTAACTACGTGGCAGTAATTGCAGCTTACCCCAAGCGACACGGTGAAGAATCTCATCGTCGGGATCAGCTGGTACTCGGGCATGCCGGTCAACACTTTGATGTTCTTATTGCCTTGCTCGACCGTGGGACCTGACCGTGCCACAGCCTTTTCGTTGGTCGAAGCGCGCGCATCACTGCGTTTCAGGATCAGGGCGAGAGCGGCGACCACCGCCAGAATAGTCACCGTCGATTCAAGAATACGAAGCAATCGCTTCTTCTTCGGGAAACCACGCATCCTGCTTGCTCGCATAGGTGAATTACGTTGGCGTCGCTTAAGGAGTCTTTGTCCAAATGTCCTCGCCCGTGACGATGTGCGCCCAATCGTAGGCGGCATTCGGTCGGACGTTGTGCCACATGGCGAAAATCTTGTTGTCCTTCAGATAGCCAGTCTCACTCGAAATGCTTCCGTAGGTGGAGAGACTAACCGTGAATGAAACCGTAATGACGTTGTCGGCTTTCTCCTGGGGTGCCGCCGAGCTTATCCACCCGGTGACATCAAACTCCTTTCCGCCTGCCGGGCCTGAAGGGGGGATGTATTTTCCTGTGATGCGGCCCGTGGTCGCGTCGACGGCAGTGATGTTGATAATTGCGCCCCCGGTTCGAGCGCCAATCATCTCCTGAGTCCATTTGCCCACGAGTTTGCCTCCGAGCGAAGTGTCCTGCGGTCCGGCGAGGGCCGCTGAACCGAGAAATGAGATTACGGCCAGCCAGAGATAACGTGGAAAGAGAATGGAATTTTTCATTGGTCAATAATGGTTCTGCATGCCTAGACAGTCTTGGTTACACGATCGTTCAATCTTTTGCCTAGACTGTCAAGTGGAGAATTTCTTCCGGCCGCCAACTACATCATTTTCGCATGCCAGGTGAAGACGAAGAGCAGAATGAAAACGAGAAAACCAGCGCCGATCAGGATTTGGACGAGGCACAGGATCGAGATGAGCCGGTAGAGGGCCGGTTTCCGCAAAAGCCAATACGCGATCACGCTGACGATCGCGATCGGCTCAAAGATCGCCAGCACGAGGTTCACGATGTTGGGATCATTGAGCTGGTAATGGTTCGTCAGCCACCCGCCGGTAATCAGATACCGATAAACCGCCGTGGCGGCTATAATATGAACGACCGAAATTAACCCGGCTTTCAACGGCGATGACATCGTGGTGGGTGCCTTTCCTTCGGCATGTTCATTGAGGCAGATTATCAGCGAACCATTGAACGAAACAGCAGGAACAACAGCGCGACTACCAATAGCGCGGTGCCGATGAGACTGGCGCACACGACGCGGTCCTGGCGCCGCGCGCGCTGCGCTGCCTCGGCGTAGGGAATGCGGGTGAATGTCACCATGGTATAGAGGGGCAGATAGATGCCGGGAAGCAAACCCTCGAGCAGGTGATCGAGCTTCTTCTTCGCTCGAAATGTTCTCGACGCGGTTTTGTCGCGCATCTCGATGAAGTTGTGAACGGCGAGGTCGGCGAGTGCGTCGGCGTTCTCTTTCCGCCGGGAAAAATACTCGGTGAAGGCGCGCTCCCGGTCTGCCGGGAACTCGGCCATGCATTCGTCGAGCACGAAGCAATCTTCGAAGGCCGCGTTCATTCCCTGGCCATAGAACGGCACGACCGCGTGGGCGGCGTCGCCGACGAGCGCGATCTTGTCTTTGTAGGACCAGGGTGCGCAACGAATGGTCACCAGTGATCCGGTTGGATTTTCCCGAAAATCCTCGAGGAGCGTCGGCATGAGCGGCACGGCGTCGGGGAATTCTTCGTCGAAGAAGCGGCGGACATCGTCGTCGGTCTTGGTCGTCTCGAAACTGCGTGGCCCGGCGAATTCCCAAAAGAGCGTACAGGTGAATGAGCCGTCGGGGTTCGGCAGGGCAATCATCATAAAGCTCTTGCGCGGCCAAATGTGGAGCGCCTCCTTTTCCATTCGCCACGAACCATCGGGCGCGGGTGGGATGGTGAGCTCCTTGTAACCGTGGGCGAGATAGCTCTCGTCGTACTTGAAACGATCGAGCCGCTGCATCGCTCGGCGCACCGCCGAGAAGGCGCCATCAACGCCAATTACGGCGTCGCCCCGCGCGTCACTTGCCTGGTTCGTTTCCATGTTGACCAGGTGCGCGGCGGGCACATCCAGATTCACGTCGGTGCAAAGATGATTGAACATGACTCGCACGTTCGGATGGCGCTGTGCGGCCTCGATCACGGTCGTGTTGAGCGCGGCGCGCCCAATCGAGTTGATGTGATTATTCGGGTCGCGATCGTATGGGGCGAAATGCAAGTTGCCAGATCTGTCATGGATCATTCGGCCGCGCATCGGGATGGCGTACCGCAACACTTCATCGGCGATGCCGAGCTGCTGGAGCGCGTGAATTCCGCGCGTCGAGAGCGCGAGATTGATCGACCGACCGCCGACGAAGTTACCCGCGCGCGGGTCGGCCCGTCTCTCGTACAAATCGACCTCGTATCCCCGCCGCCCGAAGTACGCCGCGAGCAATCCCCCCGCGAGTCCGCTGCCGATAAGTACAAATTTCTCCGCCATTGATTGGAATGCTTAACCGCGGATTACTCGGATATCACGGATGTCTTAATTCAATGTAGCCGCCTCGCTCTGTCGAGGCGCATCTTCTCCTCCATCCGTTTCATCCGCGACATCCGCGGTTGTCCGATTTTGTCTTTTTTGAGCCGGGAAATCTGGTATGAAAACGAGATGCGCCACATACCCGCTGCAAGTCTGTTGCGGTCGCTATCGATATCGGCAGCGATCATGTTCACGTCGGTTTTCGCGGTTCTTGGAGCGCCAGATGAGGACGCGCGTGAGCCCGTGATACGGATCGTTTCCCGGGTTCAACAGGCGGACTATGAGGGTGACCGGGTGGCGCTTAAACGTCGTTACGATGAGTTAGAGCAGTTTGTCACCAATAAGACACTGGCGCCCCGAGTCCGATATTGGCGAGGCTTCGCGATGTGGAGGAGGGCCATCAATGGTTTTAACGATGCGGTCGATTCAAAGGAGTTGGAGCAAGATCTCCAACTGGCGCTGGACGAATTTGACAAGGTCACAGCGACAGAGCCTGGGTTCGGCGATGCGAAGATCGCGATGGTGTCGTGCATAAGCTTGCTGGGCTACATCCACCAGAAAGACACGGCACGGCTCAAGGAACTATTCGCGCAGCTCGCGCCTGTGGCCAAGGAGGCAAAGGACGTAGCAGCGGACAATCCGCGTCTCCTTTGGGTATTCGGTCCAAATATTTTCATAACGCCGCCGGAGCGTGGAGGTGGCCAGGATAAAGCGATCGCAATGTACGAGAAGGGTTTGGAACTTTCCCGGAAAAGCAAAGCGAGTGGGGACCGCCTTGAGCCATCATGGGGCGAGCCAGAATTGTTGATGAGTCTTGCCTACTCGAATTTGAACAAGGCGATGCCTGACGTGAACGCGGCTGAGCTCCAGGCGCGGTCGGCCCTCGAGATCGTCCCGTACTGGCACTACGTTCGAGACATCCTGCTGCCTCAGATTCTCGCCGCCAAGGCAAAGGCAAAGTAAGAGAAGCCCAACGGCTATCGCGCACGCCATGGCGCGAGATCGGTCACGTGCGACCAAAGAGCTGGATCGTCAGGCTTGTCGTCGGCATCGCTTTCGGATGCGCGTTCAAGTTGCTGATGAAAGCTATCGTGATGCCGCTTCTCGGCGTGTCCCCGATCAATGAGGCGTACCATTACTTGGTCGGAAACAATGCCGGTCTTCGGAGAAGAAACCGTTTTTCGCGGCTGGATGTTCGAACGCTTCGGCAAGCTTTTCGGACCGAGGGTGTGGGCCAAGACATTTATCGCATCGCAGCCGCTGCACGGATGATTTGCGTCAGATCAAACGCTGGCGCGCCGTGAGACGGCATCTTGCGCAGTTGGGGAAGAATTGCGCTCGCCGAAATCTCACCTGCCCGCGCAAACAACGGCAGGCGTTGCTGCCTTGGGCTTATGATTCGCGAAAGGTCTGAGCCGCGGAGAAATTTTACGGCTGAAAGATCGCTGGAAACTTGAAGCGATAAACCCAGAGGAGGAAGAGCGCGAAGAGGGAGATGCATCCGGCCATCGGAAGGTCGCTAACGAGCTGGAAATGCCTACAAACTTCTCGGCATGATCGGATATTCGATATAGAGATTGAGCGTGCCACGCGCATCTGGCACACAACCGAACTTTTCGAATTCACGGATCCTGAGCACGCTCGAGCTGTTACTGGGCGCTTTCATTGTCATCGGGCACAACGTCTTTCACGTAGTCCCCAACGAAGTGCCGATTCTGTTTGTGCTTGGCCTGTTGTCGCTTCGGTTGCGCAACGGTGGATGGTCCGCCATGGGGTTCAAACGACCAGCATCGTGGCTCCGCGTCGTCCTGATCGCATTGGCTGCGGCCGCCTTGAGAATCATCCTGGGCGACTTGGTCATCGAACCGCTCGCCGGGCATTTCTGGCCTCCGATAGTCGCTTCAGCTGGAGCGGAAGCGATAACTGGAAATATGAAATCGGCTCTGGTTTGGTTGCTTCTGGTGTGGACGTGGGCCGCATTCGGCGAAGAGGTCGCGTATCGAGGATATCTGCTCACCCGTGCCGCAGACATAGGCGGAAGGACCACGGCAGCCTACTGGATTGGAATTGTTGTCGTCTCCGTTCTGTTTGGTTACGGACATTATTACAAAGGCCCAGCCGGAATTCTGGATTCGGGAGTCGCAGGACTGGTTCTGGGAGCGGCTTACATGTTATCCGGCTGGAATTTATGGACCAGCATTCTAGCTCACGGATTTATCGACACGGTTGGGGTCATTGGGCTGTTCTTTGGCTGGGAGTCCTGATCGGCAGTTCACCCCTACCTCGGATTGCGCAACAGAGAACGAAGCTTGCGTCCTGCATGCTGGTCACTCGCGCGGTCCGTGCCCGCCCAGCTACCCTAGCTGCGTTACCGCCTGCCAGCGCGCCGCGGATCGCGTGCGTTCCAGAAAACGCCAGATGGCATCACGATTGCTAAACACAGGTAGTCATCACGATGAAATTTGAGCCGCAATCAAACAAAACACAGCGCGTCCACTCTCTTGAACTGAAAGCCATTTTAGTGGTCGATGACGACCAACAACTTGCTTCGGCTTTGCAGTGGATCCTGGTGGACGAAAATTTCCTGGTCGACGTCGCCTTCGATGGCGAGGAAGCCCTGCTCAAGGTGAAAGCCCACCAGTACGACGCAATCATCTGCGACCTGAAGATGCCGCGCTTGCGGGGTGATGAGTTTTACCTCAAGGCCAAGGAAATGCGTCCAACCCTGGCAGATCATTTTATCTTCATTACTGGGTTCGCTGCCGATCCAAACGTCCACAGCTTCCTAACCGGCCACGAAGTGAAGTACCTGGTGAAACCTTTTCCCATCCAAGGGCTGATTAACTGCGTTAAAGAATTGCTCTGCTAAATTTGACAGCAGTCGGTTTCGTCCGCGACATCCTCGGCTGATCAGGAACGTCATTGATGCTCGGCCAGAATCTTGGCGAACCGCCTCACCTCGTGGAAGGTGTTGCGAGCGGCGTCGGTGCGGCTCGGATGACGTTCGGTTCTCGGAAATCGCACTTCACGCCGGCCGCTTCCAGTTTGCGGAACAGCTCCTTTGGATGCTCGTGGACCAGGATCGACAATTGACAGCCGTGCGTATCTGTCTCGCGCGGCGTGATGACGGTGAGATTTGAATGCCTGGCGGATCCGCCGGTCGGACGGACTGGTCCCGTGGCGAGCTCGAGCAGGAACTGCAGGTATCAGGGATGTCCCCAACAAATCAGCTCACACAAAGGTCACTAAGGACACAAAGGCGCATTCAGACACGGTGACTGAAAGCCGTGGCTAGAACCAGCAGCCTTGCAATCGGGCTGCTTGCCCCCAGCAAGAGTAAGAGATGTCTCGGCTCCGCCCGACATGACAATAACAGGCGCGGCGCAAACATAGTCCTCACGTGCGCCCAAAAAATGTAATTCCACACCCCATGAGCTGGCGGAAAACAGTAAAACGAGCGCTGCCGGTCGCGCGCTGATAAATTCCATCGCGGAGTACGCGAACATCAGTCTATTCCAATTCGGGCTTGACGCTTTTGCTGGGCGGTTCGGATCGGAATTCGAAAGGTGAAACTTGCGGTAATCTGAAGAGCAGTGTAAGGCCCGCGGCAGCGCTCCCGAATCGTGCGAGATGCGTTATAATGAGTGCTCGAAGGATTGTGAGAAGGCCATGAAAACGTGTCGCGGCAAGAAATAATCTTAGTTGCACCAGCCTATCGAGAACGCCTGCCGATTACGGAGGCAGCTTTCCTCGGGGCCAAGAAATGAGAAGGGTTCGACCGCCGCGATCGGCAAGGTTTATCGGTGCTCCGCCAGAATCCCGGCAACGCGCCAAACTTCATGAAAGGTGTTATAGAGCGGTGTTGGCGCGGCGCGGATCACGTTCGGCTCGCGGAAATCGCATTTCACGCCGGCCGCTTCGAGTTTGCCGAATAGCTCTTTCGGATGTTCGTGAACTGAGATCGAGAGCTGACAGCCACGCGCGTCCGTTTCGCGCGGTGTGATGACGGTTAACTTTGAGTGCCGGGCGGACTCGAGCAGGAACTGAAGATATCCGGTTAGCTTGATCGATTTCGCCCGCAGCGTTTCCATTCCGCCGGCTTCATCGAAGATCGACAATGACGCGCGCAACGGCGCCATCGAGAATATCGGCGGGTTGCTGACCTGCCAGCCGTCGGCCGACGGAACGGGTATGAACTCCGGCTCGAGGTGCAGGCGGAACCGAGTCGCCGGATCGTTCCCGAACCAACCGGCCAAACGAGGCAACTCGCGGTTGGTCGCGTGCCGTTCGTGCACATACGCACCCGCCACCGCGCCGGGGCCGGCGTTGAGATATTTATATGAGCACCACACGGCGAAATCGACGTTCCAATCGTGCAACGCCAGCGGCACGTTACCGATCGCGTGCGCGAGATCGATCCCGACCGTAACGCCTCGCTTATGGGCCGCCGCCGTGATTCTCTCTAGGTCGAACAACTGACCGGTGAAGAAGTTTACGCCGGCGATGAGCACAAGCGCGATCTGGTCGCCGTGTTTCTCCAGCGCAGCCTCGATGTCATCCTGTCGAACGGTGAACTCTCCCATGCGGGGCCGCGCGAGAACGAGCGCCTCCTTCGGATCGAACCTGTGATGCGCGATCTGCGTCTTGATCGCATACGTGTCGGAAGGGAAGGCCGGTTCTTCCATCAGTATCTTGACGCGCGATTTCGTGGGCCGATAGAACGTGGCCATCATCAGGTGAAGATTCACCGTGAGGCTGTTCATGCAGATGACCTCGTTCGGTTTCGCGCCGACCAGCCGCGCCACCGGCTCGCGCAACGTCTCGTGATACGTGTACCAGGGCGTCGCAGCCTTTAGATGAGCATCGACGGCGAGCTTTGCCCAGTCGTCCAACTCCTGCTCGACGATCTTTCTCGCCGCTTTCGGCATCAGGCCGAGCGAATTTCCGGCCAAGTAAATGAGCGGCTTGCCATTCGCGCCGAGGGGGAGATGAAATCTTTCCCGAAAATGACGAAGCGAGTCCTCGGCATCGAGTTTTCGTGCGAACTCTTCGTCGGTGGAGAAGGAAATTGGCATGGTGAGTTTCTGCGAGCAGTCAACGAAATTAGCTAACTTGGCTCTCTGCCACCGTGGATTGGCTGGATCCGATTCAGAGGATCCAATCTTTGGTAGAGGGTGGCTGCATAAACTCGATTGTTGTTCCGTCGGGGTCGCGCACGTAGATAACGCGCTTTCCGGCGTTCGGGCCTGATTGAAGAGTTTGAGGCTTGCCAGCCGCTTTCCAACCGGATGCGGCGATCGCATCGAGTACCGCGTCGAGGTCATCCACCGTAAACGCCACGTGGGACGATCCGATATCGCACGGTCGAAGATCGACATGTTTTCGGTCCGATGGAGCGTGGTACTCGAGCAACTCAATCCGGTGTCCGGGAGCCTTAAGAACGGCGATCGTGATCTCAGCACCGGGCACTCCGGTGACTTCGCTCGCTAGATCACCTGTATGATGCGCCCGATGAGAAAGCGCGAAGCCGAGGACATCCTGCCAGAAAGCCAGAGACCGGTCGATGTTCGCGACCGTGAAACCGGTGTGATCCGTTGCAATTATCTGAAACGCCGTACTCATATTCCTGATTATCTAAAAATTAGATCTTAAACAGGAAACGTCGAACGCCCAACGTCCAATTCAGCGAATTGGTGGATCGGCCGCTCCGTCGGGCGATGCCAAATCCTACTCGGCTTCACCGACATTATTTTGACATCGAGCACGGGACTACTCGATCCACCTACGTTGCCAGTGCCGCGATCACCTTTAGCTCGATCGCGATCGGCGTGGGCAGCGCGGTGACTTCGACTGTTGTCCGCGTCGGGTTCGGTTTGCCCGGTCCGGCAAAATGTTCCGCGTAGATGCGGTTGTAGATGGGAAAATCCTTCTTCATGTTGGTTAGGAAGACCGTGACATCGACAATGTCGCTCCAGGTCGCGCCGGCGTCTTCGAGTACGAGTCGAACATTTTCGAAGACCGCGCGACACTGCTTTTCGATGTCATAACTCACGACATTGCCTGCGGAATCGAACGTTACGCCGGGGATTTCTCTGCTGCCGCGCGCACGTGGTCCGATGCCGGAGAGAAACAAAAGATCGTTGACGCGTTTCGCGTGAGGGAACGCGCCCACCGGTTCCGGCGCGCGGGAGCTTTCGAAGGATTTGCTCATTTTTTCCTCGTCGTCGGCTTCGGTTTGAGGGAGCCCACGTAAGCGTAACTCAGGTCGAAGAACTTCTTTAGTTCTCGCGTGTTCTTTAGCAGTGCGTCCGGGACTTCGACGTATTCCTTCATGACTGTTCCATACTGCACAGAGAGCTTAGTTTTATACTTCTTCAGGAACTTATCTCGCTCTGCGGCGGGTAGCCGAAGCGCCAACGTTCCGGTCTTGGTCAGGATGCTAGACATGTGGCCGTTCAAAGACGTGTAAGGGAACGTGGCGCCTTTTCGCTCCACTTTCGGATTGGTGGCCACGAGCTTTTCGTACAACTCCAGCTTCTCTGCATATGCTCCGGCTCCTGCTTTGTTCATCGGCTTCTTCTCTCTTCTGTTTCTTAGCCACAGATTAACACGGATGAAACACAGATTTTCGGTATCGATTAATCACTAGTCGAGAGATGTTTCCTCTTTTGCTGCACAAGCCATTTGTAGATATCGGGTCTGTCGTAGACGTCGAGAATGTAATGATCGCGTCCAGGAAGTACAGTCAATTGCGGATGGCCGCCGGCCAGTTCCACAGCGTGAACCAATTCCTCGACCTCTTTTAGCGGCGTGAATTGATCGTTTTGTCCCTGAAACAGCCAGAGCGAAACGGTTGCCAGCTTCTCCGCCCAAGCTGTAATCGGACCGACAGGACCAAGTGAAACTACTGCGGCGAAGCGGTCCGGCATTTTGTACGCAGCGTAGAGCGCTCCGCGTCCGCCCATGCTGTGGCCGGTTACGTATATGCGGTCCCGATCAACGCGGTGGGTCCCCGCCACTTCGTCGAGGACCGCTCCAAGGGCATCAACATCGGTCCAGATTTCTCCCTTGTGGCATTGAGGCGAAACCACGATGAATGGGAAATTAGGATCGGCTTCGACTTTTTCGTCGAGCCCCAACTTCATCATCTGGCCGATGTCTTCGCCGCGGAGCGATCCTCCGTGCAGATAAAGAATGAGCGGCCATCTATCCGAGCTCTTTTCGTAGCCGTTGGGCAGAAACAAGAGGTATTGAATTTGGAGCTTATGAGGGACCTCACGTTGAAGCGTATGTGTCTGTTGTCCGCTCGGTGTTGAACCAGACTCCTTTACCGCTTGGGCGGAAACGTTGGCGGAAAGAATAGCCGCGATCCCAACGATAAAGACGTGAAAGGCAATCTTCACGGTTAGGCGTTTCGGTGATGGATTTCCGGATCGCGCATCTGACTCTCAACAATCAACTCCAAACCATCAATTGCCTCAGAACTACTTTGCGATGCAGACGTTTTTCGGCTCGGTGAAAAAGCGCAGTGCTTCGTCGCCGCCTTCGCGGCCGACGCCGCTTTGTTTCATGCCGCCAAACGGGACGCGCAGATCGCGCACAAGCCAGCAGTTCACCCAGACCGTGCCGGTGTGAATCCGCTCCGCGACGCGATGCGCGCGATTCAGGTTCTGCGTCCAGACGCTGGAGGCAAGGCCGTATTCATTATCGTTGGCGTAGCCGATAACTTCGTCTTCATTGTCGAACGGCGTGATCGTGATTACCGGACCGAAGATCTCCTCGCGGTTGACGCGACATGAGACCGGCAAGCCGGTGATGACTGTTGGAGAGAAAAAGTAACCCGATTGACAACGCTCGTTGATCGCCTCCGGCGACGAACCGCCAAGCGCGATCGTTCCGCCCTCCTGCTGCGCGAGATCGACATAGAACTTCACCTTATCGAGCTGCGTCTTCGACACGATCGCGCCCTGATCGGTGGTCGCTTCCAACGGATCGCCAAGCCGCAACTGCGACGCTTTTTCGACGAAGTGGTCGACGAAATCTTTGTAGACCGAACGCTCGACGAAGACGCGCGAACCGCAGAGGCAAACTTGGCCTTGATTTGCGAACGAAGATCGCAGGCTACCAGCGATGGCGGCGTCCTGGTCGGCGTCGGCGAAGACGATGTTCGGATTCTTTCCACCCAGCTCGAGCGAAACCTTCTTGAACATCGGGGCGCAACTCTCGGCTACCTTCCGGCCGGTCACCGTGCCGCCGGTGAACGAGATCGTGCCGATCTTCGAATGCGCCGTGATCGCGGCGCCGACATTCGGCCCGGTGCCGTGCACGACGTTGAGCACGCCTTTCGGCAGGCCGGCTTCCCGGCAGATTTCGCACAGCAGGTAAGCCGTCATCGGTGTCAGCTCGCTCGGCTTGGCGATGGCGGTGTTACCGCACGCGATCGCGGGCGCGATTTTCCAGCTCAGCAGGTAGAGCGGCAGGTTCCACGGCGAAATCAATCCCGCAATGCCACGCGGTTGGCGCAGGGTGTAATTGAACGCGACACCATCGGTGATATGCGCTTCCGATTCAGTATGCAGGATCGCGGTCGCGAAGAAACGGAAGTTGCTCCCGGCCCGCGGGATGTCCAGCCCGCGCGCGAGGGAGAGCGGCTTGCCTGTGTCGACCGATTCAGCCCGAGCCAGCTTTTCGAGATCGCGCTCGATCAGGTCGACGATACGCAAGAGAATACGCGACCGATCCGCCGTCGGCGTGTGCGACCAACCCGCGAACGCCTTCTCCGCCGCTGCGACGGCCAGTTCGACATCGCGGCCGTCGCTGTCGGGGACGTGCGAATAAGCCTTTCCGGTCGCCGGTTCGATGTTGTCGAGATATCGACCGCCGACCGGCTCAACAAATTGGCCGTCGATGAAGTTTCGAATCTTGTCGAGTTCAGCAGGCACGGGATCGGAACCTTTCGAAAAGAACGTTCAACACCCCACGCTACTTCGCAAGCCCACGGCGGGCAGGCGGTCCAACTCCGAAAGCGTTCGCCGGTCAGCCCCAATGAGAGCATTTCTTCACCTCCCTGCAGCCTATCGGCAATAACGCACCTCCCGGGCCCTCTGGACCTGCTTCCGAATCCTTGGGCATTGCGGCGGATTACCACGACTCTATGGGATCCTGATGCCCAACTGCTTAGCGAGATACGCATCGGGCGCGGAGCCCCTGAAACGGCCTGCCGCTAATGACGTGAGCATCAATTGCAGTTGCCAGGACGGATTTGGAAACAAAACATTGGCCTTCTGGGGGGTGCTTGTGGCACAATTTCGGTTCCATTTAGCAGCTGTATCCTGAACGCAATGAACTTATCCGTCCGTCTTATGCCACGACCGAACGCGGACGGCCGGGGGTTGTTTTCAGCAATCACTGCCGGAGAGCGACTCGGCTCTAGTCCGCCCTTCTACCTCGTCACGTTGATGGTTCTTAGGCTTCGGAAGCTGGGGCTAACCGCGCTCTCAACGGCTACTCTCTTGTCCACCATCAGCCGTTTGGTCGCCGCCGACCCTTCGGTCGAAGTGTACACGCAAGACAGTGTGGTCACTAGTGCGGCGGAAGGTGAGACAAATCTCCTCGCTTATGTCCCTCGATTCTCTTTCACGATCGGTGGCGGGTATGACGACAATGTTAACGCCGTCAACGGTGGCGCAGGCTTGGCCACCGGTCGCGTAGGCTCGGCCTTTACTCAAACTCATGTGACTCTCACGAAAGATCTGCGCACGCCGCGAACGCAAATAAATATCAAATTGGGTGCCAGCGTGGTCTACTATTTCAATCGGGTGGGCCGGAGCACTGACATCACAGGCACCCTTGATGCTTCTCTGAAACACAGTGTCTCCGAACGTCTTACGCTAGATGCGGTCATCAACGCTGCCTACCTGGCGGAGCCGGATTTTTCAACGGATCTTGGACCGCAGCAGGGCCGCCAGAATTACTTCCGCACAGAGGATACTTTGACGGCGAGCTACAAGTGGTCGTCGCGCTTGTCGACCGACAGCAGCTATTTGCTGCGATTGATTGACTACCAGAACAGTTCAGCGAATTCGGAGAGTTCGGGGAACGCCAATCAAAACCGCGTCGAGGACACCTTCCGAGAATCTTTACGTTATCGCTGGTCGCCGCGCACTACCCTTGTAGCGGAGTACCGGTTTGGGCTGATCGACTACCCCGACAGCTCTCTTCGGAACTCTACAACACAAACTGCACTCGGCGGTTTCGATTTGCGGGTCAACTCGCAGTTGACCGCCACCTTTCGCGGCGGCGCCACATACCGTAAGTACGAGGACGCGACGAGGGGCGACCGAATAGATCCCAACTTGTCAGCATCCCTCCATTACAACATCGCTCCTTCCACGAGCTTGAACTGGACCGCAAGTTATTCAGTCGAAGAGCCAGATTCCGCCGGATCGCAGGGATCGCTGAGCCGGACAACCGCTCGCACCGGCTTTCAGCTCAGTTATGCGTTCACCAAGCTCCTGAGCACTAACCTAAACCTCAACTACCACCACGATGAGAACGACGGCTTATTGGCTTCTGGGGTGAGGTCTGGGTCGACCGGGGCCGGCGGGTCAGCATCCACGGATGACGCCTTCGAACTGACGCTCGGAGCGAAGTATAAATTGACGCGCCGAGCGTCTCTGGACGTCGGATTCACTCACTCGGAACTCGACTCCGGGGGCCAAACCATCGGCTATACACGTAACCGTTACACGGCTGGTCTGACGGTCAGCTATTGACCGAGCGGATAGAACCGAGTTGATCAGAGGGATTCAGACCTCCGCGCAATCAACCAAGCCAGCGGAAGCGCGGGCACCGCTGCCGCGAGAGCGATTCACAAGCCGGCGGTCAGCTGGTAGTGACCGAACAATCACGTCGGACGAAAGCTCTTTGAACGAACATCCCATTCGGGTCACGGGCGAAGAACAGCAGCTCTACACTGCCAGGCACCGTCTGCCGAATCGCCCCGGCATGAACGCAATCGTGGGCGTGTCGGTTCGCACGTTTAACGTGGCAATACCCATCTCAGTTTACATCGCGAGAGATTTGAGTTCGAGGCGGTCCATATTTCGATTTAACGGTGAGGAATTACGTACCCTCGCCTGCTGAAATCAAGGCGGCTTTCGCTGCGATGGGAGCATCCCGCACGCGAGCAAGCCATTGAAGCTGCGTGCACAGGGCGCGCGAGTGAAATTGCCCCTGGTTGTCTCGTCCGTGCCAATTCTCTTCACAGCAAAAAAAAGCCGGGCAGGGTTTTCACCCTGCCCGGCAATTTGTTTCGGTTTATTGTGAAGTTGTGAAGTCTGTCGCTCTCTTTAAGCCTTAATTTTCCTGCGCACGATCTCGATTCCGGCGAGCGCAATCCCTAGCAGAGCAACCGCGGAACCACCATCCGGAACAGCTGAGGTGGAAGCAGTCGAAAAGTTAAATGTGAAGTTATGGCCAGTGCCTTGCAGAGCCCAAGTCGCAGTCGAGGCATTCCCGCCGTTAATAAATGCTGTCCCTGTTCCGCTCATAGCTATTGTTCCGTTGGTTATGGTGGCGCTAGTTAGAGACTCTAGATTGAACGAATAGGTGTTTCCCCCAGATGAAAATGACCACTCATTGACGACCGTCCCCCCGACGAGGACAGCACCTGTACCAGTCCCAGTGAAGGAAAAATTAGTCATGATGGTCGAGCTGCCCGCCGTCCCTGCGTAAGCACCATCCGGGGCTGGTAAGGA
>PNAS01000032.1 GCA_003169695.1 Spartobacteria bacterium
TCCTTACCAGCCCCGGATGGTGCGTATGCAGGGACGGCGGGCAGCTCGACCACCATGACTAATTTTTCCTTCACTGGGACTGGTACAGGTGCTGTCCTCGTCGGGGGGACGGTCGTCAATGAGTGGTCATTTTCATCTGGGGGAAACACCTATTCGTTCAATCTAGAGTCTCTAACTAGCGCCACCATAACCAACGGAACAATAGCTATGAGTGGAACAGGGACAGCATTTATTAACGGCGGGGATGCCTCGACTGCGACTTGGGCTCTGCAAGGCACTGGCCATAACTTCACATTTAACTTTTCGACTGCTTCCACCTCAGCTGTTCCGGATGGTGGTTCCGCGGTTGCTCTGCTAGGGATTGCGCTCGCCGGAATCGAGATCGTGCGCAGGAAAATTAAGGCTGCTTAAAGAGAGCGACAGACTTCACAACTTCACAATAAACCGAAACAAATTGCCGGGCAGGGTGAAAACCCTGCCCGGCTTTTTTTGCTGTGAAGAGAATTGATCGCCCTCTCAACCAGGTCGCGCTCCGTCCAGAAGGCTGCTCTCGAAAGTTCTTGCAAGCGTAGTCACCGGTCGCTCTAATTGACCGTGCAAAATCCCGACCACCTGGGGATTGGCGCTCAGGTCGAAGATACGAGCCGAGATTCGGCAGCGTGGCGAGGGTCGAGTGGGATGCGACGAGTTGTCCTTGCTATGCCCAAACGAGGTTTCAGATGCGCAAGGGTTGAACGGCATATCAGAGATCGCGGAGTGGGAGCGCTGGACCTTTGAGTATTTGCCGGACGGGAGCGTGCGATTCACGAATCTCTAATCAAACTGTACCATTACCGGCTGATCGCGGAACGTTCGGCCTACTTCTCGTTAGGCACCGCGTGCCGGTTACACTCACGTCACATGCGCACCCGTCTCGGATCGGCAGCCATCTTCTGCGTTATGACCGCCATGTTCTTCCTCGAACTCACGAGAGGTGCAGTCGGAAACGATGCTCGTCTGCTTGGACTCGGTGCTCTACCCGATAGCGGTCAGATTCATCACGAGTACTGGCGCCTGATCACGTTCGGGTTCTTACACGGCACTCTCATACATGTCCTGCGAATACTGTCCTGTTGCTCTTGCTCGGACCCGTCGTAGAGCGTCGCGCCGGTACCGCGTGGCTCCTCTTCATGTTCCTGAGTGCATCAGTGGCAAGCGGCGTAGGCATCCTCGTCAAACATCAGCTCTTGCCGTCGCAGGGCGCCTTGCTCGGTGCTTCCGGTGGACTATTCGGCCTTCTAGGGGCCGCGCTCGCGCTCGTCTTTCGGCTCCCCTCACAAACCCGTTTGATTCGAATCGGCCTGATGGTCGTGCTCGTTCTGGGACTAACCTACTCAGTCTTACCAGGCATTAGCATGATCGGGCACATCATTGGCTTGGTCGTCGGCACCGCGATCGCACTCTTGATCCCTCTGGACGCACAACGCCAGCGGTCGCCGCCTTTTGCCGGAACTGCGGATGATCCTTGAGCCATCGCAACACCGCGTGGCATTGCCCCAAAGGTGTAGCCAAAGCTCTAGGGGAGGAACAGCCTTCGCTAGATCACAATAATGGGTGCTTGCGCTTTGACGATTGCTAAAGGCGACTTACGATACTGGAACGATGTCGCTACGAAATGTTCTGGTTGTGTCCGCGATCTGGCTGGCCACCTCCGCCCTGGCGCTCGCGGGCGATAGCGCGAGCGGGACGACTACATTCAAGACCGGCAAGTGCGCGGTGAAATACGGATGCCTCGTGCGCGGCCCGGATGAGATGGATCCGAGCAAGACAGTCCTGCGGATTTACCTCTCCAGCGTCGACGTCGGCGCAAAGATCAAAGCGTGCAAGACCCTCTCCTGCGCCGACAACGCGCTCGAGGACGGCGCGATGGTCGACTTCAGTAATGCCCGCCACCTCGCCTACGCAGTTCGGTTAAATGGCGAACGCCTGCAATACTCCGGTGGCACCAACGGCGAAGCCTTCACGCTCACCACCAGTGAGTCGAACCACCTCGTCGGCAAATTGCACATCGACGATACCACGGCCGATGGGGCTAAAGTCGACGCCACCTTTGATCTCACCCTTGTGAACACCTTCGCGAGCGTTCGTTAGGCGACTGCGAATCGGCCAGCGGTTGACTGTATCGGGTGGTTAGGCCTCATCGCTAGAATCATACTAGTTCACCGCAGCCGCGGTGGGTGGCTCCTCATTTGAGATGTCTACCACGCAACGCCATTGCCCATCCGCGTTCAAGCGCCAGACCGATATTCCTCTAAGATGAAGCGTCATCGGCGTGCCGTTCGGACCAGGAACGGAGAACTCGTCGGTGCCACGCATGTAGGCCAGGTTGCCATCGGGCGAGAATACGGGCTTTTCCGACGCCCAGTGGATTTTGAATCCCGGAGTGTTGAGGCTCGCCGCGACATAGGCGCGAATCGCCGCCTTGCCCTCAAGCACGGGCTGCCTCGGAAAAATGAGCACCGCGTCGTCGCTCCAGTACGAAACAATCTTGTCGACATCCTTACCCTCCGAGGCAAGGTCGGCCCACTCGGCGTCCTGATGCAATAACTTTGCCCGCTCCACTGCGGGATCAAAATCCTGGCGAGAGCAGCTAACAAATATGAAAAGAAAAGCGAATAAAAGCGACCGACCTGATATTAACAAAATAGTTTTCATGAAGTCTAACGAGAACAAGATCAGCCAGAGCTGGCGAGAGCGAGCGTGACCTGCAATAGACGTGTTTTCATAATGTGAAGCGAGGCAGTACGCCGGCCGGCGGTTGACTGCAGCGCATGGTTAGGTCTTTTTCTTCATTCGGAGCGGTTCGCGGTTCCGGAATGAAAGCGCAAGCACAGGCTTGTCGCCGACTCCCATCCTGCGGTAGTTCACAAATGCCGTGCAATCTAAAACAGCTTCGTACTGCTCCGGACACCGCCGGGCAAAATCGGTGCAGTCACCAAGGTCCATGACGAACATGCAGTCTGGAACCGCGTGCACTCTTGCTGGCAGTGTGGGATGCGCAGCTCGAACTGCTTTCGAGAATCGCCGTTGAAGCAAATTTAGAGGCCAAGGGGCACGTGGGTTCGCTAAGCGCCGTGCAGGCCTTTTCAGAGGCTTTGGCGCGCTACGTTACCTTGGATTCGGCAGCGGAGTGCATGCGATCTGATCAATTACACTAGCTAAGATCGAATGCATGGCGCAGGGGCCGTAGAGGGCAGCGCTTGGTGAAACTGCATAAACCTATTTCTCATCGGAAGATTGCTCGATATTGAACATCATACCATACGGATCTCTGAGGTAGCAGCGCGGGATCTTCGGATTTTCTTCTATTACGGTGCAACCGGCTGCTACAAGTTGCCGCTTGGCGGCTTGCATGTCTGGCACAAGAAAATCAAAGACCGGCCCATGTCCTTTGCCCTGTTCGACGTACAGGCAAAAAGAGCCGGTTTCAAAACCTACGATCGTTTCGCCTTGGTGCGTGATCGGTAGACCGAGAACCGACCCATAAAACTTCAGCGCTTCTGACCACTTTTCGGTTCGAACGATAATATCTCGCGAAGCTCTAAATTCACTGGGCATATGCATCCCCAATAATAAGGCGGGCCGCCCGATGCGTGTCTAGACAAAGCGCTTTGTCATCGCTCCTGCGGTGATCGGGGATGTGCTGAATCACGCAACGGGTAGCCGTTGGCTCCAGCGCGGCGTTAGGCGGCATCTGTTTTCGAGCGTCCAGCAAATATAGCCACTAGCAGAAAAACATAAATGACCGCTTGCAGCACCGAACCAACAATGGAGAGCGTGGTAAACGCCCACATACGGCTTTCCCGTTCTCCGCTCTGAAATACCCAAAGCTGGAGCATAGTCTGCCCGACAGGCATGACGAAGCAAAGAATGAGGGCGAGACCGAAACCCAGAAGTGCCCACGGCGAACCACTGGATGCCTGCCGCCATTTGGCGAGGATGACGATGCTAGCCACAAGGCAAACAATGAGTCTCGGCAGATACATCGCAAACATTGAAAGGAATATTGGGATCTGGTCAGTATTGTTCATAACGTCTTGGTGCGTGTGTTGTCACCTAACGAGAATAAGATCAACTGCGATTGGAACGGGTGTAGAAGCAATCGCGCCATCCCCTTGCATTGCCTGGTTAGATGGTTGCGTGATACACCAACGACGAGGCTTTGGTATGTGCGTTGCTCTTCTGGGCCATGTGAAAGCGCCGATTGTTTCGCTTCTCTTTGTTGTCGCGGTCGCGCACGCCGCCGACGTTACCAACTATGGACCGACTGACGAGACACAGTTTGCAGAACGGTGCGCCTCGCGCGCGAGGCCGGCGTAAGCATCGGCATGAACGCCCGGCAATGCCTTCTCGCGTGGGAACTGCCGGAACACATCAACGAAATCATCACATCGAATGGCAAACACCAACAATGGGTGTACGGCACACACAAATATCTGTATTTCGACAACGGGATACTCACGGCGATCCAGGAGTAGACCATCTAAGGTGTGATTATGCCGCTTTTTTTCGGCAGATCCAGCGTATTAGCCGACGAAAGCCGCTCTCTGAAGACTGCACTGCATATTTGCATTTCAGAAAACGATCATATTCAGCTCGAAAATGCGGTTTCGAAAGGACGCCGTAGGCTTCGGTAATCTCCTGCGTGCGCTGGTGGGCATTCCGGGCGTGATCTGTTCCTGGGGCAAACTTGTCCGGAAGAAACGCCTCGATGTGAAATCGGTGCGCCGCTCTGATCTGCTCCGCCGTGGCATCCCGCGGAACGTCGAGGATATCGTAGTAATCCCGCGTGGAACTGGGTCGCATGAACACTGAGGGGATAGATTTCACTTTCTTCTCAGACGCCTTTCTTAGACAAACAGGTTTCCCCTCACGACAACGAAAATAATCTCCCGAAACGCTCGAACATTTGCGATTGCAGGCATACTACTAGCGCTGCGCGTTCCTGCCTCGGCGGTCACGCTGACGCCCGCACCTACCGGCGCACAGATCGCTGCTCGACGCTGAAAACGTGGTTGTTGACCGTCGGCGCTATGTGAATCTCGCTGCTCTTTTGCTTGCACTCTGGAAAGTGGCGTTTCAGGAGTGCCAGCAACAGAGTGTCGCTGTATTCAAACGGCGCGGACGGAAACGGCCGCGAAAAGAAGCTCGATTGCTAGAAATAATTTTTGCATGCGGCCTCAACTCTTATCTACTCGGTTCCGCTTGGCGAGTCATGAGATGGGAGCGCTCTCCAAACTCATTGCTCGCTCCTGCTCCTGCCCGTTCTCGTAATCGAAGAGGATGGAGTCGAGCAGGAGGAAGAGGAGATTCGGAGTCTACGGGGCTCGAACCCGCAACCTCCGCCGTGACAGGGCGGCGCTCTAACCAATTGAGCTAAGACTCCTCGCAAAAAGCGAAGCAGGTTAGGTCGCGCCATTCGCACCTTCAACCTCTTTTTCGTCGCGAGAGAGCGCAGAGAGGCACGCGCTTGCCGCCCACAGAGAAAACGCGACTCAGCGGAAGCTTCGCCCTCGCGATCGCGAAATGTCGGCTCCTGTTTGCGGCGCGTCACACGCGGCTTATAATCGCGTAATTCTCCGAATGAACGACGAGCGCAGCAAAGAAGTCGAAAACACAGAAGATCGCGCGGGTAAGCGCGAATTAAGTTTGCTCGACGCATTCGATCTTGTTCTCGCTTCCATCCCTCGGGAAGATCGGAATCGTCGCGAGTTGTTCGTCCTGCGGTCGGAAATTGCCGCCCAGGAAGAGACGATCGGCGAAGCGCAGCAAATGATCGAGAAGCTCGAGGAAGTCATCAAAAAGGTGACCTCGCCCGCGAACCGCATCGGTACTTACCTCAGCAACCCAGCGCGGGAGACGGCGCACATTGTCGTTGGCGGAGCGGATTATTATTGCAACGTCGATCCGCGCATCCATCTCGCGAAGCTCAAAAAAGGCACGCGTGTTCTTGTCAACGAAGCCTATGTGATTGTGGGCGACCTCGGTTTCGAAACCGCCGGCCCGGTCACGAAAATCACGGAGGTGCTCGGCCCCGATCGGCTCCGTGTTGGCTCGGAACATGGGTTGCAGTCTTTGATCCTCCAGCGCTCCGCCGAGTTGATGAAGGCGACTCTCAAATCCGGCGATGACGTTCGGGTCGATCCGAATTACCGGATTGCGCTTGAAGTTCTTTCCCATCCGCAATCACGCGAGCATTATCTCGACGAAGTGCCGGAATTGCCCTGGGAGAAAGTCGGCGGACAGGATCAGGCGCTGCAAGCGATCAAGGACGCCATCGAGCTGCCGCTTCTCCACGGCGAGCTTTTCCAAAAATTCCAGCACGCGACGCCGAAAGGCTTCCTACTCTACGGCCCGCCCGGCTGCGGCAAAACGCTCATCGGCAAAGCCACGGCTTACAACCTGACGAAACAGCTCCGGGAAAAAACAGGCAACGAGATGAACGAATATTTCATGCACGTGAAAGGCCCGGAGATTTTGAATATGTGGGTGGGTGAATCCGAGCGGATCGTGCGTGAAATATTCTCGACCGCGCGCGAGAAACGCCGGGAAGGCTTTCTGCCTTTTCTCTTTATCGATGAAGCGGAAAGCATTCTCGGCACGCGCCGTGCCTCTCGTTATTCGAACATTCTCTCCACGCTTGTGCCGATGTTCTGCTCGGAGATGGATGGCATCGACTCGCTCCACGACGTCGTCATTATTCTCGCCTCCAATCGCGCGGACTTGATCGATCCCGCGATTCTTCGTCCCGGCCGGATCGACCGGAAGATCAAGGTAAACCGGCCAAACAAGGACGGAGCGCGCGAGATCTACCGAATCTATCTCACGAACGATCTCCCGTACGACGGTGCGCTCGCCAAGGAGGCCGGCAACATCGGGGCCGCGATCGATCGGCTGGTCGAGCGCATCCTGGAAATGCAATTCGCGCGACGCGACGAAAACAAATTTCTTGAGATCACGCTGCGGAGCGGGCGAAAGGAAACTCTTTATCGGAGCGATCTCCTGAGCGGCGCGATCATCGCGTCAATCGTCGAGCGCGCAAAAGGGCTTGCCATCAAACGGGCGATCGCGACGCAGGAGGATCATGGCATCAGCGAAAGCGATTTGCAGCTATCGTTCATCGCCGAATTCAAGGAAAATGACATTTTCCCACCAACCGATATGACTGAAGATTGGTTCAAGCTCATCGATTACGATCCGGAAAACGTCGTGAAAATTTCGCCGGTGCGCCGGGAAGAGCAGTCAAAACTGCCCAACCATCGCGGTGTGATTTAGATGGATTGTGCGCTCCGTCGCACGATTTTTTCATTTCGCGGCTGCCCTGCCATTCTTTGTCATCGAGCGCGGAGCGCTCGATCCACCCGTGTCATTCAGTATGCAAAGCGACCGAAAATCGCTTCCGCTCTCCCCTGTACGTCGGTTAGCATCGGCCGCATGAAATGGATCGCTCGCTTCATTGCTCTGTCGATAGTCATGGCGGCGCTTGGCCCGATCTTGCGCGCCCAACTGACGCCAGAGCCTAGAACCGACGTTTCGAACAAGGCGCTCATCACGAAAGCGACGCCAGCGGTCAGTCCGCCCTCGAACAAGACTGGCACTGCAGACATCGCCGCGCTTCACAAGATGGCCGACGATTATTACGCGTGGCGTAATGAAAATTATCCTGTCGGCAGCAGCGATTCCGGACTCCACACCTGGGATGATCGCCTGACCGACTACTCTGCCGAAAAGATTTTGGAGCGCGCACAGCACGTCCGTAAATTACTTGATCGGGTTCGCGCCCTGGCTGCCGCCAACTGGCCGAAGGATGATCGGATCGACGGGATGCTCTTCCGCTCGCAGCTGGAAGGCGTTGACTTCAACAGTCGCGTGCTGGGATCAGAAAATACAGACCCGCAAGTTTACGTCGGCGAATGCACGAACGGGATTTTTTCACTGCTAAAAAAGGAATACGACGCACCGCGCAAACGCGCGCTCGCCGCGACGGCACGTCTCAAACAGATGCCGGCTATGCTCGCCCAAGGCGAGCGCAATTTGCAGAAACCGGTCAGACTTTTCGCGGAGTTCGCGATTGCTTCCGCGCGCGCAGTCGATCCACTCTTCAACGACAGCCTCATGACGCTGGCGCGCGATCTCCCGCCTAACGAGCGCGACGATCTGGTGAAAGCGCGCGAGGCCGCGCTGACGGCGATTCATAGTTTCGCTGATCGACTGGAAAAACGTTTGCCCTCAATGGTGGCCTTCGCGCCGATGGGGACGGTGAATTACAATTACTACCTCAAGCACGTGCTCCTGCTCCCGCTGGATGCGCAACAGGTGGAGATGTTGGGCCGCGCGGAGCTGGCGCGTTATCGCGCGCTCGAATCCCTTCTGCCCGATCCGTCGCTCGCCGATCCGAACCCAGTACGCAGCAAGAACATTCCGCCGGATCAGGCGTCGTTCCTCAAAGCGTATGAAAGCCGCGAGCAGGAGATGATTGATTTCCTGAAAGAACATCATCTCGTGACAGTCCCCGATTATCTCGGGCACTTCGAAATTCGCCAGCTGCCCGAAGCGTTCAAGCCAACCAGTCCTGGCGGCTTCATGAATCCGCCGGGCGTCTACGACAAAGACCCAACCGGTTTTTATTTCATCCCGACCTACAACCCTCAGTCGAAGAATTTCTACATCCGCGCGGCGATTGAAGACCCACGACCGATCCTCGGGCATGAAGGCATTCCCGGACATTTCATGCAACTCTCGATCGCGAACCATCTCACCGACGAAATCCGCCGCCAGCATAGCGATGGCGTGTTCGTCGAAGGCTGGGCGCTCTACGGCGAGGAGATGCTCATGCGCACCGGCCTTTATCCGGAAAACTCCGCTTCACAAGGCCAGATTCTGCGGCTCTCTCGCTACCGCTCCGCGCGCATTGGAGTCGACGTGAATTTGCACACCGGCCAGTGGACGTTCGACCAGGCCGTCCAGTATTTCATGGAAGCGGGGGGGCTCGATCGCGAAGCAGCGGAGGGAGAAGCCGCGGGCGCGGCTTCCAGTCCCACCCAAAAGATCAGCTACATCGTCGGGAAATGGCAGATCATGAATCTGCTTGGCCGTTATCGCGATAAAGCCGGCGCCAATTTCCGTCTCGGCCAATTCCACGACGACCTGATCAAGAACGGCAGCCTCCCGCTCTCAATCGTCGAATGGATCCTCCTCGACGACCCGTCGTCCGCCGAGCAAGTGATGCGCTAGGAAAGGTGGACCGTGCGCTCCGTCGCACGGTGGCAAACGTGCCGGCGAAGCCGGGAAATAGAAACATCGCGCGGCGGAGCGCGCGATCCACCCAGACCTCTGATTTCATCTCTGGACCCCGGTTTTCGCGTTACACTCGCGAATGTCTGGTGACGCCAACTCGGTCCTTATCATCGGCGGCGGCCCAGCCGGACTGCGTGCCGCGGAAGTGGCGAACGCCGCGGGGGCGCGCGTCGTCGTGTGCGATGCGCAACGTTCCGTCGGCCGGAAATTTCTCGTCGCCGGCCGAGGAGGACTCAATCTCACGCACGGCGAGCCGGTGGAAGACTTCCCGCATCGCTATGTCGACGAACCGGATCGCTGGCGCGATTTGCTCCGCGAATTCGGCCCGGACGATTTGCGCGCTTGGGCGGCGAAACTAGGTGTCGAAACTTACGTTGGGACGAGCAAACGCGTTTTTCCGCTTGGACAAAAAGCCGCAGGACTCTTGCGCGCATGGCTCAGACGTCTGCGCGCGAGCGGCGTAGAATTTCGCATTGGTTCGCGCTTGGTCGATCTCGGACGCGAACGTGATGGCTGGCGCGCCGAGTTCCAAACTGTTGACAGGACGTTCTCGCTCACTGCTGATGCGATCGTTCTCGCGCTCGGCGGCGCCTCGTGGCCGGAAACCGGATCAGACGGGATATGGCCCGCGATTCTGGCCGCTCACGGAGTGGATGTCGCTCCGTGGGTTCCGGCGAACTGCGGATGGGGAGTCGACTGGCCTTCCGAGTTGCTCGCCCGTGTGGAAGGATTGCCTCTAAAAAATCTCACCGTGCGCGCGGACCAAGAATCAGTCTCGGGCGAATTGCTCATCACGCGCCATGGGCTCGAAGGAGGCGCCATTTATCGTCTTGGCCGGACGCTTCGCTCGATGAAGCAGCCGCGTTTGGAGATCGATCTCAAACCGCAGCTTTCGGTCGAAACGATGCGCGAGCGCGCTATCAGTCCGCCTGAGGCACGCGATTGGTTCCACGCCTGGAAGCTGAGTCCGGCGGCTGTCGTGTTGCTCGAAACGTTCTATGCAGAAGACTGCAACGATCGCGAACGACTGATGGCCCGCGCGAAGAATTTCACGCTGCCGCTGCGCGGCCCGCGCCCGATCGCGGAAGCGATTTCTTCCGCCGGCGGCGTGCGCTGGTGCGAGCTCGATCAGTCTCTTATGTTGCGCAAGCTTCCCGGCGTTTTCGTTGCCGGCGAGATGATCGATTGGGAAGCGCCCACCGGAGGCTATCTTCTGCAAGGCTGTTTCGCGACCGGCACCCGTGCCGGCCGCGTCGCCGCAGGGAGGGGCGCCGAATGTTAGCGCTCAATTGCAAAGGGGATGGCGGTCCTGTGAGCAACGCCGGCATCTCGCCAGTTTAGCGCCACTTTATCTCGCGCGGTTCGTTCGAAGCACGAAACTTGCGGCCGCAGTGCGATTCTCAACGCCAAGCTTCGGGAAGATCCGCTCGAGATATTTGCCGATCGTTCCTGTTTTCAAACTCGAAATTTCGCCGATCTCTGCGTTGGTCTTACCGCGCGCGACCCATGAGAGCACTTCTGTTTGCCGCTCCGTCAAGGCGCAGCGCCCGCCATTGCTCGCGGGGATTCCCCGATTCTGTTGCAACAACAGACAGACCGAATTAGCTTCACGACAAAGCAGTTGAACGCAGAGTCGTCTTCCTGGCTGGTCCACGATGAATCTCGACGGCTGCCCCCCGGAGGTCCCGTCAGAAAGCCAACGGGTTATTGCCTCCGGGAGGCGATCCGAGGGGGAGGCCGCCGCGAAAAGAGCCCTCATCCAAAGATCCGCTCGCGCCGTCGCAAACTGACTCCGCCCGTCCGGCGACACGACAAGCAGCGCTTGCAGGGCCTCAGCCGGATCTGGGGCGCGGTCGGTTTGGTCGGAGGATGGATCTAAGGACATGGTCTAAAAAGTGACTACGGGATCCGCCCGTCAAAGTTGGCGAATTTCTTCAAGAACTCTTGATTCTCCGTCTGAGCGGACGCTTCAGATGTGGGCTGCTGGAATAACGCCCGCCGCTCCCTGGCGGAAACACCCCCGGGTTCGTCGCATCTTGCGCCCCTTCACGCACCGACCCGGGAGCCCTACTGGCGACCCACTACCATCAGGGAATCATCCCCAGCACGCGCTTAATCAAGGCGCCATTGCCTGGCGGTTGATAGTGGCGAAAGCCAGGCTGCGGGCGGGGCTGCATCTGATTTGCTCCTCGCAAATCGCGCCCGCGCGCGCCGATCAACCATCCCGTTTCGACTAGCGGGCGCGGTGCAGTATGTTGAGCGGCGATGAAGAGAGTCTTGGGGATCGAGACGGAATACGGGATCACGATTCAGGGCACCGAATCAGTGGACGTAGTTGCCGAATCGATCGAGCTGGTGCGCTCCTACACGGAGCATGGCGCCCACATGAAATGGGATTACGGCCTCGAAGATCCGCATCGCGATGCGCGTGGGTTCAGGGCGGCGGAGCTGCTCCAGGACGCGGATGAATCGGCCTACTACGAGATTGATAAGAATCGGCCGCTGAGCTTCGAGGAGATTAAAAGCGATCTCGTCCTGTCGAATGGCGCGCGCTTTTACAACGATCACGCGCATCCAGAATACTCGACTCCGGAATGCACGACGCTGCGGCAGTTGGTCGCGCACGAAAAAGCCGGCGAACGGATTCTGGCGGAGTGTGCACGTCGGAGGAATTTGAAACTCCCGGCGAACCAGGAGGTACGGTTGTACAAGAACAACACCGATTTCGTCGGCCACAGTTACGGATGCCACGATAATTACCTGATGCGGCGCGATGTACCGTGGGATCAGCTGGTCGCCGGCGTGCTGCCATTTTTGATTACGCGGCAAATCTTCGCCGGCGTCGGCAAAATGGGAATCGAAGCGGAGAGCGTCGCGGGTCAACCGGGAGTGTTTCAGATTTCGCAGCGGGCCGACTTCTTCAGCGCGCTCGTAAGCATCGATACGATGAACAAGCGACCGCTCGTAAATACGCGCGACGAGCCGCACGCGGACGCCAACCTTTACCGGCGTTTTCACGTGATCATCGGTGACTCGAACATGAGCGAGTGGGCGACGGCGTTGAAGGCCGGGACGACTGCGCTCGTGCTCGATCTCATTGAACGGGGGGAAGCGCCGCAGATCGAAATCGCGCAACCGATCGATGCGACAAAATCCATCAGCCGCGACCAGAATCATGATTGGATCATCGAATTGACCGATGGGCGCAAGATTTCCGCGATCGATGTGCAGCGGCTCTATTTGAAAGCGGCGCAGAAGGTCGTGACGGACGATGCGGAAACGATCTGGCTCTTGCTGGAATGGGAAACGGTGCTGAATGATCTCGAGCGCGATGTGGCGCTGACCCGCGACCGCGTGGATTGGGTGGCGAAGAAGTTTTTGCTCGGCGCGTTTCGCGAAGAAGAGAAGCTTTCGTGGACCGATCCGTGGCTCCAAGCGATCGACCTCGAATATCACAACATCCTCCCGGACCAAGGCCTGTTTTACGAGTTGCCGCGGCAGGGTTCGATGAGGAGCATCGTGAGCGAGGAAGAAATTAAGAGCGCGATCTTCACGCCGCCGGACACGACACGCGCATATTTTCGCGGCCGGTCGGTCGCGAGATTTGACGACAGGATCACCTCAATTCAGTGGGATGAAATTGTGTTCAACAAGGGTGGCCGACCGCTTCGCATCACGCTTCCCGAGCCATCAACCGACATGCGACTTGAAGGACTGAACGCGGTGGTGCGTGACTCGCAAGACTACACTGAGTTCCTTCGGGGAATTTCCTCGCGCGCAGGTGCCGCTGTGCCGGACGAAAAGTAACAGCGGCGTTACTAACCTCCCCTTGCTCGGCGGCGCCGATCGTAGCAGGCATTCCACAAATCGCCCAGGAGTTCGGCAGGGATAAGGGCAATGTGCCCTTCCGTAACAACGGGGGCAGACTGGCGATGGACGGAAATCAACACCCCGGCACCGGTACCGAGCGGCCTTTCGTTGCAGGTTTTCGAAACAACGCCGCCGGTCCTCAGCCGCCAGATTCGGGACCAAGGTAAGCGCCTACGACCAGGTGATCAGGCGCAACTCGTGCGTTTGCATGAGATTCGGATGGATCGGGACAACGCGAACGCTAAAGCCGTAGGTTCCGCTGTCGGAAGCCGGGACCGAGCCTCGGTAAGTGTAATTCCCCTCGCCTTCCGCCGGCGAGCTCCCGTCGAGAACCGTCACGGCAGGATTTCTGATTCCGCCGTTGTCGGCCTCCCCGTGATAAGCCTCGACGCGAACGTGGTCCGGCGCGACGGCGCCGAGATGAACTTTCGCAGAAACCTGCAATGTTTCGCCGACTTGGATATTTTGGCGATCAGTGTTGCCGACCTGAACATCCAGGATGGTCACTTGTGGCCAATCTTTGCGCATCTGCGCTTTCCACTTGCTGAGCTCTGTCGCCGCGGCGCAGTCGTCGCGCGCGAACTCCTGGTGGGCTTTGGCCGCCGGGGTGTAGAGACGCTCGGTATATTCCTTGACCATCCGATGCGTGTTAAAAACCGGAGTGACGCTGCGGATCGATTCACGCATCAACTGGAGCCAGGCGAGCGGTAATTTCCCATCCGGCTTTGCGTAATAAAGGGGAATGATCTGGTTCTCGAGGAGGTGGTAAAGGCTGCCCGCGTCCACCTCGCTTTGGAAGTCGACAGTCCCACCCTTGATTTCAGCGCCGATCGCCCAGCCGTTATTACCGTTGTAGCTCTCGCACCACCAGCCATCCAGAACGCTCAAATTCAATCCGCCGTTTGGCGGTAGTTTCATTCCGCTCGTGCCGCTTGCCTCCAGCGGGCGGAGCGGATTGTTCAACCAAAGATCGACGCCTTGAACGAGCCGGCGCGCAATGTAGGTGTCGTAATCTTCCACGAAGACCATGCGGTTTTCGAAACCCCGTTCGCGGCTGAATTTATAGACCTGCTGGATGAGCGCCTTGCCGCCTTCATCTTGCGGATGCGATTTACCGGCGACGATGAATTGCACCGGCCGAGTGTCGTCGTTGAGGAGGCGCTTCAGACGTTCCTGATCGCTGAATAACAATGCGCCGCGTTTGTAGGTGGCGAAACGTCGCGCGAATCCGATCGTCAGAATTTCCGGGTCGAGGATGCGGTTGACGCTGCGGATGGATTCCGGCGATTCGCCGGCCCGCTCGCGCGCCATTCGGACGCGCTCCCGCACAAACTCGACCAGACGCAGTTTCAATTTCTGGTGCGTTTCCCAAAGCTGCGCATCAGGAATATCGGTCACGCGCCGCCAGAAATCCGGGTCCGTCAGATGGCCCTCCCAATCTCCGAGATATTTTTGATAGAGGGCGGAGAACTCGGGCGCCATCCACGTCTTGGTGTGCACGCCATTCGTAATGCTGGTGATGGGAACTTCGTGCCCCGGCACCCCCGCCCAGACATCTTTCCAAAGTGATCGGCTAACGTCGCCGTGCAGTTTACTGACACCGTTTGAGTGCCGGCTGAGCCGCAAAGCCAGCACCGTCATGCTGAACGCGTCCAACGGATTCACACTCGTTTGACCCAGGCGGAAAAACTCGTCGAACGGAATTTGCAGCTGTGCGGCAAATTCGCCGAAGTATCTTTTCATCATCTCCCGCGGAAAAGCGTCGTTGCCCGCGGGTACGGGCGTGTGCGTCGTGAAAACATTGGCCGAGGCGACCACTTGCAAGGCGGAATAAAAATCCAGTTTCTTCTCAGCCACGTTCAGCCGAATGCGCTCGAGCGAGAGGAAGGCCGAGTGACCTTCGTTCATGTGAAAAACCTCCGCTTCGATGCCGAGAGCGATGAGCGCTCTGACGCCGCCGATGCCAAGGACGATTTCCTGGCGGATGCGCATTTCGAGATCGCCACCGTAGAGTTCGGCGGTGATCCGGCGATCTTCCGCTTTGTTCTCCGCGATATCGGTATCGAGCAAGTAGAGGCTGACACGCCCCACGTGCAGTTCCCAAATTTTCGCCCACACTTCCCGGTCGAGGAGACGGACAGAGATGAGCAGATTGCTGTCGCCGCTCCGCACTTCCTTGATCGGGAGGTGATGGAAGTTCTGGTTGAGGCTGACGGCGTGCTGGATGCCTTCCTTGTCGATCTGCTGTTTGAAGTAGCCGTGCCGGTAGAGCAATCCGATCGCAACAAAGTTCAGGTCGAGATCGCTGGCTGACTTGCAATGATCCCCGGCAAGAATGCCGAGGCCGCCTGAGTAATTCGGGATCGATTCGTGGAAACCGAATTCGGCGGAAAAATAGGCGACCGGTTTTTCAATCGCGCTGCCCTTGCCGGTTTTTCCGTAAGTGTCTTTCCGCGCGAGATAATGGCGGAAGGCGTCGTGCACTTCCGTGAGCTCACGCAGAAAATTTTTGTCCTGAGCGACCTCCACGAGCCTCGCCTGCCGTGAAAGTTGGAGCATTCTGACGGGATTGTGGTTCGTACGATTCCAGAGCTCGGGATCGAGATGGCGGAAAAGACCCCGCGCCGAGGGTTCCCAGGTCCACCACAAATTGAAAACAATCTCGCGCAACGGCTCGAGGGTAGCCGGCAGCGTGGGGATCACATTGTATGTGTGGTAGGTCGGCATGAAGGTGCGGCGCCTGAATAGGAACGAAGCGTGAATCTGGCAAGAAAGACTTTAGCATCAAGCGTTCCATCGGCGGCCAACTACTGTAGCGATGCTCTATGAGCGCCGGCGTTTTTTGATTCACTCGGTCGGGGGTCATGGATTAGTCTCGCGCGCGAAGCGATCGAGGCGCGAGAATTAATCCAAGCATCACACCGGTCAGCAGGCCACTCATGTGCGCGGCCATGCTAATCTGCGGCGTGGAGAGATCGAACGCTGTCTGGATCGCGACGATGACGAGAATGTTTTTCAAGCGACGCCCGGCCATCGGCGCGTGGCGGTGGCGCCAAAGCAAACCCGCCCACACACCAACTAAACCCATGACGCAGCCAGAGGCACCGACCAGCTGTTCGGCGCTATTCAAGCCAAGCAGGCGCAGGAGCAGGACACCGACGCCCGAGCCCAATCCCGAGAGCAGATAACAAATGCCAAAACGAATTGAGCCAATCGCTTGCTCCAATCCCGGGCCGATAATGAAGAGCGCATACAGATTAAAGAGAAGATGAAGTGGGCCGTAATGGAGGAAGAGCGAAGTTAGAAGACGCCAATATTCTCCTCCGAAACGAACGGCGACGAACTCGAGTGCACCCAACCGGTGCAACGTAAACGGGTTGGTCGAGCCGCCCAGCGCATACTCCGCGACGAACATCGCGATATTAAGCGCGATGAGAATCAAGACGACTCTTGTGGGCCGCGCTGTTTCTGATGCGAAGACACGCGTCGATGGACGATCGCTTCGCTCGATGCGTCGAAGTAGCGCATCAGTGCCCGGCGAAAATGGCGTGTGCGCGATTTCGTTTACGCGCTCCAGACGATGCGCGGCTTCGGCTCGGACCAACGCGTCACCTGTGGTGGCGCGCAGCTTTTCCAGTCGCGCGCGGCCGGCCATTGTTTCGCCTGCCGCAAGTTGGCCGATCCCAATCCAAAACTCCTTCGTGTCGCGCGAAAGTTTGCGCAGCTTCGTTTCGAGGAGATTCGAGAGTGCCTGAAGGCGGCCGCCAAACGCCAGAACCGGCAGTAAACCGACATCGTAAAGCCAGAGATGTTGTGACGCAGACCTCATGCTTTTAACGCTCGTCGTGAATTCGAGGAGAAGCTCGTCCCGCGCACCGGTCTCGCCGAGAGCGCGCAGATAAAGTGGCTGCAAGGCAAAATCGGTTTGCATGATTCCGGGAGGCAGGTCGCCGCGGAGCCACCCAAGCAGACCATTCCAATCGCCGCGGATTCGAAAAGATTGGGCGATCGCCTGGCGACCGATGTTCGTGTAGCTGCTCTGCAACGGCCCAAGAAGCGCGAGCGCGGAATCGAAGTCGCCTCGTTGTGCGAACTCGAGCGCTCGGAGCAGATCGGATTGCTCGAGCAAACCGTCAGCGGGATGGAGGAAGCGAAGTGCGCGCGCGAGTCGCCAGGCAGAGGCGTAGCGTTGCAGCGCGACGAGCTCGGCTGCCTTTCGCAATCCAACCAAGGGCACGAGCATCAGGACAAGCCAGGCACCGCCGCCGACAAATCCCGCGGTGTTCGGCTTTAAGATCCACGACACTCCCGTGACCAGCAGCACCGCGAAGGCCGCAATGCGCCAGCCGCGATTCAATCCGCCGCGCCTCCAGGTTTGGGCGAGCAAGGTAAGCGGCGAGACGCAGGCGATGAAAAGCAGGATGTGATTGAGGTCGATCATCTCGTTCGCTTTGGAATTGAATACCCGTTCGCGAAAACCTTCGGAGTTGGACGTTGAACGTTGGACGTTGGACGTTCAAATTCCCAAAACAAGAACTTTAACCGGCGACGAAGGAACACACTGATGCGTCTGAAAGTAACTCTTTATCTCGAGGTGATTTCATCCTGGTGCTTCTGGGCACTGCCCGCATGGTCGGAATTGCAAAAGCGCTACACGAGCCGAGTTGATTTTGATTGGAAGATCGCCCTAATGGATCCGACTGGTTTGCCGGCGACACGCGAGCAGTCAGAATGGTTTTACCGCCGCAGTGGCACCATGATGCGGTCGCCGTTCATGCTGAACTCGGGATGGTTTGAGCCCGGATCTAAAGAATATCTCGCGCCGAATCTCGTGGCCGAAGCGGCGCGGGACTTCGGGATCGTGGATGACCGGATCTGGACAGCGATCGCGCGCGCCGCGTTGCGGGAGGGACAACAGGTCGGCAAATGGGAGGTAGCCGCGGCAGTTGGCGCACAAGCCGGAAACTTCGACAAAACAAAACTGCTCGAACGCGCGCGGTCCGCTAAGGTGGAAGCGCGAGCCCGCGCTAGCACGGCAGAGTTTCTCGCCTTGCAAGTGACCCAGCGACCGACCTTCGTGATCGAGAGCGAGATCGGAGATCGCGTGGTTCTTTCCGGTATCGCGACGCTGCCGCCGCTCGTCGCCACCATCGATGCAATGCTCGAAGATCTCGCGGCTTATGAATCGCACGCCGCGCATTTCGGCGCGCCGCCAACTTAGGTAGGGACTTTTCTCCGAACGTCCGTCGAACTCTTTCTTCTCTGCCGCTTGGCAGAAGACAAGTCGGACGCCTCGGAGATGCGTCCCTGCCTGATAGATTAGCCTTGCCACCGAAGGAATGTTGCCTACATCTTCCAGTCGGCTTGCGAAAAGCGCAGGTCCGTCACCGCAATATCCGCAGCCGTGGTGAGGCAGAAGTGTTTCGTTCGTCAGCAATGACGCCCGGAAAAGATGCGGTGAAATAAATACGGTGTGGCGGTTCACTTCCCGTTTCGCCGGCCAGGAGCTTTGATTTAATCTGCAACCACAAATTCGTGTAAACGGTCGGATTCGCGCCCGAGAAGTCCGGGTCATCCTCGCATCCACCAGCGAACAACTCGGCGTCATGAAGCTTTCTGACGCCTTGCGCAGAGCTCAAAGTCTCGGCCTGGATCTGGTCGAAGTCGCACCCACGGCCAACCCGCCGGTTTGCAAAATCGTCGATTTCGGAAAGTTCCGCTACGACGTTTCCAAGCAGGAGAAGGACAAGAAGACTTCGGGGACGAAACTGAAGGAAATCAAGTTCCGGGTAAACATCGACGATCACGATTACCTGACGAAGATTCGGCACGGCGAAGCGTTTCTCGACAAGGGGAACAAGGTGCGGGTGCAGCTGCAATTCCGCGGCCGTGAAATGGCCCATCAGGAATTCGGAATGCAGCTCATGGAGAAGGTGCGCGACGATCTCGGCGGAATGTCGCAAGTCGAGATGGAACCGAAGATCGCTGGTCGCAATGTAACGATGACGCTATCGCCGCTGCCTGCCGCCCGCAGAAAGCGACGGTTTTCCATTCCAGCGGATGACGCGGAAGAGCGGGTGGCGGAGAAGAGTGCCGCAACGGCCGGAGAATAGCTACAACGACTGACCTGTCGTTTGCGGCGGCGCGGCGGGGGATTGTTCGGGGATCAGTTCGTTCGCTCGCGTGATATGGACCGCTCGACCTGTCGCCTCGTCGATTGAAACCACCACGCCGCATAAGCGGACGTCGCCGCGCGCAACCGGAAAGAGCGCGGGCAAATTTGAGATGAAGCGGGTCACGATCGGATTAATCGCGCGACCCAGGATTGAATCTGCAGGGCCGCACATTCCGGCATCGCAGAGAAACGCCGTGCCTCCCGGGAAAATCTGTTCGTCGGCCGTTTGGACATGCGTGTGTGTGCCGATAACGGCTGAAACTTTTCCATCGAGAAAACGTCCGATCGCGATTTTCTCACTCGTCGTCTCGCCATGGGCATCGACAAAAATTACCGAAGTCTGCTGGCGCATTTTCTCGACCGCGATCTCGAGCGCTTGAAAAGGATTTTCGAGGATTGGCTGCATGAACGTCCGTGCCTGGACATTGATCACACCTACGGGCCCCTTCGCCGTTTCGAGCACGATCGAGCCGCAGCCGGGCGTGCCCACAGGATAATTCACCGGGCGCAACAAACGCGGCTCCGTGTCAATGAAAGCGACGATTTCTTTTTGATCCCAGACGTGATCCCCAGTCGTTATCACCGAGACGCCCGCGCGCAGGAGATCGATGGTGATTTTCGGCGTGATTCCGCGGCCGCCCGCGGCGTTCTCGCCGTTGACGATAATGAAATCGACTGCGTGCGATTCCTTCAAGCGCGGCAACTGCGCGATCACGGCGCCGCGGCCTGGCTCGCCTACAACGTCGCCGAGAAAAAGAATCGTCAGCATCCGGCGAGCATCGTATTGAACAGACGGAAATCCAAACCGTGATCTCTCGTCATTTTCACTTACGGATCTTCGTCTCCCTTTCCCTGCTGTTGTTCGCGGCTTCCGCAACCGCGGCAGATCACCTCAGCAATCCTTTGGCCGATCCACCGAAGTGGAAGGTGCTCGAGAAATATCAGAAAACCATCACCCACGATGAATTTGAGCGACTGCTGCGTGACGTTTATTGCAGCCACGGAATCAGCGATGAATTCATCCGTATCGATCGAGATTTCGCGTGCATCCTCAGGAACAGAGACGCGCAGACGTGGTTCACGCTTCGCTTTGCCAAAGACGAGCGAAGGCGCAGATCGGCGGCCCGCGACTGGCGGCCCGCGCAATCCCTGCCGCGTCAAAGACGGGCGGGCGTTCTCTCAGGCCTAAGGATCGCGCTGGATCCCGGTCATATCGGCGGCGAGTGGGCGAAGATGGAAGAACGCTGGTTCAAACTGGGCGACGCACCGCCGGTAGAGGAAGGCGAGATGACATTGCGGGTGGCGAAGATATTGGCGCCGAAACTTCAAGCATTGGGCGCGCGCGTTTCGTTCGTGCGCGACAAGCCAGAACCAGTGACGCCGTTCCGTCCGGACGATTTCAAAGGAGCCGCACGCGAAGTGTTAAAGGCGGGTGGAACGGAAAATCCGCGCGAGGATTTCAACGGACCAGACGACCCTCTAAAGGAGCAAACCGTTCGGTGGCAGAGCGAAATTCTCTTCTATCGGAACAGCGAGATTCGTCAGCGGGCGCGGCTCGTCAATTTCCGGCTGCATCCCGATCTCGTTCTTTGCCTGCATTTCAATGCGGAAGCCTGGGGTGACGAGCGCAATCCGACGTTCATCGATAAGAATCATCTGCATCTTCTCGTAAATGGATCCTACCTGGAATCCGAGCTCGCGTTTGATGACGAACGTTTCGAGATGTTGCGGCGATTACTGAGTCGCACCTACGACGAGGAGATCAAGATCGCCGACACAGTTGCGGCGGCGATGGCGAAGGAAATGCAGCTGCCATCGTATCAGTATACGACCAACAACGTCACCAATGTCGGCACGAGCGGTTACGTCTACGCGCGCAACCTGATGGCGACGCGACTTTATCAATGTCCGGTGGTTTACTTCGAGCCCTACGTCATGAACAGCAACGAAGTCTTCGCGCGCGTTCAGGCCGGAGATTATGATGGAACGCGCCCCGTCAACGGCGTCGAACGTCCAAGCATTTATCGCGAGTACGTCGACAGCGTGGTCGAGGGTTTGGTCGAATATTATCGCGGCGCGCGGTAGGTGGATCGCGCGCTCCGCCGCGCGATGCTTTGAATATGCGACTGCGCCGCCACTTTGCCATCGAGTGACGGAGCGCTTCGATCCACCTAGAGCTTCTCTAGCGCCGCGGCGATGTCATCCACGGTCACATCGGTCGCGAGCCGCGCGGAACCGATCGCGGGCGTGACGACGAAGCGCACTTCTTGACGCTTAAATTTTTTGTCGAATCGAATTGCATTGAGAATCTTTTCTCGAGGGAAATCTGCGGGCAACCGCGTCGGCAAATCAAAGGCGAGAAGCGTTCTAAGAATTCGATCCCGCTCTGTTTCGGACAAACCTGCCTTTCGCAGTGAGATTTCGCACGCCGCCACGACCCCGAGGCTGACCGCTTCACCGTGCAGAAAATCGCGGTAATTCCCTGCCCGCTCGATCGCGTGTCCCACCGTGTGGCCGAAATTGAGCAACGCCCTTTCGCCTTGGATCTCGCGTTCGTCTGCGGCCACGATCTTCGCTTTGATTTCGATATTTCGTCGCACGAGCGCGGCGATATCTTGACGGTCAAAGTGCTGCAGCAGTTCAAACATTTCCGCGTCGCGGATGATCGCGTGTTTGAGGACCTCCGCGAACCCCTGCTTCCATTCTCGCGGAGGCAATGTGTCCAGCGTATCGACATCGGCAATTACGAGCGTGGGATGATGCCACGCGCCGATCATATTTTTCCCAACTGTTGTGTTTACCGCGGTTTTTCCGCCGATGGAACTGTCAACTTGCGCGAGCAAGGTCGTCGGCACCTGCACATAGGGGATTCCGCGATGATAAATCGCCGCGACAAATCCCGTGAGATCACCAACCACTCCGCCGCCAAGTGCCACGAGAAACGACGAACGATCCAAACGCGTCTCGCTCATTCGATTGCAAATCGCTTCGGCCTCATCCAGCGTCTTCGATTTTTCGCCGGATGGAATAATGATAAGCGTTGGCTTGAAACCAGCACTCGTCAGGCTTTGCACGAGCGTCTGGGCGAAGCGCGCTGCGACGTTGTCGTCAGAAACGATCGCACAATCCCGCCCGCTGAGTTTCTGCGAGAGCAATGCCCCTGCTTCTTCGAGCAGACGCGAACCGACCAGCGCTTCGTAGCTCTGATTGCCCGCCTGAATCATAATTGGCGTCATGAGTCTTATACCATCCCGTTCCCGCAATCGGCGGGGCGGCTCAATCGTATTGACTGCATCCCTGGCCAGAAAGCGAAAAGCTGCATCTCGCCTCGGAAGTTACCTTGACAATCGGTCGCGCACTTCATCTAAGTGTTGTTATGCCAGATCCGGTCGATCCACCGCCACCTATCCCGAGCTCATCTCCGGCTCCAGCTGGAAATCCTCAGTCCACGGGATTGCCGTCAAACGTCGCCGCCGCCCTCGCCTGTATTCCGCTCGTGGGGGGCCTGATCTTTTACATCCTGGAAAAGCACGATCAATTCATTCGCTTCTACGCTATGCAATCGATCATCTTCGGTGGCGCTTGGTTCCTCTTCAATATCGTTTCGATGGTCGTTCACCTGATTTTTGGAAGCGTACCGGCGATCGGTGTTATTCTTTCGCTTCTCTGGGGCCTGATCGCAATGTTGGTTCACCTCGCTTTCCTTATTGTTTGGATCATCGCGACCGTGAAGGCGTTTACAAATGTGCGCTGGGACATTCCTTTCGTGGGCCCGATCGCTCGCAAGCAGATGGGCGAATCTCCTCTCTGACCGGAGGGACGAGCTTCTGCTCGTCCGTGACGCCGCGGTGAATTCCTTTCGAATTGCTTAGTCGCGCGCGAGCAGCTTCACTACAATCTCTGTTAGCACCAATTCGTGATCGAGCTGGCTGGTAACTAGGCGCAGATTCGCTTCCAGGCAAGCTTCCAAGCCCGCGATTAGCTGCACCGTCTCAAATCGATGCGCCTGCTGCGCGGCGAGGCCGAGCGCATAGCCATTGATCGAGCCGTCCTTTTTCCGAGGCAAATGCTCCGTCGCTTCGGCGGGCAAACGATTCAACGCGGAAATGAAGGCGAATGGAGCGTGCGGACGCGGAATTCGGTTCCGTTCCATCAAGTCCTTTGCGAGCAGCAAATTCCGAATGGTCGGGAGGATCGCGACCAGCAAAATGCCGATCGCGGTTTCACCCTGGTCGAGCAATCGCTTGACCAGCGTGAGTGCGCGTTCGAGGTGGCAAGCAGCGAGCGCGTTTCCCAGCTCGAAGATGACACCGGCGCGGGAAAGCGGCACGAGCTCGCGCACCTGCTCGACCCGGACCTGACGATCGCCGCCCAAATAAAGATCGACCTTTTCCAGTTCGTTTTCGATCTGCCGTGTATCGCCGCCGGTCAGCAGCACGAAAAGATCCAGCGCCTCCTCTTCGAACTGCAAGCCGCGCGATTTTGCGCGCCGCCGGACGATCTCCGTGGCTTCTTCTTCCCAACCCACTCTGGACGAGTCGAGACGGTCGATTGCCTGGAGTTCAGCGCGCTTGCCGAGCGTTTTGTAAAAGGAGCGGCGCTTATCGACTTCGGTCGCGCTGATCAGCAACGTCACTTCTGAACCCCACCCGGCCTCGAGTAACTCCGCGAGATCATCCAACGCGGATTGCACAGAGGCGGAGCGGCCGATGACACTATCGCCAAGAAAGTTTGCGTTTTTCAACCAGACCAATTTTCCATCACCGAAAAATGGAAGCGTTTGCAAAGCCTCGATCGCCGACCGGATTCTCGAAACCGCCTGATCTACGTTGTCGGCACAAGCATCGATGACTTCGACACCGAAATCGCCGGCGTCAGGCGGGGCCAATTTCGCCGCCAACTCCGATGCGGAGCGTTTCACCTCGCTCTCATCCGACCCGACGATCGCGTGGATATTCGATGCAGACTCGGCTGTTTTTGCTTTTGCTTTCGGCACCGGTGACGGCAATTCTAGCCGGCCCCCGTATCTTGCAAAGAAGTTCCAGAATCTTTCGCCGCATAGTTGCGGAATTTTTCATCTAGCGCCGCGTTACTCGCGAATTTCCCGGCATAAATGCGAAGGGGCGCGGATCGAACGGCTGATGCCGCGCGAGCGCGTCCTCCCGCGGGACGATTGACCAGGCTTGGGACGGCCGACGTCTAAACTTCGGATGTGAGGTCCCTCGCCGTCTTCGCGGCTCGGGATGACAATCACACCCGTGAGCCACGCCGACGCTGGGCACCGCCACGCGAATACTTTACCGGCTTCCGCTTCGGTTCGATTTTCGTAAGGCCGGTGCCGCTCTTCACTTCCATGATCTGATCGCGCAAAAGCGCGGCGCGCTCGAACTCCAAGTTCGCGGAGGCGCTTTGCATCTCGTCTTCCAATTCGCGAAGTAGCTCAGTGAGATTGAAATCCCCACCGGCTTCCTGAATCACCGACGCGGCGATTTCCCGTCCGCGCAAAATTGTGTGCAGACTTTCCTGAATGGCCCGCTTCACCGTCGTGGGCGTGATGCCGTGTTTCTCGTTGTACTCCATCTGCTTGGTGCGCCGGTAATCGGAGATCGAGATCAGCGCCTGCATGCTTTGCGTGACGGTGTCGGCAAAGAGAACAACCTCACCGTTGATGTGCCGGGCCGCCCGTCCCGCGGTCTGGATCAGAGAAGTCTGGCTGCGCAAAAACCCTTCTTTGTCGGCATCAAGAATGCAGACGAGCGAAACTTCAGGAAGATCGAGCCCTTCACGGAGGAGGTTGATGCCGACGAGAATATCGAAGTCGGCCGCGCGTAATCCGCGCAGGATTTCCACGCGTTCGATCGTGTCGATGTCGCTGTGCAAATAACGCACTTTCAATCCGACATCGCGCAGGTAATCCGACAAATCTTCCGCCGTGCGCTTGGTCAGCGTCGTGACGAGAACGCGCTCCCGCTTTTCGACGCGCTGCCGGCAAAGCTCGATCGTCTCATCGATCTGATTCTTGAGCGGCTTTAACGTGATTTTGGGATCGAGCAACCCCGTCGGCCGGATAATCTGCTCGACCACAAGCGGTGCCCCCGCCGTATGCACATCGAACTCCTCGGGCGGCTGATCGGTCCGGCTGACGATTGCTCTTCCAGTGTCGTTGGGCGTTGGACACTCGCCACGGCGTAGCCCGTTCCGGGCGGAGGCGGGTTGGCCCCTGGACGTTGTCCGTTTCCCATTCCCAGCTTCCCCCGCGACCACAAAAGGCACCAGCTCCTCCTCCCCAATCCGCTCTCGTTTGTGCGGAAAGTAGCCCTTGTTCCCGACCACACTGTTTTTGATCTCGAACTCGGCGGGCGTCGCGCTCACGTACGCGATCTGGTTCGTCATCCCCATGAATTCCTTGAAATTCAGCGGCCGATTATCGAGCGCGCTCGGCAGCCGAAAGCCATATTCCACTAGAACGGTCTTCCGCGACCGGTCGCCTTCATACATCCCGCCGATCTGCGGGATCGTCGCGTGCGATTCATCCACGACGAGCAGGAAATCTCTCGAAAAGAAATCGAGAAGCGTGAACGGCTTCGATCCCGGCATCCGGCCGGAAAGATGTCGCGAATAATTCTCGATTCCATTGCAGAATCCCATCTCCTGCAACATCTCGAGGTCGTATTCGGTCCGCATCTTCAAACGTTGCGCTTCGAGCAGCCTGCTCTGCGATTCGAGCTCCACGATGCGCTGGTCGAGCTCGCTCCGAATCGAGGAGAGCGCGCGATTCAATTTATCCGCAGGCGTGACGAATTGTTTCGCCGGATAAAACGTGATGAGGCTGAGCGCCTCGTGCGCGTGACCAGTGAGCGGGTCGAATCGCGTGATCGCATCGATCTCGTCACCAAAAAATTCGAGTCGGATCGCTTCTTCATCCGCCGTGGCTGGGTAAACCTCTACGACATCGCCGCGCACCCGGAACTTGCCGCGCGAGAAATTCATGTCGTTTCGCTCGTAAAGCATGTCGACCAGCCGGCCCAGGACGGCTTCGCGGCTGATCTGCTGCCCGCGTTTCACGGTGAGGAGCATGCGTAAGTAATCCTCGGGCGACGTGACGCCGTAGATGCAGGAGACGCTCGCGACCACGATCGTGTCGCGTCGCGAAAGCAACGCGCTGGTCGCGGAAAGCCGGAGCCGCTCGATCTCCTCGTTAATCGACGAATCCTTTTCGATGTAGGTATCAGAACGCGGGATGTAGGCCTCCGGCTGATAGTAATCGAAGTAGCTGACGAAATATTCGACCGCATTCCGCGGAAAGAATTGCTTGAACTCCGAGTAAAGTTGGGCCGCAAGCGTCTTGTTGTGCGAGATGACAAGCGTGGGGCGATCAAGCTCACGGATGACGTTGGCCATGGTGAATGTCTTGCCCGAGCCGGTCACGCCGAGAAGCGTTTGATGACGATTACCGGCCTCGATCGACTTCAGCAGCTTCGCGATCGCCTGGCTTTGATCGCCGCGCGGCTTGTAGTTCGATTCGAGTTCAAACGGCATCGGGCAAGTTAGCATTCAGCACGCGAGTGTCATGGTGGATCGAGCGCCGCCGCTCGATGATAAAGGGGCCCCGAAGCTTTCCGACAACACGACAGGCATCACGCGACGGAGCGCGCGATCCTCATTGCAACGCGGCCAAGAGGCGGAGTCGCTTCGCTTTTAACTCGCCACGCCTCGGAAGCACGGTACTAATTCAGGTGGAAACGAATGAACCCTGGAAACTTTTTCTCCGAAATGCGGCGGCGAAACGTCTACAAAGTCGCGATCGCCTACGCCATCGTGGCGTGGCTTCTTATCCAAGTCGCGACGCAAACGTTTCCATTTTTTGAGATTCCAAGCTGGTGTGTGCGGTTGGTGATCATCCTTCTTTTGCTCGGCTTTCCTATCGCGGTGATTCTCGCCTGGGCTTACGAACTCACGCCTGGGGGAATCAAGCGGACGGAAGACTTGGCGCCGGAGCAATCGATTAAGCCCGCCGGCGGCCGGAGGCTCAACTCATTGATTATCGGAGTTCTGCTTTGCGCGATTGCATTACTTGTCTTCCAACGATTCCGGCGCAGCGGGTCTTCAACCTCAGATGCGCCCGATAAAAGCATCGCAGTGCTGCCATTCGATAATTTCAGCGACGAAAAGGAGAACGCGTTTTTCGCTGACGGAATTCAGGACGACATTTTGACCAGCCTCGCAAAGATTCACGACTTGAAGGTGATCAGCCGCACCTCAGTGATGCCTTACCGCGGCACGGGCAAAACTAATCTGCGGCAAATTGCGGAGACGCTTGGCGTGGCCAACGTGCTGGAAGGAAGTGTGCGCCGGGGAGGAAATCGCGTAGTCGTGAGCGTGCAGCTGATCGATGCGCGCAACGATCACCACATTTGGGCGAATCGGTACGACCGCCCGCTGGCGGATTCGCTCGGTTTGCAAGGCGAGCTCGCCGCGGAGATCGCCGCGGAGCTGCGCGCAACCCTTAGCCCAGAGGAAAAAGTGCGGGTCGAGACCAAGCCGACCGAGAACCCGGAGGCTTATGTGCTTTACCTGAAAGCGCGCTTGTACGAATCGAATCCCGATCGTTTGTTCGAAGATTACAGCGTGGCGGAGCAGCTGTATGGCGAAGCGATCCAGCACGACCCGTCGTTTGCGCTGGCTCATGCGCGACTCTCCGCCACGATCGCGCGGATTTATCACTGGTTCGATCCGATCGACGAGCGCAAATCGCGGATGAAAACGGAGGCGGAAAAAGCTTTGCAGCTCCGACCGGATCTCGGCGAGGGACACCTCGCGCTTGGCCTTTATTATTATTGGGCGGAGACAAATTACGAAAAGGCGCTGGACGAGTTTGCGGTTGCGGCTAAGGCCCTGCCTAATGATAGCGATGTCGGTTATTTCGCCGCCGCAATTCGACGGCGCCAGGGGCGGTGGAATGAAAATCTCGAGCTCCTGAAGAAAAGCCTAACGATCGATCCGGGGAATGCGAACGTCGCCGAAGAGATTGCATATACTTATGGCTTTCTGCACGAATGGCCTGAGGCGGTGCGGATGCACGAGCGCTGGACCGCGCTGGCTCCGGACTCCGTCAACGCGAAAATCAAACGCGCGTACGTCGACTTCTGGTCTCAGGGAAGCACCGCAGCCTTGAAGGAAGTGCTCGGGAAGATTTCGCCCGGGGTTGATCCGGCCGGCCTTGTGACCAGAGCGCGCTGGGACCTGGCCATGATTCAACGCAGTTACGACGCGGCGGATCAGGCCTTAACCGCGTGTGCGCTCGACCAATTTCAATCGAACGGTCAGCCGACTCCGAAGAGTTTCTATCGCGGATGTGTCGCACTTGCGCGCGGCGCTCAAGCGGACGCGCGCAAGAATTTTGAGCTGGCGCTACCCTCCTTCGAAGAAGCGGTGCGACAAGCGCCGGCCACCGCAATACGTCACGCCAATCTCGGCTTGCTCTACTCGTTCATGGATCGCAAAGAGGAAGCCATACGCGAAGGCCACCGCGCGGTGGAACTCGAGCCGGATTCGAAGGACGCTGTCTTTGGGCCCTGGATGACAGGCTATCTGGCGATGATTTACGCGCGCGTCGGCGAAACAGATTCGGCCCTGCCGCTGCTCGAGCATTTGCTCACGTCTCCCGGGCCGATTGACAATACGAACTGCTGCGTCACACAAAATGATCTTCGCAACCGCTGGCAGTGGGACCCGTTACGCAACAATCCGCGTTTCCAGAAGCTCCTCGCCGAGCCAGCGCCAAAAACGGTTTACAAGTAGGCGCCGGGAAATTTCCTTTCCGTCACAACGGACGCTCGCTGTTCCATCGTAGCAACGTGACCTGTCCGCGCTCGCTGTCTTCTCGGCGCCAGCTTAGAATTGGCAAACGACCGCGCGTTCCCATTGAAACCACGAATATACGGAATGGACCCAAAGAAATTTTTCACCGAGCTGAAGCCGCGCAAGGTTTACAAGGTCGGTCGCATATGCGGTTGTCGGCTGGCTGCTGATAATCGCGGAGCTGGGTGACCTAACAAGTAGTCTGCCGTGAACCCGCATAGCTTTTTCGATGAACTCCGGCGACGCAATGTCTATCGTGCGGCCGCCGCGTACGGTGTCGTCGCCTGGCTCTTGATCCAGATCGCGACGCAAGTTTTTCCATTCTTCGACATCCCGAATTGGGCCGTTCGTTTTGTAATTATCTCGCTCCTGCTCGGTTTCCCGGCAGCCATGATCGTCGCGTGGATCTATGAGTGGACGCCCGAAGGGCTCAGGCGCACAGACGAGGTGCCACCCTCGGACTCGATCGGCCGCACCACCGGCCGGAAGCTCGATTTTCTCATCATCGGCGCGCTTCTCATTATCATTGGGGTACTGGTATGGCAGCGTTTTTCCCCGGGGCGAGAAAGGAGCATCGCGGTGTTGCCGTTTGAAAACTTCAGCACCGATAAGGAGAACGTCTTCCTTGCCGACGGCATTCAGGACGATCTGCTGACGAACCTCGCCAAGATCAAGGACCTGAGAGTGATTAGCCGCACCAGCGTGATGAAATACCGAAACGCAGACACGCGGAACATCCGGGAAATCGGCAAGTCGTTAGGCGCAGCGAACATTCTCGAGGGGAGCGTGCGGCGTCTCGGAGATCGGATCGCCGTGAATGTGCAGTTGATCGACTCGAGCGCCGATCGCCACATCTGGGCGGAGCGTTACGACCGCAAGATTGCCGATGCGGTAGGAATTGAAGGCGAGCTGGCCACAGAAATCGCTGAAGCGTTGCGCGCCACGCTTACGCCGGACGAAAAGATTCGGGTCGAACAAAAGCCGACCCAAAACGCGGACGCCTACGTGCTTTACCTGCGGGCTCTCCCTTACGAGCAAGGGCCCGACACATTGCTCCAAGATTATAAGCGCGCCGAACAACTTTATAGTCAGGCGATCGCTCTCGATCCGAACTTTGCGCTTGCGCATGCGCACCTCGCATCAACCTGCGCGGAGATTTTCCATTTCCACGAACCCCTCGACTCATGGAAAACAAGGGCGCGGAGGGAAGCCGAAACGGCTCTGAACCTGCAATCCGATCTTGCCGAGGCCCACTTTGCGCTCGGCCAGTGCATTTACTGGATGGACGAAAACTACGAAGACGCACTAGCCGAATTCGCGATTGCGCAGCGGTTGTCGCCGAGCAACGCGAACGTCGGCGTGCTGGTCGCCGCAATCCATCGGCGCCAGGGCCACTGGGAGGAATGCCTGGCAGCGTTTGAAAAAATCCAAAGGCTCGACCCGGAGAATCCGAACATCGTTCGAAACCTCGTTTTCACCAATTCCGCGCTGCGCCGCTGGCCAGAAGCAGCGCGTGCGGCCCAGCGGCTCCGCGCAATGGCACCCGATTCGCTCGTCGCAAGAATTCAAACTGCCTATATCGATTTCCAGTGGAAAGGCGACACGACGGCGCTAACAAGCGCGTTTGGGCAGATCCCCGCGAGGGAGGATCCCGATGGCGTCGTTACTTCCTGCAATTGGGAAGGGGCGATGCTGGAACGCGACTTCGCCCGAGCCGAGCGGGTTCTTGCGGCGTCGCCTTTGACCGAGGTGTCGTATCTCAACGGTGGCTTGACCCCAAAAAGCTTCCTGGCCGGCTGCACGGGTGTCGCGCTTGGCGACCCGGTGCTAGCCAGCAAGAATTTTGAGGCCGCTCGCAAGGTATTTGAGAGCGCGGTAAGGGAGGCTCCAAATGTCGCCGAACGACATGCGAACCTCGGATTGTGCTATGCCTTCATGGGACAAAAAGAAAACGCCATTCGAGAAGGGCGGCGGGCGGTAGAGTTGAAGCCAGAATCAAAAGACGCATACGACGGTGCGATCATGAATTGCTGCCTTGCCCTCATCTACGCGCGCGTCGGCGAGACCGATCTCGCGATCCCATTGATCGAACGATTGCTCCGCACACCCGGCGCTGTCGACAGTGTGAATTACAGTATCACCGTGAATGATCTGAAGTTTCGATGGGAATGGGACTCATTGCGTTCCGATCCCGTCTTTCAGAAACTTGTTTCCACAAATTGATCCTCTGAAGCCATCGTCGGTGGGCGGTGTCGGGCTGATGCCGATGTTCCTTCCCTCCAACAAGCGAAGCGGCTAGAGCGCAATTCCGATTTCCAAATCGGCAAAAGCGCGACCGAGATTGTCCAGGACATCGCTGGGCAGCAGTGATTGCTCGCTCGCGCCGCCTTGGAAAATGGCGATCTCGGCGGAACGGCCACAGAGCCAGGCGCCGACGCGCGCAGCATCGTAAAGGGATAACCCCTGTCCAATCAGGCCGGCACAAACGCCGGTTAGCACATCGCCCATTCCGCCTGTGGCCATCCCGGGATTTCCGGTGCTGTTGAAGCTGAGTGGTTGATCGCGTTGGGCGACTATCGTGCGGCTGCCTTTGAGCAAAAGCGTGACGGGAAACTGCTCGCAAAAACTTCTCGCAATTCCGGCGCGAGCCATTTTCCCAGAAGCGAAGAGCCGCTGCATCTCGCCGGGATGCGGTGTGAGAAGTCGCGGGCCGCGGCAACGTTGCAGCACTTCGATTTCCTCCGCCAAAATATTCAGCCCGGCCGCATCGACCACCATTGGTTGCTCGACGCGGGCAATGAGGTCGCGTATCCGCGCAGCGTTCGCGTTTCCCAAGCCCGGTCCGAGCGCCCAGACATCGATCCTCTCCTCAGGGAGATCGCGATAGGCACGCGTTGCTTTCACCATCACTTCCGGCGGGGCCGCCGCAGCGGCGATTTCATAAATATCTTCAGGAACGAAAAGCTCCACGAGTCCCGCGCCGGAACGCAACGCCCCGGCGCCGGTCATAAGCGCGGCGCCAACAAATCCCTTCGAACCCGCCACCACGGCGATGCGTCCAAACTGGTTCTTGAACGCGCCGAATTTCCGGCGTGGGACGAATCCAGCCAGGGCTTGGGTCGTCGCCATGATTTCATTGCGACCGCCTCCCACCTCGAGATCGGACAGCGGCAAGACGACAATGCGACCGACGAAATCGATCGCGGCGTCGGCCATCAGTCCATGCTTGGCAAACCCGATCGCAACGGTGAAATCGGCTACGACAGAATCGGGATCAATTTCGCCTGAGTCACTGTTCAAGCCGGTGGGAAGATCGACTGCGAAGACAAAAGCGTTTTGCTCAACGCGGACGCGATTGATTTCGCGCGCGGCCGCGCGGATCGGCTCGCGCAAAAGCGACTTCGTCCCGACGCCGAGGAGCCCATCGAGGATGATCGTGCGGCCAACACTTGGGTGAGCCCCAGCAGGCGCCGCCGGCGCATCGCGCAGAGCCGCAAGTTTCTTGCGGGTCAATTCGCTGCAATCGCTTTCTGGAAATGGGAGGCGGACATCGATATTCCACCCCTCACGCTGCAAGCGCTCGGCTGCGACGAGCGCGTCACCACCGTTGTGGCCTTTCCCGGCGTAGACGATGCACACGCCAGCACGCGGGAAGAACTGCTGGACCGCTCGCGTCACTCCGGCGCCGGCCTGATCCATCAAGACATCGATCTCGAGCCCACGCGCGAAGGCCGCCTCTTCCGCCGCGCGCATCTCCGCCGAGCTCACGATCGGCGAGTCCAATCAATCCTCCGATTTCTTTTTCCGGGTCACTTTCTTCCTGGGCGTATCGTCGTCTTCGTCGCTTTTCTTCTTTTTCCGGCTGGTTGTATGGTGCACCACCTTCGAAGACTTCCTGTTCTTCGAATATTTCGATCTCGATGACCTGGTCGAACGTTCGCGCACCGCATCAGCGCGCACAAAGTCGCGGTTCGCGCCGGTGTTGAAGGGCTGCGGTCCATACTGGCCGGCGGTTGAAAGCGAAGCGGTAAGGGGGCGACTGAAGGGCGGAGGCTGGCGCCGAATTCCACGCGCAATTTGTTCGGCCAGCTTTTGCCGGTAGTTATCGGTTTGAGCGAGCCTGCCTTCAGTGGGGTTAGTCAGAAAACCGCACTCGACGAGCACTGATGGAATCGCCGTCCTTCGCAAAACGAAGAACCCGCGGCGCCGAATTCCACGGTTTTCTGTCGGCGCACCTGCGACGACGTTCCGGTGAATGCTGGCCGCCAGGCCCGCGCTATCGCCCCTGTAATAGTAGGTCTCGATGCCGTTGGCGCCGACGCGCGACGAACAATTGAAATGAATCGAGATGAAAGTCGCGTCGCGATACGAGTTAGCGATCGCCACCCGCGTTCCCAGCGAAACAAAAACATCTTGATCCCGTGTCATGATCACTCTGTAACCGTCGGTTTGCAGGATTCGCCTCAGACGCTGCGCGACGTCGAGCGTCTTGTCTTTCTCGGCAATGCGTTGACCGGGAACACCGCCGCGGTCGTAGCCCCCGTGACCGGCATCAATCACCACCGTCGCACGCGACTGGCCGCAGGCCAAAGAGGCGAGCGCCATGAAACCCGCGGTGGCCGCGCCGGGAATAAAATGGTGAAGATTCATTGAGCCGGTAGACAGCAAGTCTTAATCCTCCGCGGGGACACTGGACGGCCGGGCCGACAATTTCGGGGCGGGGCTCCGCGCGGGTTGCACGATCGGCAGGTCGAGCCTCCCGCCACTCACCGTGATAGCGCCATCCGCCGCATGCCTCAAACGCGGGCGCGTTCTTGTTTCCATAAAGGTAGAGTGCGCCAGAAGTTCGCCGTTCAAGCCAATATGGGAATAAGCCCAACTTCGTGGCGCCGCGCAATGAAGAACATGCAGTTGATTTGCGCGATCGAGCTCCGCTTGCGGTTCATCGTAGGCAATGACGCGACCTAACGAGTACGTCGTGTAAACGACGCCGCTGTTCTTGTTCTCCACTCGCACGTAGAGTGAGGTGTGGTCCGGGAAACGATTCGAAAGAAGCGAGTAAGTGCGTACCTCGCCCGCCCACGGTATTCCGTCCGGGATGCCGACCGTCTTTTGCCAGACCGGCCGGGCGTCCGCTACCTGGAAAACTTTTGCCTGAGAATAGAAAAACTTGTTCAGGTCGGCGAAGTAAACGTTCGCGCGCACATGATAAGCGCCAAGATCTTGCACGGGGAAAAGGGGCGTCAGATTGATTTTGCGCGTGACGGTCTTGCCCGCCTCCACATGAAGGGTTGGCTCCGGCGCGCTCTGCTTCAGTGGCGCGAGTACGTGGCCTTCCCCGGCGTTGATTTCAAAACCGAACCAGCGTTGGCCGCTTTCATCGTGGAGATCGACGTCGCGACCGGCAAGATTTGTGATCTTAACGGTCGCCATGACCGGCTCGTGCGCGACATACTGCAGCCGCTTGAACTTCAATTCCACCTGGATCTGCGCCTGCGCCGCCGCGGCAAGAAAGATAAGCAGGGTCAATTGAACGAGAAATTTCATCGGCGGCTAGAATAACGCATCTCGGTGGAGAAGAAAGAATGGTGTCGCGACGCGTCGAAATGTGTTGGTCGATCATATGCTCCGCCGCACGATGGCAAAAGTGGCCACGAAACATTGCGCGACGCCTGGATCGGAGCCTCGAGATCGTCTCGGGCGCGCGTACCGCTGGCATCACTGCGAAGGAGCGATGAGGGGCGGTGGGAAAAGATTGAGAAGCTTCGTTGGATCGGCGCGGACGGCCTGTAACTGGTCGTTGTAATAAATGCGCACGATGTAACCGAAATACTTTCGGTGGCCGCCTTCACCCGGCAGTTCCGCCGAAGGCTCCTTCTTCGTGGAGCTCTTCTTCTTCGTGCCGCCCGGTGGCGTGACCGCCGCGGCCGCGGCCGACAACGCCGCGTCGGACGAAATCGGTTTGTTCTTTGGCCGCAAATAGGTCACCGCCAGAACCTCCGGATTTGTGTCCTTCCAATCGTGGCGCGGCGTGAGCCACTCGTAGCTGACATCCGCGTCGGTCAGGACCACGTCTTTGTTGTCCACCATGTCGTAGAAGAACACCTGGATTTTGACTTTCGTGTGATCGATCACCGTGTCGGGCCGCACCTTCACGGAGATCTTCAATTTCATGTTCGTCTCCGCGTCCGCATCGGGAGAATCTGTCGCAGTCACCTCGGTGATGCCAAAGGTCGAGCCGTCAGGGATCCCATCTGCATCATCGCGTGTCGTGCCGGCATCGAGTGGCGAAACTCCCGCAAGGCCAGGGCCGGTTGTAGTAGTTGCAGCAGCCAGGACGCCGCTCTTGAGTTTCATGTCCGCAAGCTCATAAAGCGCTCCAGCCGAAGGACCGATTTCCTGGATCTTACGCCACGTTTCATTCGATCGTTCGAAGAGCTGGATCGATTCGTAAATCATCGCCATCTGCGCAAGCACGTTCGCGTTCTTGGGATCGCTCTGCGCCGCTTCCTGGAGACGGAGGAGTGCGTTGGTCGTATCACCTTTATCGCGCAGCAACGTTGCTTCCTTCAAAAGCTGTTCCGCAACGGAAAGCACCGCGGCGCTGGGGGGCGATTGGACGGTGGCCGGCGCAAACGTGGTTTGGTCGACCGGAGCGGCTGTGGTTTTGGGCGCCGTCGGCACCTTCGGATGCGCAGCGGCGTATTCGGCGCGCGCCCGGCCAATGTAATGGACAGCAACGCCGGCAATCTCTACTGCACCAAAAACCGCCACAAGGCCAAGCGCGATCAAGAAAATCTTATCCGGTGGTGTGGGAGACAGGTTGGCCGCTTCCATATGTCGCCAATTATGCTCTGTAAACGACAGCCCGCAAAGCTGTCAATTGGTGTTCTTCCATCCTGTTCCTGTTCGTGATCGGCAAAGAACTGAGCATGAGCATACGCACGAAATGCAATTACTACGCAGGCCGCAGACTCAGTGGGGACTCCAGCTACCGGGAAATATCAGCCTGACTGAGAAGCTTGAACCCTTCGCCGAGCAGCACGGAAGACGCGCAATCCGTGTCGTCAACGTGCAAAGCCAGCGCCGCGAATCCGCGCGGATGCGTCAGCAACGGGTAAGTGAAATGCACGTTCACCTCCGCCATCAGAAGCGCCGCAAGGAGTTTAGCCAGCTGGGTCGCCACCTCCCGCAATTCCACCACGACCATGGTGCAAACTCCGAATGGCACATCGTGCTGGCGGAAAAGCTCTTCCACCTGTTCCGGATCGCTCACCACGATCCGCGCGATCGCAGAGTCCGTCGATTCCGAGATGCTGAGCGCCACGACATGAGTGTTATGCGTATGCAGCAGTTTCACCACGTCGAGCATCGCGCCGACCTTGTTGGGGAGAAAAATCGAGAATTGTTTGACGAGAGGTCCGTCAATTTTTGAAGTGGTTTGCGGCAGATCGACAGGCATGAACGAGGTCGCGCCACCCGGGCTGACTGGGATGCGCGCGCGGAAAGTATGTCATCGCCTTCCTTTTTTTTGCAAACGAATATTGGCTGCGGGCACTTTAGCGGTCCCTCTCTGCCGGGGCGTTCGGTTACTCTTTAACCACGGATCACGCGGAAACCGCGGATAAAGGACGAAGAAACAACATGCGGCCAACCCCAGCCATTCAGTTCCTTTTCTTTCATCCGTGTCATCCGCGTAATCCGCGGTTCATATCTGTTGTCACCGTCCCGCTCTGCCGGCGCCCCTGTGGATTGAACGGACGGCGCACCAGGGCTAGAGCTGTGATTCTAGCTGTTCATTTCAAACCATCGCTTTAGATTCGCAGCCCGAAGATGGACGACGAAAATAGTTTGATCGCGCAACGGCGCGAAAAATTGGAGGCTCTCCAGGCGCGCGGCGCGAACCCCTTCGGCCGCGCTTACGGAACTTCCGGCACCATCGCAGAGGTGCGCGAAAAATTCTCCGACGGCGCCACGCTTCGCGTCGCCGGCCGCATCACCGCCCACCGCGACATGGGCAAAAGCCATTTCGTGGACCTGCGCGATTCCACCGGTCGGCTTCAGGTCTACATCCATGCGAAAGAAGTTGGCGCTGAAGTGATCGAGATGTTCAAGCTGGTCGATCTCGGGGATTTCATCGGCGTGGAAGGAGCCTGTTTTCTCACCAAGACCGGCGAGCCGACGCTGAAAGTGCACACACTCGAAATTCTCGGAAAATCGCTTCGCCCCTTGCCCGAGAAATGGCACGGACTTCAGGACGTAGAGGCGCGCTATCGTCAGCGCTATCTCGATCTTCTCACAAACGAGCAATCACGCGCCGTCTTCGAAAAGCGGATCATGTTTGTTCGCGAAATCCGGCATTTTATGGAGGCGCGGGGCTTTCTCGAGGTGGAGACGCCAATGTTGCAAGCCGTCGCGGGCGGCGCCGCAGCGGAACCCTTTCGGACCCATCACAAAGCGCTCGGTCTGGAGCTTTATCTTCGCATCGCGCCGGAGCTTTACCTCAAACGGCTGCTGGTTGGCGGCTTCAACAAAGTCTTCGAGTTAAACCGAAATTTTCGGAACGAAGGGATCTCAAGAAAACACAATCCCGAGTTCACGATGCTCGAAGCGTATTGGGCCTACGCCGATTTCGAGAAGATGGCGGACCTGGTCGAGGAGCTCATTTGCCATCTCGCGAGTAAAACCCTGGCGGGATGCGCTCCGTCGCGTCCAAGCGAGCCAGGGACAGAACAAAGTCCGTCCCTCCTGATCGAGCATCGCGATGCGGAGGGAAACGTGACGCGCACAGTCAATCTGGCTCGGCCGTGGCGGCGCGCGCGTTACCGTGATTTGATCCGCGAGATCGATCCCGAATGGTTCAATTACACTAGCGAAAAACGCCGCGAGCGATGCGCCGAGCTCGGCGTCGAGATCAATCCGCGCATGGCGGACTACGAGGTGACCCAGCAGGTTTTCGAAAAGTTAGTGGAAGAGAAGACATTCGACCCGCTTTTTGTGACGCATTGCCCGAAGGAGTTGGTCCCGCTCGCCAAACAAAATCGGGAAGACGATTCGCTCGTGGACGTTTATGAATTGATCATTAACGGCCAGGAAATTTCCCCCGGTTACTCCGAGCTGAACGATCCAACGACCCAACGCCAGCGGTTGCTGGAACAAGCGGGCGAAGAGACGCAAAAGATCGATGAAGAGTTTTTGCTCGCCTTGGAACACGGCATGCCGGCGGCGGGTGGCTTTGGCATCGGGATCGATCGCCTCACAATGCTGCTTACCGGCGCCGAATCAATCCGCGACGTGATCCTCTTTCCCTTGCTGAAGCCGAAAAATCGCTTGTGACCAGGTCCTGTGGGTCCGTCGGAACGTCTGAAAGCGCACCGCGGCGAAATCGACGTCAGGCCTCCTGACCACCACCAGAGGCATGTGTCATGACCCCGAATATTGTCCGCGATAAATTGGAAGAGCATCTTGTTCGCTGCAATTCAGTTCTCGCCATGTGGGAAGCGGGATCGACAGCATTCGGTCGCGCCGACGATTATTCCGACCTCGATCTCGGCGTTCTTGTCAAGGAGGGGAGCAACGATAAAGTCTGGCGCGTCGTGGATGAGGCATTCGATGAACTGGGAGGCGTCGCTTTGCGCTGGAACGAACCAAGTCCGGTTTTTTCCGGGATGGACAAGAGAATATTTCGGCCCAGGCAAGCCAGGCAATGGTTTCAGGTAGACGTCGGATTGTTCCCGGAAACCGCAAAGGAGCTTTATAACCAGCCCGAGCGTCACGGCCAAATCGTCGTTATCTTTGACCCTACTGGCCGATTGGCGCCGCCGCCGTGGGACGAAGAGTTAAACCACAAGCGTATCTGCGAGGCGCTCCACCAGAATCTAATGAAATGGCAGATCTATTACGGCTGGTTCCGCAAGGAACTCGCTCGGGGACGGCCCGCAGACGCCTTTGTCATGCATCTTTACCTAACGGTGATGCCCTTGCTGGCTGTGCTGAACATGCGCTATCGACCGACCAGGTGGGACTTCGGGTTCCGCTACCTCAAAGAAGAATTACCCGCAGAAGTAGTCAGCATCGTCGAAAGGCTTTGCTATTTGGCCGATCCGAACACAATGGAAGCTAGATTTTCCGAAGCAGAACGGCTGCTGCGAACCACGCTGAAGGAACTGAAGGAGCGAGGAATTGTGTCGACTGACAGTAAAGGCGTCGATATTTCCGCGCCGTTGCAGGATTCTGTTAGCTCAAGGTAGGCATCAGCACCGTGTCCAAGACCTAACGATCAAACGTTGATGTGAGAGCAGCGCCGACCGAGACTCGTTTCTTCGCCACGCCGGAGGTCTTTCGGAAATGGCTGCAGGTCCATCACGAAAACACTCGCGAGCAATGGGTCGGCTTTTACAAGAAGAGTTCCGCCCGGCCAAGCATCACGTGGTCAGAGTCCGTGGACGAAGCTCTTTGCGTGGGCTGGATTGACGGGCTGCGAAAAACGATCGATGCGGCCAGTTACAAAATCCGGTTCACGCCGCGCAAGACAACGAGCAATTGGAGCGCCGTCAATATTGGTCGGGCGAAGGAACTGACGAAACAGGGACACATGCGTCCTGCGGGACTGAAGGCCTTTGAGCTGCGCAAGGAAGAGAAATCCGGAGTTTACGCCTACGAGAACCGAAAATCAGCGGTCATGGGAGAGGCCGCTGTGAAGCAGTTCCGGTCACGTCCCAAAGCTTGGGATTCCTTTCAGAGCCAGCCTGCGTCGTATCGCCAGACAGCAATCTGGTGGGTGCTAACCGCGAAGAAGGAAGAGACCAGGCAACAGCGGCTTGAAAGGCTCATCGCGGCGTCGGAAGCGGGGCGGAGGATCTAGTTCTGCGTTTCATCCGTGTAGATCTGTCGCTGGAAAGCTCACCGTGCTAGACCAGATCGCACGCCTCCGCCGGCATCCAGTGAGCGTCGTGCCCCTCCCATTTTACGTTGCAGCCAATGGGATTGGTAAGCGGAACCGTCACGGGTTTCCCGGCCAGATGTTCCTCTGGAGCGCGATCCAGATCGTGCGTCTTCGCCTTCTCTGGCTGTCACGGATTGTCGGCGCGCGGCCGGTGTAAATGAGGCGTCGCTCGCGACCAAAAACATAGAAATGCGGCGTGCGCAAAGCGCCGTAAGCGCGCGCCACCTCCCGCGTTTCGTCATACAGGTAAACCCAGGGAAATTCATGTTCGCGCATCCGCTGCACCATGTGCGGAAAGTCATCTTCGGAATAGGTGTTACGGCTATTCGAATTGATCGCGACAAATCGCACACCACGGTCCGAAAATTTCCCGGCTGTCCGGCGCGTCGCTTCGTCGGACCCCGTGACGTACTGGCAATGATTGCACGTAGAAAATCACCAGGACCGCATCGGCCGCGAAATCCGAGAGCGCGTAAGTCTTGCCATCAGTCGCCGGCAGTCGAAATTCCGCCGCGCGACCGCCGATTCGCAAAGTGAAGCTCATTGGTATTCGTGCACTGGCCAGCGCAGTTGCGCAAACCCGCCGTTGAAATGGATTTTGACGCGGTGACATGCTACCTTGGTGGATGGATACGCCCAAGATCATTGCCTACTTGAAGACCACCTGCGGCTGGAGCGCCGGCGTCCGCGCCGTGCTCGCCAAATACAATCTCCAATACACCGAGAAGGACATCATCCAGAACCCGGCCTTCCGCTGGGAAATGGAAACTAAAAGCGGGCAGCCGCTCTCGCCCTGCGTCGAGATCAACGACAAAATGCTCGTGGATGTGAGCGGCGAAGAAGTCGAGGAATACCTCATCGATCACAAGATCGTGCAGCCCAGTGCTGCCGAGGCCGGCGTGCCGATCAACGCGCCCTGCCCCACCGAGCAGCATGACAGTGCGGTGCGGATGCGATTCTGAGCCGTTAAATTGTTAGATAGTTAAAACGTTAAATGGTTGAGGCGCTCTCAAGCGTTGAGCCGGTCCACCCTTTAGTGTTTCAACGATTTTGACTTTTAGACGATGAGGCTTTTTGCTCGCACCGCTTCGTCGAAAAAAGGCGGCGACTCACGCAGGGGACGCACGTTTCGCATTGGCTGGAAGCTGGCGTTGGTCGCGTTGCCAATCACCGCCGTTTTCGGCGTTCTCATGTTCTACGCTATCTGGGCGCAGACATTCGACCTGAAAACCGTCGGCGATATGCCCGAGCGCAACACGGTTTTCGACGTCGATGGGAAAATCTATAGCCGGCTGGCCGGCGCGAATCGGCTGAAGGTGGCGTTGAATGAGGTTTCTCCGTTCTTTGTCGATGCGCTGCTTGCGCGCGAAGATACGCGGTTTTTCGAACATGGCGGTATCGATTGGCGCGGTATTGCCCGCGCTCTGGTCAGAGACATATTGAGCGGATCGGCCAAAGAGGGTGCGAGCAGCATCACGCAGCAGCTCGCCCGCAACAGCCTGCCGCTCGGTGGCAGGAACCTCAGCCGCAAACTTCTGGAAGCCATGGTATCATTGCGCATTGAGCGCGATTTCACCAAGCAACAAATCCTGGAACTGTACATTAACCGCATCTACTTCGGCTCCGGCTGTTACGGAGTGGAGACCGCGTCGCTCGCTTACTTCGGAAAAAACGCCTCGAAGCTGAATCTCTCCGAAGCGGCCATCCTGGCCGGTCTCATTCGCAGTCCGAATCGCTTTTCTCCGCTCAAGAATCCGGAAGGCGCCGCCTTGCAACGGAAGACGGTGCTCGATCGGATGCTCGATCTAAAAAAGATCAGCGCGGCGCAGGCTGAGCAAGCGAAACTGACAAAAATCACTTCGCACCCGAAGCGGCTGCCTCAAATCCAGGAGAACTATGCGATGGACGCGGTGCAGCGTGATTTGAATCTGCTGCTTACGCCCGATCAGATCGATAATGGCGGACTTTACATTTATACGACGCTCGATCCCGTGGTGCAGGTAACGGCAACGCAGGCGCTCGAAACGCAATTGAGTAAAATTGAACGCCAATCAAACTTCCGTCATCCGGCGAAGGCGAGCTATCGGCCGCCGGAGGACGGAGAAGATTCCTCGATGCCGTATCTCGAAGGGGCGCTTGTTGCGATCGATAATGCGAGCGGCGGAATCCGGGCGCTTGTCGGCGGTCGCGACTACGCGCAGAGCAAATTCAATCGCGCCCTGGCACCGGCAAACCGGCAGGTCGGTTCCTCTTTCAAGCCGTTCGTCTATGCGGTCGCCTTCACGCACGGACTCCTACCCGGCGCCGCGATCAGCGATGGCCCGATTGAACCGGGGGAAATTCAGGGCGCGGGAAATTGGACGCCGGGAAATTCCGACGGCACCTACGGCGGCATTCAACCGGTCTCTTACGGACTGATCCATTCACGCAACACGATGAGCGTGCGCGTCGGCGAGATCGCGGGGCTCGACGACGTCCAGAAGATCGCGACGACAGTCGGACTGGGAGAAAACATTCCGCACGGGCCGGCGATCTTTATCGGTTCGTTCGAGACCAACCTGAAAGATCTCACCGCAGCCTACACGGTTTTTCCAAATGCCGGTGTCCGAAAGCAGGCTTACATCATCGAGCGGATCGACGACCAGGATCACAACCCGATTTACCGCGCCGCCCACGTCACCATCCCAGCGCTTGATCCCAGCGCGGCATGGATGACCTCGCAACTCATGGAGCAGGTGCTGACCAGTGGAACCGCCGCGAGCGCGAAGTCGTTAGGCTTCAAACTCCCTGCCGCCGGGAAAACCGGAACGACCAACGATTACAAAGACGCGTGGTTTCTCGGGTACACGAACGCGTTGACTTGCGGCGTTTGGGTCGGCTTCGACCAACCGGTGACGATCATTCCACACGGCTATGGCGCCGCGCTCGCCTTGCCGGTGTGGACAGAGGTAATGACGAAGGCGGCACAGCGTTATCCCGCGAATGAATTACAGCCAACGATGCCCATGGCGCGGGCAACGGTTTGTTCCATTTCAAATCATCTTGCCACGACGGGATGCAACGCGGCCGGGACCGCGTATGAAATCACGCTGCCCGACGACAAGGTTCCGCAAGCCGTTTGTGAAATTCACGGAGGCACACAGACCCAGTTCGCGCAAAAATTGCAGGATCTCGGGCAGAAAGCTGGAACACTCCCAAATCGTGTCTTTCAATCGTTTCGCAAATTCTTCGGCGGCAAATGAGGCAACGATCGCAAAAACCGCGATGATCGATTAAGGTCATGCCTGTAACGCTTTTCAGGATTGCAGCCGCTCTTTGTCTGCTCGCGGTGGGTCTCGGCGCATTCGGCGCCCATGCTCTAAAGGCCACGCTACAAAGTCACGGGATGCTCGACGTCTGGAACAAAGCCGTTCTGTATCATTTTCTGCACGCGCTTGCGCTCGTCGCTCTCGCACTGCACGGCGCCGGGAATCGGGTCGCGTATTTTTTGATCGTCGGGGGCATTGTCTTCTTCAGCGGCAGTCTCTATACGCTGGCCCTGACGAATCTCCGCTGGCTAGGCGCGATCACACCGATCGGCGGCCTCTGCTTTCTCGCCGGCTGGGCCTGGCTCATCATTTCGCCACCGAGATTGTAGCGACGCTCGCCAAGGCGAGCACCTCTCCATTTGCCGAGCGTGCAACGAGGCTTGTGACATTTGGGCCCCCGCTGATACTCTGCGGCAGCTGATGTTTACCACTTTGCTCCAAGCGCATAAGCCCACAGTTACCGGCATTATTTTCGTCGGGACGTTTTTCGCGGCTCTAACCATCGGCCGATTCCTCAAGCGCCGCGCGGGCGTGCGTCTCGGCATTCTCTTCAAACTCTTTTGCCTCGTGCTTGCGTTCTATGCCGCGACGGCGTTTTACGGTGTGCATGTCGGATGGCGCAACCATGTCGACGCAGCCGCCATTTGGTTAACCACCGCTTTCGTCGTCGCTCTTCTCGATCGCTATCTCTGGGACGCCTACTTCGAGAAGAAACGTCAGACGCCGATCCCCCATTTTCCGCGTCAGGTGGTCGCGCTCTTGATCTACGTGATCGCGGTGTTGCTCGTGTTGATCGTCGTCTATCACGCCCAAGGGCTATTCACGCCCGTGCTCGCCACCTCGAGCGTTGTCGCAGTCGTTCTTGGATTCGCGATGCAGGATCTCATCGGGGGGATTATCGCCGGAATCGCGCTGCAAATCAGCAAACCTTACAAAGTCGGGGACTGGCTCAATATTCAGGATCGGTTCGCGGAAGTGATGGAGATCAATTGGCGTTCGACCCGGCTGCGGACGAACGACGGAATTTACCTCGACGTTCCGAACTACGCCATCGCGCGGGGAACGATCATCAATCTTCATTACCCGACGCAGACGCACGCAATGCGCCTGCACGTGGGGGTCGACTACAATGTGCCGCCGAATCGCGTGAAAGACTCGCTTCTGCGCGCCACCTCGAGCGCCGAGGGCGTCATGCCAGAGCCGCACCCGAAGGTCTTTGTAATGGATTTCGCTGAGTCGGCCGTCACGTACGAAATCAAATTCTGGATGGGAAACCACGCCACCTACAACGACGTTTGCGACGCGATCCGGACTAATATTTGGTACGAATTCAAACGTCAGCGGATCGTGATCCCGTTCCCGATTCGGACTCTCCACCTGGAACGGAGACGCCAGCGCACCGTTCCGGAAGGACACGAGGAGGCTCAGGCCATTCTGCGGGGGGAACCGCTTTTCGATTGCCTGGACGATGCGCAACTGGACAATGTGTTGCACAGCGCGCGCATCAATCATTACGGCCGAGGCGAACGTGTGATCGAGGAAGGAGCGGAGGGCGACTCGATGTTCATCGTACTGCGCGGCAGCGTGCACGTTTCCGTTCTACGGAATGGCGCCAATATTCGTCTTGGGAGCATGCGGTCGGGTGATTGTTTTGGCGAAATGTCGTTGCTCACGGGTGAACGGCGTTCGGCTACTATTCGCGCGGACGGCGATTGCGAACTTTTGGAAATCAGCAAAGAGATCATGGCTGAAGTAATGCGGGATTCGCCGCAGTGCCTGACTCAGCTCAGTGAGATCCTGGCGAAGCGAAAACTCGAGGGTGAGGGCATTTTGAGAGATGCGGCGCAGCCGGATGTTAGTGCGAACAAAGAGCGCGAGTATCGCGCGTCTTTTTTGCGCCGTCTGCGCACCGTTTTCGAACTTTAGGACGCGTCTTCGGGTCAGCGCGCGTCCCATCGCGGTGAAGCACCTGTCCTGGGCTCAAATACCCATTGCCAGCGAGGTAAAACTTACTAAAGTCCCCCACTTTCAACGGAGCCACTATGACCTTTCTCGCCTTCAACATTCTTCACTCCGGTGTGACTCTTTCGATGGTCTGCGCGATCGTTGGCCTGGCCTTCGCGTTTTTCCTGATTAAAGCCGTCATCCGGTTGTCTCCGGGAAACGAGAGGATGCGTCAAATCGCCGGTGCAATCGAAGAAGGCGCAAAGGCTTACCTGAAGCGCCAGGTCATGACAATCAGCGTAATTGCCGTCGTGATTTTCATTCTTCTCTACATTTTTCGAGATCCAGCCACGGCAATCGGATTTCTGATCGGCGCTTTTTGCTCACTCGCGGCCGGATACATCGGGATGCGGATCGCGGTGCTGGCCAACACCCGAACCACTCAGGCCGCCACTCAGTCCCGGTCCGCGGCCATGCGCGTCGCGTTTAACGGGGGCGCTGTGACCGGCCTCCTGGTCGTGGGCCTTGCCCTGCTCGCCGTTGGCATCTTCTACACGCTGACCAAGCACTGGATGGGGCCCGGCCTCGCGGTGAAAAGCCTAGTGGGGCTGGCATTAGGCTCGAGTTTAATCAGCGTCTTCGCGCGGCTCGGCGGCGGCATCTATACCAAGGCGGCGGACGTAGGCGCCGATCTGGTGGGCAAGATCGAAAGCAACCTCGAGGAGGATGACCCGAGGAACCCGGCCACCATCGCGGACAACGTCGGCGATAATGTGGGTGATTGCGCGGGCATGGCCGCGGATGTTTTTGAGACCTACGCCGTTAGCCTGGTCGGTGCCATCTTGGTGGGGGCGCTAACGCTCGCCACGTATCCCGCAGCCGTCATTTATCCCTTTGTCCTCGGCGGCATCTCTGTCCTCAGCGCGATCATCGGCATTCTTTTCGTCAATATCAGTGGCGGAAAACCCGCCACTGTCTTGATGGGGGCCGTCGGCGCGAGCGCGCTCGTTTCAGCCGTTCTGTTTTGGCCGGCGACTCATCTGCTTTTTCCAAGCGACGTCATCATCAGGGGTGTTGCACGCTCAGCGAACGATCTCTATTTCGCGTCGCTCGTCGGCCTCCTCATGACAGGCGTGGTCGTCGTCATCACAAATTATTACACCTCCACAAGTTTCGCCCCGGTCCGAAAGATTGCGAAGGCTTCCGAAACCGGCCACGCCACTAATATCATTGCGGGACTTGCGATAGGCCAGCACGCCACCGCGTTGCCCGTCGGCTTTATCGGCATCGCGATCTTGCTCAGCTTTCATTTCGCGGGCCTCTACGGAATCGCAATCGCCGTCATGAGCATGCTTTCGATGGCGGGGATCATCATTTCGCTCGATGCCTTCGGTCCGATCACCGACAACGCGGGCGGCATCGCCGTCATGAGTAACTTACCGAAGGAAATCCGGGGAATTACCGACGAACTCGACGCTGTCGGCAACACCATGAAAGCGGTGACAAAAGGTTATGCGATCGCTTCCGCCGGGTTGGCGGCGTTGGTGCTCTTTGGTTCCTACGTCGAGGAATTAAAGGCGCATTTTGGAGCGAACCATCGCACCTATTCATTCGATTTTTCACTAAACGATCCAAAGGTGATTATTGGCTTGTTCATTGGCGGATTGCTGCCGTTTGTGTTCACAGCGTTTAGTATGGACGCAGTCGGCAAAGCTGCCGGCGCAGTCGTGCGTGAAGTGCGGCGGCAGCTCACGGCGAAACCCGGAATTTTGCGCGGCGAAGACGTGCCCGAATATGGCACCTGCGTCGATATCGTGACGAAGGCGGCGCTACGCGAAATGATCGTTCCCGCGTTGTTGCCGGTTGTGTTTGTGATCGCGGTGGCGGTGATCAAGCCGCTCGGGCCCGTGGTATTGGGGGGAATGCTGGTAGGTACAATCGTCACCGGGCTATTCGTCGCGATTGCGATGACCTCCAGCGGTGGCGCGTGGGACAACGCGAAGAAGTATATCGAGGAAGGAAACCTCGGCGGCAAAGGCTCATTCGCCCACGCCGCCTCTGTCACGGGCGACACCGTCGGAGATCCTTACAAGGACACAGCCGGCCCGGCGATCAATCCAATGATCAAGGTCGTGAACATCGTCGCGATCCTGATCATCCCGATTTTCTTCTAAAGGCTTCGGTCACCAAGAAAGACGCTCTCCTCGCGGCTGCCATACCGCTAAGCCGGCAGTTATTCTTTCTCCTGCTGGACCTTGGTGATTTGCGAGTGGAGCGCCTGCCATTTGTTATCTTTCTTTTCGAAGACGTCGATCACGCGCGATAGTGGCCGTTAGTATGTTGCCGTCATTTTCACCACGCCGGTTACATGCGCGAAATTGTCCCCGAGCATTTTGATTTTGACGTCACTCATCGAGGCGGATTTGCAGACAAACGTCTTGTCCTCGAGTTCCTTGATATCTTGCGCCTTCGTCATGATCGTGCCGTCAGAATCGGTGAGCGTCCAATCTTCAGCTTCGACGGTCTTCAGGAAAGCAGTGTCGCCTTTTACGTAAGCATCCAACCAGTGCTGATCGAGCGCTTTCAGTTCGGTTTCGACGGGCAACCGAGCGCGACCGTCGCGAGACCGGCAATCATAAGTGACGTGATGAGAGATATCTTCATGGCTGGATTCCGATTTGACAGAACAGGCGAGTCAATCCACAACTGAGCCCACCCCTTTTCACTTTTCCGAGGCGGGAATCCGGTCGAAACGAACATGGAAGAACAACGTGACTATCAACTGGTCTCCGCAGATCAAACGGCGCTGAAGAAGGAACTCGCCAAGCCTGATGCGGGCGCGACTCCTTTTAAAGTCGTCGTCGATCCGGAGATGCGCGTGAAGTTGAGACACGCGTTGATCGAGCTGATCGACTATCACGACGAAGCGCTGGCCGAGCACTTTGCCGAGGGGAAACTGGCCCTCGAATCGTACAAGGAATACATCGAGCTCTTCGCGCGCAGCCTGAAAGAAACCATGGAAAGCCGCGAGGGCGTTTCGTATTTGCTCCGGGCGGTCGGATTCGAAGTGCGGCCCGATGAGATCAATCTCAATCCGGAGTTGCGCTGGAAGCGCGGGAAGCCGGGGGCGTTCGGTTCCAGCCTTCTTTAGCCAAGCGCCAAAAACTCTTGGTTTCAGGGAAGTCGCCTGACAGAATTTCGCGCTAGGTCCCATGCCCACGGTCTTACTCATTGACGACGATGCGGAAAGCCGTACGCGCATCGCGCGCCTCTTCGCGCGTCATGGCTGGGATACGATCGAAGCAGAGGACGGCACGGCCGGAATCGACCTTGCCTTCGCGGAACAGCCCAACATGATCGTTTGTGATTTGCTGCTGCCCAGGATCAGCGGCCTTCAGGTCTGCCGTGCGATCCGAGAGAAACTTGATTCGCCAAAGATCATTATCGTTGCCGGCCGCATCTATGACATTGATCGCGATGCTGTTTTGGAAGCAGGTGGCGACGGTTATTTCGTTAAGCCGTTAAAGTGGGATAAGCTCGCCGCCGTGATTAAACGCCCTCGTCGCCCGCGCCGAAAACTGACCCCGCGCCAGTCGCGCGCCCTTAAGTTTCATCCGCCGTCGACGCGCATAAAATTCTGGGGGGTCCGCGGCTCAATCCCCGTTCCCGGCCCGTCGACTATCGGTTACGGTGGAAACACCACTTGCGTAGAGGTTCGCACCAACGGCGACATCATTATCCTCGACGCAGGTTCCGGAATTCGCGAGTTGGGGCTTGCTTTGGAAAAGGAATTCGGTACCGCCCCGATCAATCTAACATTGCTTCTGACTCACACGCACTGGGACCATATTCAAGGGCTTCCTTTTTTTCTTCCGGCATACAAAGCCAAGAACTCCATTCGCGTTTTGGGATATGAGGGCGCGCGCGCCGGCCTCGCAACTATTCTGGCCGCCCAAATGGAGGTTCCGTTTTTTCCGGTGAGCTGGAGCGATCTGCCGGGGACGATCAAGATCCAAGAGCTCAAGAAGATGGAATTTTCGATCGGCAAAGTGCGGGTGCGTTCGAGATTTTTGAATCATCCGGGAGTCTGCGCAGGCTACAGGCTTTTCACAAAGGAAGGCTCTATCGCCTTTCTGCCAGACAATGAGCCGTTCGAACCCTTGAAGTTAAAACTGGCCGCGCGGGATGGCACGCACCCGCAAAGAGCACGCGCGCAAGCGGCGGTTCAACGATCGAAGCTAGTCGAATTTCTAAAAGATACGGACGTCCTGATTCTCGACGCCCAATACACCGACGAGAAATATCAGGAGCACATTGGTTGGGGACACGGCGCCCTCAGCCGCGTCGTTTCGCTCGCTTTGGAGGCTCGGGTGAAGAAATTGTTTTTGTTTCACCACGATCCCGCACACGACGATCGGAAAATCGAGGAAATGCTGGAGGGAGCGCGCTTCTTGGTGGTAGAGAGTGGTCGCCAGTTGGAAGTGGAAGCCGCACGTGAAGGCGCCGAAATCTGGTTGAGCGGGCCAGCGCGAGCTCGATCGTTGTCGGTCATCAGCCACTTGCCGCGCAGCCAAAGACGGTCTTAGGTTTGGCCCCGCATCCCGCTTGCCTCGTAGTGTAATGGTAGCACCAGAGATTCTGGATCTCTTTGTCAAGGTTCGAATCCTTGCGAGGCAGCCAGCCCACGACCGCCAGATCGGCACCCGCAGACGGAAACTCTAAGGCAAATGTAGCGCTCTCCGCACTGGAACCGTAAGCCTGCCCGTTACACGCTGAGCGTGATTTTTCTGCACCCGGGCGATCGCGTCACTGACTTCTTCAGACATGATTCCATCTATCGGGCCGCAGTAGTAGCCCTGGCTGCGTAAACACACTTGCAGCGCGCCTACATAGGCTGGATCAGCGAGCAGCTCGTGTCTCGACATAAGATAGTAAAAAACACGATGGCTGTACCGGCGGGAAAAATCTGTCGGATATAAAGTGGACATCTGGTGGAGGAGACCCCATTCGTCTCTTGGAGCCAGGGGATCCGTTGAGTGGAAAAGCGGGTCATCCGAAGCGCGCGCACAGACGGCGGATAAAGCAATCAACGAGACGATGAGGATGCAACGAAATGGATTTGGAAACATAAATCGTTCTGAAGGAAAACGGCTGACGAAATGAATCACGTCCAGCTTCCGGGAGCTAGCGAAAAAAACGGCAAAGAAAATGCCATGATATACACGCTCGAGTGACCGCTCAGCTTTGGCGCGTTTGGGCGTAAGAGTAGCAGTCGCGGGGGATCGCGGAGACATTAGGTTGAAGCGACCATTGTTTAAGAACACCCTCACACAGAAATCCCGCCTTTTCGAGGACGCGCGCCGAGGCTCGGTTCTCGACGTCGCAGACCGCCCAGACTCGGAAAATGGATGGATCGCTGAAGGCCCAGCGAACTATGGCTGCGACCGCTTCGGTCATTAGGCCGCGACCCCAGTGGGAGCGAGCCAGGAGATATCCGAGATTGACTCCGTTCTCGTCCTTCCGAGCAGCGATGGAACCAACGAGCTCGTCGGCATCGCGGGTAACAATGAGCCAGCAGAACCGCGTTTCTGATGTCCAGCCGCTCACGAACCGTTGGATCGCCGTCTGCGCATCCTGAACGTGGGTGTGTGGCCGCCACATCAGATACCGGGTCACTTCCGCGTCCTGCCCATAGGTCCTGAAGATTAGAGGAGCATCATCCTCGCGCGGCTTCCGCAGGATCAATCTAGCCGTTTGCAGCGTCTCGGGAGGCGTCATCGAGTCACGCATCAGGGACGCTATCTCGTCGTCTGGCTTGGAAGAATGCTTGCAGAAGACTGGCGCATTCTTCCTGTAGAACGCCCGACGTAATTTCACACCGGTGATTGAGCGACGGAAATTGCACAACGTTCAACACGCCGCCAGCCGCGCCCGCACGGGGATCCGCACAACCGAAGATGACCCGCCGCATGCGCACATGCACCAGGGCACCGGCGCACATGGCGCACGGTTCCTTCGTCACGTAGAGATCACAGTCGTTCAACCGCCAATCGCCCGCGGCCGCCTCCGCTTGTGTAATCGCGAGCATCTCGGCGTGAGCGGTGGCGTCCCTTAACATTTCCACTTGATTGGAAGCGCGTGCGATGATCTTTCCCTGCCGCACGATGACGGCGCCGACCGGCACCTCTTCTTTCTCAAAGGCTTTCGTGGCCAGGCGCAACGCCTCTCTCATGAAATAAAGGTCGCTTTGCAGATCGATGAAATTATCCATGTGCAATTCGCCTAACCACTGTTCTCAATCGGGCTGAATACGTCCATTCGTGTGGAACGGGGCGAACTAATCATAACCATGAAAAAAATCATCGTCCTTCTGATTACGTCCATTCTTTCGCTCGCGACGGCGGGCGCGGCGACCGAACAAGAAGTGGTTAATCAATCCGCCTCCATTCTGCGAGACTTTCGGAGGATGCCAGAAAAAGGCATCCCCGCTCACGTACTTCGCCAGGCCAGAGGGCTCGCAATCCTGAGCGTGGTCAAGGTGGGTTTTGGTGTGAGCGGCAAAGGCGGGCAAGGTGTAGTGGTTGCCCGCACGGGTCGAGGCTGGTCCGGTCCGTCTTTTGTGGGTACTGGCGGCGCTGGCTGGGGTCCCCAAATCGGCGCACAGATCACCGACTTTGTGTTTGTGCTCAATTCCAAAGCCGCCGTTCGCGCCTTGTCACGCGACGGCAATGTCACGCTCGGTGCCGATGCGAGCGTAGCGGCCGGACCGGTGGGCCGTGATGCGCACGCGGGGGTGACGCCGACCGCGGCTATCTACACCTACAGCCGGAGCAAGGGCCTCTTTGCCGGAGCGTCGCTCGAAGGAGCGATTATCGCTACGCAAAAAACGGCCAACGCCCGCTATTATGGCCGGCCAGTCCGGGCGAACGATATCTTGACCGGACGCATTGCTGCGCCAGCCAGGGCGAGTGTTCTTCGCGCCGCTCTTGACCGGTAGCCGAAGGGGCGAAAGAGCCGGTCCCTACAGGATTGGCGACAATTTGCTTTACAACGCGGCACTTCCTTCGGCACGTTCAACGACGTGCGGATGATCGTTGCATCCATGGCGCTCCTCACCGGTATCTCGGCTGCTTCCGCACAGGAACAAGAGGGTAAACTCGTCGATCGTATCCTGAAACCGAATATGTCGTTAGTAAACTCCGCGCAAAACAAACAGTTCGACGCCACTGGCACTTCCGGCGCCAAGAGTGCATCATTCAAAAGCTTTTACACACCAGAGAAGTCGCTCGCGAAATCGTTTCCCGCCGGGCGCGCTCTCTCTCCGAGACAATTTGCGACCCGGCACTTCCGGGCAGGAGTCTCAACCGCGAATATTGCACCCAGGTCGCAGCTAACGAAAACCGACACAGTTTATGTTGCATCCCGTGCCTACGCCACTCGCGTTGCTCCGGAAAACGGCAGTAGTGTGGACGTGGCTTCTTTCGTCGGTAATCGCCCATTTCTCGGTCGAGGCAAGGGCCAAAAGGCGTTGAGCGCTCGCGACACGCCGCTCACCGTCGAGCAGGTGCGAGAATTGTTGAACAAGAACAAATAGGGCTCCGGTCTCTGCATTTTCCCACATGCAACCGGACGAAACTCTTTCCCTTCTTAAACAAGGCAGCGCGCAGATCATCAGCGAGGCGGAGCTCCGCCAAAAGCTCGCGCTCGGCCGGCCGTTGCGCGTCAAACTAGGGGTCGATCCCACGAGTCCAGACCTTCATCTCGGGCACGCGTTGATCCTCCGGAAACTGCGGCAATTTCAAGATCTCGGTCATCAAGCGGTTCTGATTATCGGCGATTTCACTTCGATGATTGGCGACCCGAGCGGCCGGTCCGCGACTCGCCCACAGCTCGATCGTGAGCAGGTTTTGGTCAACGCCGAGACGTATCGCGAGCAGGCGTTCAAGGTGCTCGACCCTGCCCACACACGAATCGTCTCCAACGGCGAATGGTTCGAACCAATGCGGTTCGAGCAAGTCATTCGCCTCAACAGCCTGGTAACGCTACAGCAAATGCTTCAACGGGAAGATTTCCGGGACCGGATCAACCGGCAACAGCCGATTCACGCGCACGAAATTCAATATCCGATCATGCAGGGCTGGGACTCGGTCATGGTGCAAGCCGACGTGGAACTGGGCGGTACGGATCAGCTCTTCAATATTCTCGTCGGTCGCGACCTCCAAAAGCAGGAAGGTCAGCCACAGCAGGTTGTTTTTGTTCTGCCCATCCTCGAAGGGCTCGATGGCTCCATGAAGATGAGCAAGAGCCTCGGGAATTATGTCGGACTGAACGAATCCGCTTCCGAAATCTTCGGCAAATTGATGAGTATTTCCGATGAACTAATGGCCCGCTACTATCCGCTTCTTCTCGGCAAGGCGCTGGACCCTAACGCACATCCGCTGGAAGCGAAGAAGCAGCTCGCATCCACGATCGTAGAAACGTATCACTCGCGCGAAGCCGCCCAGAAAACTCTTCGTGAATGGAACGCACGCTTCAGTGAGAAGAGACTGGGCGACGCCGATCTGCCGACGTTCCGTCCAGCCAGCTCGGACATCGTTTCCATTGTCGCGTCCGCCTATGCGGATGCTTTTGCGGTCACGAAATCTCGTGCGGATGTGCGTCGTCTCATCGAACAAGGCAGCATCCAATTGGATGGGGCGAAACTTCAGGATCCGAAAGCGGTCCTCCAGTTGCGATCCGGTCAGGTGCTGCGGCTCGACAAGACTCGAGCTGTCCGAATCGGATAACCCCGCGCACAAACAAAAGAGCACAAAGCAAACGCTCCGTGCTCCTTGTTGAAAATAAACCTCGGTCTTAAGCCGTCGCCGTCCCGTACATTGGTAGCATCGGCGACCGCTCGACGACCGGCGCGGCGATTCCTTCGAAGTGAGCGCGAATGCTTCGAAGCTCAGAAGTGACAAACGTGTCCACGAAATGAAACCGGCGATCCAGCCACGCGAACAATTTGCTCTTGATCTCGTAATGCAAGGCGAGCGTGACTTCCGTACAGTTCGGCCGGATTTCGGTGAACTCCGCCAATCCCATCACGTCCAGGTTTCCACCCGTGGATTCAAACACCATTTGATCGGGCGACTCGCTTTCAACCGACAACAAGACCGTCCGAGCTTCAAAGCCCAGCGGTCCGCGAAAACTAAAATCAACCGTTTTCGACGATGTAACGGTAGCTTTAGTCACCATTACAAACTGCCGTCGATACGATTGAATGCTCGCCAGACGTGTTTTGCACTCTTCAAGCGATTGATTCATGTGCAGGGTTTTTTGTAGCAACATAGGATTAGGGTTAGTGCCGGATAATCGAGCAACGCACATGCCATCAAATCCTTCCTAGGGAACGGCTTCCATTCCGCACAAATAGTGTAACTATTCGTTACACTAGTGTCTAATTGCCGACCAATTCATGGCATAGCCGCCTTGCCGAAGAAACCCACCGCAGTCCCCCATTCCGCGGTTAATTCAGTCGCTTCTTCGGCCAACAGTGGCAGGATCGGCACGTCGAGTACTTGGCGCAAAATGTCGGCATTGGTTTTCGCAGCAATGTCGGTTAATCCCGCAGTGTCGTTCAAGACGACTCCCGCGCAGACCAATCCATATTCGATTACGCTGCGAACGGTCAGGCTCGTATGATTAAGGCAGCCGAGACGGTTTTGTGCGACCACCATCACCGGCAATTTCATTTGCGCTGCGAGATCACTCACGAAAAAATCGCGGCGAATTGGAACGAGCCATCCGCCCACTCCCTCGACCAGGACGAAATCAAAACAGTCTTCGAGTGTGCGCAGTGCGTCGACCAGCCGCCGTTCGTCGATCACGACCTGCTCAATGAGAGAAGCCGAGAGAGGAGCTGCTGGAGTCTTCAGCCAGACAGGATTTATCTCGTCGATTGACAGCCCCTCGCTACTGGCTGCTAGCAAACGCTCCGCGTCGTTTCGGTCGCCGCAGCAGATCGGCTTCATGCCGGCGCAGCGCAGGCCACTGGCCCGGCCCGCGCGGAGAAGTTGCACGGCCGTGGGTCTTCCCGACTCCGGTATCGGTGCCGGTGAGGAATAAATTCATTCGAGGCGCTCAATCGCCCGGGGCTAAGCCGCGCGAACTCGGCCCGCTTCGATCGTTTCCATTATCGATTGAAAAATTTTCGCGCCATCGGCACTGCCCAGACGGAGCTCACACGCACGGTCAGGATGAGGCATCAATCCGAAGACATTGCCTTCGCGGTTGCAGATTCCCGCGATATTTTCGATGGAGCCGTTCGGGTTCGCGGACGGATCCACGCGACCGTCTGGCGTCGCGTAACGCAAAATGATTTGTCGACGCTCGTTCAGTTCTCGCAGCGTCGCTTCATCCGCGAAAAAGCAACCTTCTCCGTGGGCAACGGGCAGACGCAAGAGCGCCCCTTGCGGGCAACTGCGAGTAAAGAGAGAATCAGCGACCTCGACTCTGGTTGTCACCATTTCGCAAACGAAGTGAAGAGAACGGTTCCGAACCAAGGCTCCGGGAAGCAAACCGATTTCGCAAAGAATTTGAAACCCGTTGCAAATACCGATGACTAATCTCCCATTTCGCGCCTCGTCTACCACGCTTGGCATAATCGGGGAAAACCGTGCGATCGCCCCGCAACGAAGGTAATCCCCATAGGAAAATCCCCCCGGTAGCACAATCGCGTCGAAACCATCCACCGATGTCTCCTTATGCCAGACGTATTCGGCACGCAGCCCCGCGATTCCGTTTAACGCAGCGATGCAATCCTGATCACAGTTAGAACCTGGAAACTGGATGACGGCGAATTTCACTCGGCGCTCCCCATGTTCTGCACTTCGTAATCTTCGATCACTGGATTCGAAAGCAAATCACGGCAAAGAGCGTGCAGCCGCGATTCAACGTCCGGCGCCTTTTCGTCGATCTCGATCTCAAGATATTTTCCGATCCGCACGCTGCTTACCTCGGGCATTCCGAGGTGTTGCATCGCATTGCACACCGCCGCGCCCTGAGGATCAAGCACCGCGGCCTTCGGGGTCACCACGACATTCACTTTCATGCCGAAATATCCGGAGTTGGATCGTGATGGACAAGCGCAATCGTTCATCCACGAAACGAAGCGGATTCGCGCACTACTTCCGCCGGTTTCTTGTCTTCACGCAGTCCCAGGAAGACCGGCTGACGCAATTTGCCGTCGCGTGTCCATTCGGCAAACTTCACCTGGCAAACAAAACCCGGATTGATCCATTCGCATCGACGCATCATCGCCGGCGTGATGCCCTGGACCCATTGTCCCGCCTGCTTCGACGGCAAGTCGGCAAACGGACAATCATCACGCTTCTCGCTTTTGAAACGCTTGTGCAAGGACGCGAGTAGCTTGGTGTTGAATCCGGTCCCAACTTTGCCGGCAAAGAGCAAACGCTTCTTCTCGTAGTAGCCGACAAGCAACGCCCCAAAATACCTTCGCGCACCCTGCGGCGGCGTGAAGCCACCGATCACAAATTCCTGCTCATTCACACATTTGAGTTTGATCCAGGCGCCGCTGCGACGATCGGGTTCGTAAACCGAACCGCGTTGTTTGCCGATGACGCCTTCGAGGCCCAGTCGCTTCACTTCCCGCAGAAGCGCAGTCGGATCGCCGTCAATCTCTCCGGAAAATCGGATTGAATCCGCTGCATCCTCACAAAGCGTTGAGAGCAGAGGTTTCCTGCGCTCGAGCGGCAGGCTCGTCAGGTTTTTCCCGGCGGCCTGCAGCAGATCGAACACATAATAATAAATTGGCGATTGCCGGCCCTCCATTTCACGCGCCTGAAGCAGCTGAAAAGACGATCCGCCCTTCTCATCCAACGCGACAACCTCGCCGTCGATCACACAATCCGTTATCGGCAACGCTCGCACCGCCTCGGCGACTTCCGGAAATCTCGCAGCCAACTCGTTGCCGTTCCGCGAAATCAAATTGACCTTCTCGCCGTTCTTGACCGCGATCAGACGAACACCGTCGAACTTCAGCTCGTAGATCCAATCCCCCGCGGTTGGCGGCGTTTCGAGCAGCTTCGGCTTCATCGGCGGAATGAAGCGCGGCTTGCTCGCGGGCAACTTCGCTAATTCTTTCTTTGGTAGGGAGGGCGCGCTGCGCCGTCCGCGCCCTTTTTTCGGTTTGGCTTCCTCAGCCCGATCGTCTTTTTTTTTAAGCGCCGTTTTGACCCGGGATTTCAAGTTCGGCTTCGACTCGTCCTCCCGATTCGATTGCCACTCCGCGTCACGTTGCGCCGCAATTTGCGCCATGGTGCGCCCAGTCTTGACCGATTGATCGTCGCGCTTTTTCGAGATGGGTCGGACACTCTCTCCGCTCTTCAAAAGCAGCCATTGCGGCTTGCCGGCTTCCATTCGAGTTCGGATCAAGGCCCATTCTCCTTTTGCCTTTTCGCCATCGAGCACGAGATGAAGTCGGCCCTCCCGCAACGCCTTTGGCGGCTCTTCGCCATAGACATGGTAATTGCCGCGGTCCCACAGCATCACAGTCCCGCCGCCGTATTGCCCCTGCGGGATAACTCCTTCGAAGGTCGCGTATTCGATCGGATGGTCCTCGACCTCCACCGCCAGATGCTTTTCGCCTTTTTCCCACGGAAGCCCTTTCGGAACAGCCCAGGATTTAAGCACGCCCTCCATCTCGAGGCGGAAGTCATAGTGCAATCGACTCGCGTCGTGTTTTTGGATGACGAAACGGCACGCGCCTTTGACGAGCTTCGGCAACGGCTTCCCGCCTTTCGGCTCGGCCGTCACCGCAAAATTCCGCTTCTTCTTGTATTCGGTTAATCCCATTGCCGATTAGGAAGGAACGATATCACTAAAAACGAAATCGCCACCGCAGTCACGCGGACTGTGGTGGCGATCAATATTGGCCGCGTTGCCCTTACCGGCGACGGCTCGTTTTCTTCGCCGTGCGCTTCGACGCTCCATTGCCGTTGGCCCCGCTCGCCTCGACGTTGATAATTGATTCCGCGAGACCCGTCAGCTGCTTGTCCGCTTCGGCCTCTTCGTTGAGGGTCCGCTGGAGCGTTGCGACGGCGCTGTTGTCGCCGAGGAGCGACGCAAAGGTCCGCACCACTCCATAGCCCGCGATCTCATAATGCTCGACCCGCTGAGCCGCACCAATGAGGGCGGCATCCAGAACGGAGTCGTCGCCATCCTCCTTAATGATTTCGCTGCCTTCCTTCCACGAGGTCTTTCATTGCCTTGCAGGTCCTGCCGGTTGGCTTCTCACCCAACCCCTTGAAAATCTTTTCGAGGCGGTCGACATGCCCCTTGGTTTGTTCGAGGTGATCCTGAAAAGCGCGTTTTAGCTCAGGAGCCGAAGCTTTCTTCGCCATTTTCGGCAGCGCCTTCACTAGTTGATTTTCGGCGTTATAGAGGTCTTTCAACTCGTCGATATACAGGTCTTTCAAAGAATCCATGCTCATAATTATTACTCCTTCGTTAATGTTTGAAGGGCCGGGAAAATCCTCAGCACCCCGAGTGGCTTCGCGTGAAACCGATACAAATTAGAAACGCGGGAGCGGGTGCTCGTCCGTGTGTTTTTCTTCTGAAAACGGAAATACAAACGAGCTAAGCCGCGGCTTCCGTTTCCGCGGGCGACGCGACTTCGGCACCGAGGGGCTCACCCACCAAATAGCGAGTGAAACGACGGATCACGATGTTCTCACCCAGCGCGGCAATCTTGGTCGCGACCAGTTCTGTCACGGTCTGGTCGGGGTTCTTGATGAACCCCTGTTCCATCAGGCAAACCGTGCTGTAGAATTTATCGAGTTTCCCGGCGACGATTTTCGAGATCACGTTCTCCGGCTTGCCCCTCACCTGCGCTTCGTAAATGGCCCGCTCCGATTCCACCAGCTTCTCCGGCACGTCTTCGCGATTCACGTAAAGCGGATGCGCCGCCGCGACGTGCAGTGTGATGTCCTTCACGAATTCACGAAAGCCTTCGTTCTTCGCCACGAAATCCGTTTCGCAATTCACTTCCACCAGGACGCCGACTTTCCCCTGCAAATGAATGTAGGAGGCGACGATCCCTTCCTTTGTCGCCCGCGAGGCTTTTTTTCCCGCGCTGGCGATGCCTTTCGTGCGGAGCGCGGCCTCAGCCTTTTCCAAATCGCCGCCCGATTCCGCGAGGGCGCGCTTGCAATCCATCATGCCGGCGTTGGTCTTTTCCCGGAGCTGCTTGACGAGTTGAGGATCGATTTCCATGAGAAGTTAAATGGTTGAAAGTTGATGGGTGATGGCGCGGGATGGTTTGATTAAACCATCGCCATTCGATCAGCCTCTTTCCTACGCGGAGACGCCCGCCATCTCCACTTGCTCGCGGACGCGAGCTTCGCCGGTCGCCGAAACAATGGCGTCGACGAGCTTTTGCAGCATCACGCGAATCGCGCGGATGGCGTCATCGTTGCCGGCAATCGGATAGTCGATTATCTCGGGGTCCGCATTCGTATCCACGATCGCCACCGTCGGGATTCCCAACCGCCGCGCTTCCAAAACCGCGTTCGCCTCGCGCGTCGTGTCGATGATGACCATCGCGTCGGGCAAGGCCGACATCTCAAGAATTCCGTCGAGATTGCGCCGAAGCTTGGCCGCTTCGCGATTGAGCGCCGCAAGCTCCTGCTTGCCCATCTTCTTGTAGTCCGGTGACTCTTCGATCTGCTCGATGTACTTGAGCCGGCCGATACTTTTCCGGATGGTCGCCAGGTTCGTCAGCGTGCCACCTAACCAGCGCTGGTTGACGTAAAATTGTCCGCAGGCTGTGGCAGCTTCCTTGATTGCTTCCTGCGCCTGCTTTTTGCAACCGACAAAAAGAATCTTTCCACCGCGCCGAGTTACTTCCTGGAGAAACTCGGTGGCGCGCTGAAGCTGCCGCGCAGTCTCATCAAGGTTGATGATGTAGATCTGGTTACGTTTTTCAAAGATGTAAGGCTTCATCTTCGGGTTCCAGCGTTTGGTTTGATGACCAAAGTGGACCCCTGCTTCGAGCAGCTCAGGTACTAATTCTGTCGGTATCGCCATAGGTAATTTTCGAGCCGCAGCTCGGGCTGCGGGGAACGGGGAAGATGCTCTAGTGGCTCGGCAAAGGCAAACGGAATATTACCGGTTTTCCCCGGTAGAATGACCCTCATCGTGGAGGTGCTCGGCATACCGCGCCAGCAGCCAGCAAAGGTCCGAAAGGCGGTTTAGATAACGCAGAATCTCGACATTAAATTTCTCCGCGTTCGCCATCAATGTCGCAACCCGGCGCTCCGCCCGCCGGCAAACCGTTCGAGCCAGATCGAGTGCGGCAGAATCCATTGTCTTCCCGGGAACCGCCCATCCCTTAAATTTACCGAGCCTGTTCTTCTCCAGGTCTTCCACGACCGAAGTGAGTCGATCGGTCATGGCGGATGAGGTCAGCTGAAAACCATCCTTTACGTAGCGCTCCAAATCCTCCGGTGCGGTCGCAAGTTCTCCCATCACTGTGACCAGGTCTTTTTGCACTGCATAGATTTGTTCGGTCAGAAATGAATCGGTCGCGGTGACGCGGGCGAAGCCCAGCGCCGCATTCAACTCGTCCACGCATCCGTATGCATCTACGCGTGCTTCGGTCTTTGGAACGCGGCGCCCATACATCAGCGACGTCTCACCCGCGTCGCCGGTTTTTGTTGCGATGGACATCTGGAACGTTCCTCAAAACACGAATGACGAATCAGCTCTCGCCAATTCGTCATTCAACATTCGCACTTTGTAGTTCGCTCTATCCGAGCGCCGGCTGAATTTCCGGTTCGTCCACCAGAGACGTTCCGACTTGCTCGCCCAACTCCACGAGTTTGATTTCGCGAACCGCCGGGAACCCGGTGCCCGCCGGAATGAGGTGACCCATGATGACGTTCTCCTTGAAGCCGCGTAGACGATCGACTTTGCCAAGCGTCGCCGCTTCGGTGAGCACGCGCGTGGTGTCCTGGAACGAAGCCGCCGAGATGAAACTGTCGGTTTCGAGCGAAGCCTTCGTGATGCCGAGCAGGACCGGCGTCGCCTCGGCCGGCTTGCCGCCCTGCTCCACCACCTTGGTGTTCTCAGCTTCGAAATCGAGACGATCGACTTGATCGCCCCAGAGGAGGGACGTGTCGCCGGGATCGGTAATCTTCACCTTCCGCAACATCTGGCGCACGATGATCTCGATGTGCTTGTCGTTAATTTCCACGCCTTGGAGGCGGTAAACTTCCTGTACTTCGTTTACCAGGTGCTCCTGCAAGTCCTGCGGCCCGCAGACCTCGAGAATTTCATGCGGGACGACGGGACCTTCGGTCAACTGCTGTCCTTTTTTCACAAAGTCGCCTTTGAAGACGATGATATGCTTGGTCAGCGAAATGAGATGCTCCTCTTCGGCGCCCGTCTCCGGATCCTTCAAGATGAGTTTCCGCTTACCCCGCACCGTGCCGCCCATTTCGACGGTGCCATCGATCTTTGCGATCTCTGCCGCGTCTTTCGGACGCCGCGCCTCAAAAAGTTCAGCCACGCGAGGCAGACCGCCCGTAATGTCCTTCGTCTTCGCGATCTTCCGCGGCGTCTTCGCGAGTAATGCGCCCGCCCGGATTTTCTGACCTTGCTCCACGATTACGTGCGCACCGGCCGGAATCGAGTAGCTCGCCAAAACTTCCTTCTTGTCCCCGACGACCACGATCTGGGGATGCAGATCTTCTTTGTGCTCGATAATGACCGTGCCCATCAGGCCGGTCGCTTCGTCGACGTCGCGCTTGATCGTGACGCCGGCAATCATATCACGGAATTCGATTTTGCCGGTCTTGTCCGTCAGAATCGGAACGTTGTACGGATCCCACTGCACAAACGTCTCGCCTTTTTTCACCTGAGCACCATCCGGCTTCGAGATCACGGAACCAATCACAACATTGTAGCGATCCAGCTCGCGTCCCTCGGAATTGTGCACGCTGATCGAGCCATTTTTGGTGAGCACGATCCAGCTTCCGTCGAGCGCTTGCACCGTGCGGAGATCGTTGAATTGCAGGGCGCCATCGTTCTTCGCCTTGATGATCGGCTGCTTGAACGTCTGGCTCGCCGTGCCGCCGATGTGGAACGTCCGCATCGTCAGCTGCGTGCCAGGTTCGCCGATTGATTGCGCCGCAATAATTCCGACCGCTTCCCCCAGCTTCACAAACTGCCCGGTCGCCAGGTTGCGTCCATAGCACTGGGCACAAACGCCACGACCGCATTCGCAAGTTAGTACGGAGCGAATCTTCAGGCTCTCCACGCCCACCTTTTCAATCGCCGCTGCGATCGGCTCATCGATGAGTTGATTGGCCTTGACGACCTTCTTCTTGGTAACTGGATCAACGACCGACTCGCAGCTGACACGTCCGATGATTCTCGTGGCGAGGTCGACGACCTCTTCGTCGCCCTCGTAAATCGATTTCACCGTGATGCCGTTCACAGTCCCGCAATCCATCTCGTTGATGATCACGTCTTGCGACGCGTCCACAAGTTTGCGGGTGAGATAGCCGGAATCCGCCGTCTTCAACGCGGTATCCGCGAGACCTTTGCGCGCACCGTGCGTCGAGATGAAATATTCGAGCACGCTCAACCCTTCTCGAAAGTTCGAGGTAATGGGCCGCTCGATGATTTCACCTGACGGCTTAGCCATCAATCCGCGCATGCCCGCGAGCTGCTTCACCTGCTGCCGGTTGCCTCTCGCGCCCGAATCCACCATCAGGAAGACGGGGTTCAATTCCTTGCGGCCCTCGTTGTGTTCGAGGGTCCGGAACAAGACGTTCGAGATTTCGTCGCCGGCGTGCGTCCAGATATCGATGATCTTGTTGTAGCGCTCGCCGTCCGTGATGATGCCCTTGCGATACTGCTGCTCCACCGTCTTGATCGACTTGTAAGCGTTCTGCAGTTCCGTTTCCTTTTCTTTCGGGATGATCATGTCGGAAATTCCGATGGAAATTCCCGCCTTGGTCGCTTCCGCAAAGCCGAGTTCTTTCAAACGATCGAGGGTTTCGACGGTGCCTTGCTGTCCGGCCACCTGGTAGCAGCGCCAAATGATGTCGCTCAGCTGTTTTTTGCCGGCGGGTTTGTTGAAGAATCCGAGCTTCTTCGGCCAGATCTCGTTAAAGATCACGCGGCCCGCGGTCGTTTCGATGACACGCTCGGCGGAATTGCCATAAATGGTTTCCTCGCCAGCGTCCGGGTTCTTGAATCGAATCCGGTCGTGCGTTTTTACCGCCCCATCGGCCATCGCGAATTCCACTTCGGTCGCATCCGCAAAAAGCGGCAGCCGTGACTCGACCGCAGTGCCTGTCGCGCGCCGTGGATTTTGCGTGAGATAATAACATCCGAGCGTGATGTCCTGAGAAGGCGTCGTGATCGGCTTCCCGCTCGATGGGGAGAAAATGTTGTTCGGCGCGAGCATCAGCATGCGCGCTTCCATTTGCGCCTCCACGGAGAGTGGCACGTGCACTGCCATCTGGTCGCCATCGAAGTCCGCGTTGTATGCCGTGCAGACCAGCGGATGAATTCGAATCGCTTCCCCCTCAATGAGCATCGGTTCGAAAGCCTGGATTGAAAGACGATGCAAAGTCGGCGCGCGGTTCAGCAACACCGGATGTCCTCTCGTAACCTCTTCCAAAATATCCCAGACCTCAGGCGTCTGACGTTCGATCATTTTCTTCGCGCTCCGGACCGTGTGGACATAACCCATGTCTTTGAGTCGCCGAATGATGAAGGGCTCGAAAAGAACCAGCGCCATCTTCTTCGGCAACCCGCATTGATGGAGTTTCAATTCCGGCCCGATGACGATGACCGACCGGCCTGAATAATCGACGCGCTTACCCAGCAAGTTCTGACGGAATCGTCCGCCCTTGCCCTTGAGCATGTCGCTGAGCGATTTCAGCGGGCGATTGCCTGCGCCAGTGACCGCACGGCCGTGACGACCGTTGTCGAACAATGCGTCGACCGCTTCCTGAAGCATGCGCTTCTCGTTGCGGATAATCACGTCCGGCGTCTTAAGCTGAAGCAGGTTTTTCAACCGATTGTTGCGATTGATGACGCGGCGATAGAGATCGTTCAGATCGGAGGTCGCGAAACGGCCGCCTTCCAGCGGAACGAGCGGACGCAAATCGGGCGGGATCACGGGCAGGACATCGAGCACCATCCAATCCGGCCGGGCATGCGAGGAGGCAAAGCCCTGCACGAGCTTCAAACGCTTCGCGAGTTTCTTGCGAATCTGTTTGCTCTTCGTGTTTCCCATCGCCTCTTCCAGCTCTTTGTTGAGCTTGTTGAGGTTGATTTCGGAGAGAAGTTTTTTGACCCCGTCCGCGCCCATGCCGGCGACAAAATCTTCGCCGTACTGTTCCTGCGCTTCGCGATACTCGACCTCATTCAAAAGCTGCGTTTTCGTGAGCGGCGTCTTGCCTGGATCGATCACGATGTAATCCTCGTAATAGATGACGCGTTCCAGCTGCCGTGCGCTCATATCAAGCATCAAACCCAGCCGGGAAGGCATGCACTTGTAGAACCAGATGTGCGAGACCGGCACGGCCAGCTCGATGTGGCCCATGCGTTCGCGGCGCACGCGCGCCAGCGTCACCTCCACGCCGCAACGATCGCAGATCACGCCCTTGTGCTTGATGCGCTTATACTTTCCGCAGGAGCATTCCCAATCGCGTGTCGGTCCGAAAATGCGCTCGCAAAATAAGCCGCCCTTCTCCGGCTTGAAGGTCCGGTAATTGATCGTCTCCGGATTCTTGACCTCGCCCTTGCTCCACGACCGCATCGTGTCCGAAGATGCGACACCGATCGCCACTTGATCGAAGCCCACGGAGCGTTCTTCGCCCACCAGTTCCCGCCAGGAATGTTCGTTCATTATATTAAGAAATCTTAGTTGAGAAAATTAAGCGACGTTTTCCAGGAATGCGGTTGGTGCCTGGCCGCCGACTTTCACGTCGAGGCCTAACGACTGCATTTCCTTGATTAACACGTTGAAAGATTCCGGTGTGCCTGCCTCGAGCGAGTTGTCACCTTTGACGATTGACTCGTAGATGCGCGTGCGTCCTTGCACGTCGTCGGATTTCACCGTGAGCAACTCCTGCAAAGTGTAAGCGGCGCCGTACGCCTCGAGCGCCCAGACCTCCATCTCGCCGAAACGCTGACCGCCGTATTGCGCCTTGCCTCCGAGCGGCTGCTGCGTGACGAGCGAATAAGGACCGACCGCACGCGCGTGAATCTTGTCGGCCACCAGGTGGCCGAGCTTCATCATGTAGATGTAACCGACCACCACTTCCTGGTCGAAAGTGTCGCCCGTGCGACCATCATAGAGTCGCGCCTTGCCGGTTTCCTGAACCCAAGTGAAGCCTTCTTTCTTTTTCGCGTCGTTTAGATACTCGCGGATTTTCGCTTCCGAAATTCCGTCGAAAACTGGCGTCGCGACCTTGAAGCCAAGAGCCTTGGCCGCCACGCCCAAGTGCGTCTCGAGCACCTGGCCGACGTTCATACGGCTGGGCACACCGAGCGGATTCAGCACGATCTCGACAGGTGTTCCATCCGCGAGGAATGGCATGTCCTCTTCCGGCACGATGCGGGCGACGACCCCCTTGTTGCCGTGACGGCCCGCCATCTTGTCACCAACGCTCAGCTTGCGTTTGCTCGCGATGAAAACTTTAACCTGTTTGATGATGCCGGGATCGATGTCATCGCCGCTTTCGACGCGGTCCATCGATCGTTCACGCTCGAGCTCGAGCTCCGCGAACTTGTGCTCATACGAAGCGATGATCTCGCGGATCTTGTTCCGGATCGGGCTCGGATCAATTTCGATATGATCATAAACTGTCGCAAGCTTGCGCAGCAGCGTCTTGGTGATCTTGCGGTTCGCGGGAATGATGATCTCGCCGGTCTGGGCGTTCACCACGTCGAGCGGAATCTTCTCGCCCAACAGAATGTTTGAGAGAGCGTCCGTCAGTTGCTCGGTCAGCTCTTCTTTCTTTTTCCGGTTGTCTTCCGTAATCGCCTTGAGCTGACGCTTCGTTTCAGAAGGCGTCAGCTTCTCGTGCGAAATTTCGTGCCGCGATGAAACCTTCACATCCATCACGATGCCGTAGGTGCCGGATGGAACTGTCAGCGATGTGTCTTTCACGTCAGCCGCCTTCTCGCCGAAAATTGCACGGAGAAGCCGTTCTTCCGGCGCCAATTCCGTCTCGCTCTTCGGCGTGATTTTGCCGACGAGAATATCGCCGGGTTTCACTTCCGCGCCGACGCGAACCACACCGTCAGGTCCCAGATTGCGCAACGCTTCCTCACTGACGTTGGGAATGTCGCGCGTGATTTCCTCAGGGCCGAGCTTTGTATCGCGCGCCCCGATCTCAAACTCATCGATGTGGATCGAGGTGTAGATATCTTCCTTCACGACCTTCTCCGAGATCATGATAGCGTCTTCGAAGTTGTAGCCATTCCAGGGCATGAACGCGACGAGCACGTTGCGCCCGAGCGCCAGTTCGCCCTGATCCGTGTTCGGCCCGTCGGCAATGACCTGGCCCCGCTTCACATGCTGGCCTTTCTTGACGATCGGCTTCTGGTTTACGCACGTGCCCGCATTCGAGCGCATGAACTTCCGCAGCTCGTAAACATGAACGCCCGCTTCGAGATCGGTTTTCAGTTTCTTGCGGCCCTCCGGCATGTGACCGTCTTTCGTGACGACGATCTGATCTGCCGTCACGGAAGCGACCTTGCCGCTCTCCGTGGAGATCAGAACCGCGTGAGAGTCCCGCGCGACTTTGCCTTCCAGCCCCGTGCCGACAAGCGGTGATTCCGAAACGATCAAAGGAACACCCTGACGTTGCATGTTCGAGCCCATGAGTGCGCGGTTCGCATCGTCATGTTCAAGAAACGGGATTAGACCCGCCGCGACCGAAACAAGCTGTTTCGGTGAGACATCCATGTAATGAACTTTTGACGGTTCTACTTCCAGGAAGTCGCCGCGATACCGCACCGAAACTTTTTCGCCAGTGAAATGTCCTTTCGCGTCCATGGGCGCGTTCGCCTGCGCTACGAGGAAATTCTCTTCACGATCGCCCGTCAGGTAATCGACCTGATCGCTCACACGTCCTTTTTCGACTTTGCGGTAAGGCGTTTCGATAAACCCGAATTCGTTGATCCGTGCGAAGGTGCTCATCGAGCTGATCAGACCGATGTTCGGACCTTCCGGCGTTTCGATTGGGCAGATGCGGCCATAGTGCGACGGATGCACGTCGCGGACTTCGAAGCCCGCGCGATCGCGACTCAAACCGCCGGGCCCGAGGGCCGAGAGACGACGTTTATGCGTCAGCTCCGCGAGTGGATTCGTTTGATCCATGAACTGCGAGAGTTGCGAGCGGCCGAAGAAGTCGCGAATCACCGCGCTCAGCGCTTTTGGGTTGATCAACTTCTGCGGCGTCATACCGTCGATGTTGATATCGAACAAAGTCATGCGCTCTTTCACGAGGCGCTCCGTGCGCGCGAGACCGACGCGGCATTGATTGGCGAGCAGTTCACCAACCGTCCGCACACGGCGGCTGCCGAGATGATCGATATCGTCGAGAGTGCCTTCGCCGCGGCGCAGACTGATTAGGTACTTGATCGCGCCGATGAAATCCTTGTCAGTGACAATGCGCTCGCCGAGATCGACATTGATCCCGAGCTTCTGATTGATCTTGTAGCGACCAACGCGACCGAGATCGTATTTTTTCGGGTCGAAAAAGAGACGTTTCAAGAGCGCTTTGGCGTTCGCGACCGTCGGCGGATCGCCGGGACGCAGCTTGCGGTAAATGTCTTTCAATGCCTCTTCCTGATCGTGCGCCGGATCTTTTTTCAGCGCCTTCACGACAGTGTCGTCGTTTGAGATGTCGATCACTTTTACGTCGGAATGTCCGAGCGCCATGATTTGGCGAACTGTCGCCGCGGTGAGCGGCTCGAAGGCGCGAGCGACGGTCGCCTCGCCATCGAGCACATCAGCAATTAGAACCTTGGTCGCGAGCTCTTCCTCACCGAGTTTTTCACTCAGTTTAAGAGTTTCAATCGTGTAAAAGAGTTTGATCACTTCCTCGTCGGAGCCATAGCCGAGAGCGCGGAGGAAAGTGGTCGCGAGGAATTTCCGGCGGCGTTTGCGGCGATCGAGATAAATGTAGAGCAGATCGCTCGTATCGAATTGCACTTCGATCCAGGAGCCGCGGTCCGGAATAATTCGGAAACTGTAAAGAACCTTGCCGTTGAGGTGGATGCTCGATTCGAATGCGATCCCAGGCGAACGATGCAGCTGGCTGACGACGACACGCTCCGCGCCGTTGATTACAAACGTTCCCTGCGGCGTCATGAGGGGAATTTCCCCCATGTAAACTTTTTCTTCCTTCGTCCCCTTTTCCTCGCGGAGCTGGAAAGTGACATGGAGCGGCGCGCTGAAGGTCTGGCTTTCCCGTTGCGCCTCGAGCGCCGTCAGTTTCGGTTCGCCGATTTCGTAATGGCTGAAATCAAGTGTGGCCTTTTCATCGTAACTTTCGATCGGAAACACTTCCTTGAAAACAGCCTGGAGGCCCGAAATTTTCCGTTTCGAAAAGGGCACATCCTTCTGTAGGAAGTCGAGGTAGGAATTGAGTTGAACCTCGATGAGGTTTGGAGGCTCGATGCCTTCCTTGATGGTTCCGAAGTAGATACGTTCCGACATAAGTTACTACACCAATCTCCGAGGTTGAAACGACGCGGCCCCAATGGGCGGGGGGCCGGTAATGAAAGCTTACGGCTTCAGCCGCAAGCAAGGAGCGCAAAAATGACAGCAAAACAGCAGCCTGTCAAATCGACCGCCACCGTTTTGTTGCCTGGCTAAATTTTGTCCGTCGAGCGCGGGTTTGAAAATATATCGACTGCTTCTAACGAAATATTTGTGACATACCGGCGGCCGGCGCGCAAGCTTTTTTGCGCGCCAGGCCGCGGGAATGGAAATTACTTGATTTCGACCTTGGCGCCGGCCGCTTCGATCTTCTTTTTGATCTCTTCGGCTTCCGCTTTGGTCACGCCTTCCTTGATCGTCTTGGGAGCGCCTTCGACGAGGGCCTTCGCTTCAGCAAGGCCGAGGCCGGGCACCGCGCTGCGAACTTCCTTGATCACGCCGATCTTGTTCGCACCCATCTCTTTCAGGATGACTTCAAAAGCCGTCTTTTCTTCGGCTGGAGCAGCGGCCGCGCCACCTGCAACGGGAGCCGCCGCTGCCGCGACCGGAGCCGCTGCGCTGACGCCCCACTTCTCTTCAAGCTGCTTCACCAGGCCAGCAATCTCGAGAACGGTCAGGCCGCTGAGTTGCTCCACGATTTTATTTGTATCTGCCATATTATTTTCCTCTTACTTCGCCGCCTCCGAAAGCTTCCGGAGAATTAAAGCCAATAGCCATCGGCTCGGACAATTTCCTTCTGTTGCTCGCCCCGCCATCCGCGGCGTGGCAAGATGTTGTTAATCTGGGGTTTCCGTCGCCGTCTCTCCGGTGGTTGATTCTGCGGTGGGAGTTTCCGTTGCAGCGTCGGAAGTTTGCTCTGCGGCAGGCGTTTCTTCCTTGGTTTCTGCCACGGGCGCTTCTTGCCTCGCTTCTGGAGCCTCCGGCGTTGGAGCCTCTTCTGCGCTCGGAACTGAAGCCGGCGTTTCCGCAGCAGGAGGCGTCGTCGTTGCTGGCGAAGCTTCGCCTTTTTCTGCTTTGGCGCTCAAAAGCCGTGCTAACGCAGATGCGGGTTCATTCAAGACGCGAACCAAACGCGTAGCCGGCGCGAGGAGCAACCCGAGAAGCTGAGACAGCAAAATTTCGCGCGAAGGCAATTCCGCCAACGCCTCGACATCTGCAGTCGACAAAACCGCTTTATCGACTATGCCAATTTTTAGCGTGGCAATCTTAAACTCCGCGGCAAACAGCTTCAGAATTTTCGCCACTGGCGCCACGTCGTTCTCCCCCATCACGATCGCAGTCTGCCCGGTCAGCTTGTCGGCGACGTCTGGCATGCCGGAATCCGCCATCGCCCGTTTCAGAAAGCTGTTTTTCACGACGCGCACTTCCGCGCCGGCTGGAGCGAGCCGGTTTCGCAGCTCACCGAACTGATCCACCTTCATCCGCTGATAGTCGGTGACTAGGAGGAAAGGCGAGCGATTGAGTTTCTCGGAAAGGTCCGAAACGATGTTGGCTTTTTCTAGTCTCATTTGAGGAAGTTGAGAGTTGTTGGTTGAGAGTTGAGAGACCAGCTTTACACGCTCAGATAAGGCGATGGATCAACGTGCAATCCGGGTGACATCGTCGCGCTGAGCGTCATCCCTTCTACGAAGCGGCCTTTCGCCGTCGCGGGCCGCGCACGCACGACAGCTTCGATCACCGCAGTTCCGTTTTCGATCAATTGATTCTCCGCGAACGAAAATTTTCCGACCGGCACCGCGACGTTGCCGTTCTTATCGAGCTTGAACTCAACCCGGCCGGCTTTGACTTCTGCCACGGCTTTTGCGGTATCTTCGGTCACCGTGCCGGTTTTCGGATTCGGCATCAGGCCGCGCGGGCCAAGCACTTTGCCGAGCTTGCGCACTTCGGCCATTGCGCCCGGGGTCGCGATCGCAACATCAAAATCCTGGAAGCCTTCCTGGCACTTTTGGATCATGTCCTTGAAGCCGACATACTCGGCGCCGGCGTCCTTCGCGGCTTTCGCTGCCTGACCTTCCGCGAAAACGAGAACGCGCACTTGCTTTCCACTCCCGTGCGGCAGTGGGCAGGTTCCGCGGACCATCTGGTCTGATTGCTTCGGGTCGACCCCCAGCCGGAACGAAACGGTCACGGTTTGGTCAAACTTCGTCGGCGGCAGTTTCTTCAGAGTCGAAACCGCGTCGTTCAGATTGTAGGTTTTTGTGCGGTCCACCTGCTCGGCGGCCGCGCGATAACGTTTACTGCGATTTTTTTGCATGATCTTGTGCAGTGCCAGCGAGCCCGATGCTCTCCTGCTTTGCCCGTGCCTTCCTCGGCGCGGGACGTGGAAAATAGCGGTGATTTCGGCGTTGTCAAAACCGAAAGCGACCTGTCAAAAGCTCGTGCATGAAACCCTGCACTACGAAAAACCTGATGCTTACAATTCTCATTGTTTTGGCTGCCGCCATGGCGGTTACGGCGGCACCCATTAATTTCAGCGAAGTATCGCTGTGGGTGCGTGCAGCGAAACCGATCATTTGATCGTGCGAGGTCAGCCAACGCAAGTGGTTCGCGCCCTGGCCCCGCAGCAGGAAGCCACTCTCAAGTCCCAAGGCGCGAATTGATTCACTCGTTCAGTCATTGCGAAGCCCAAGTGTCATTGCGGCTCCCGCAGCTGCCGCGGGCAGCGACGTAAGATCGCAGCCACCGAGGAATGCCGCAGCCCCAGGAAACGGCGGCCGAGGGGCGGCGACCGCCAATGAAGGATGCGATGCAGCGAATTTTCATGGAGGAGCGAGCGGAAGGCCACCATCACACTATTTAATGTTGTTTAGGCAAGAAAAGCTTTGCGGTTTGCGCATCTTATTTTCAAATGCCTGACCGAAAGACTCGCGAAAGCGGACGCGTCGGAGCGCGTCCCTCCGGTAAGAACTAGGGCTTCGCCGTGTTCTTCACGACCTTGCCTTCCTTCATGACGAAGGAGACGCGTTCGGTCGCGGTGATGTCGGTGGTCGGATCGCCGGGCATGGCGACAATGTCCGCGAGTTTGCCTTTCTCGAGCGTGCCTACCTTCCGCGCGATTCCTAACAACTCTGCGTCGGCGGAAGTGCCGGCACGAAGCGCTTCAATCGGCGGCATGCCCAGATCCACCATTAACTTGAACTCCTTCGCGTTCTGGCCGTGCGGATAGACGGCCGCGTCGGTGCCGAGTCCGATTTTCACGCCCATCGTCACGGCGTTGCGGAACATCTCGGAACGTGCCGCTGCTGCCGCCCTTGCTTTTGCCGCAACCGCCGGAGGATAGGAATCGACTTTGCTCATGATGTATTCGGTCGGCATCAAAGTGGGCACGAGGAACGTCCCTTTGCTTTTCATGAGCTGAAGCGTTTCCGGCTTGAGAAACGATCCGTGTTCAATCGAATCCACACCGGCCTCGATCGCCTCGCGCGCCGCCTGGTCGCCGTGGCAATGGACGGCGATCTTCTTTCGTAGACGATGCGTTTCATCGACGAGCGCCGCCATTTCCGCGGGTGTGAACTGCGGAGTATCGACTTCGTCCGTCATCGATAAGACGCCGCCGGAGACCGCCGCTTTGATTACGTCGGCGCCGTTCTTGATCTGGAAGCGAACAGCCTTTCGAATCGCGTCCGGGCCGTCGGCGATGCCGTTGGCATAATCCGGTTCGTGACCGAAGAGAAAATCACGAAAGCCCGCGGTGTCGTCGAAATGACCGCCGGTTGCACCGATCCCATAAGTCGCGACCAACATCCTCGGACCGATGATGATCCCCTTCGCGATCGCATTGCGGAGCGCCACGTCCACGAAATCATGACTGCCTTCGAAGCGACTGCCCAGATCGCGCACCGTGGTGAAACCCGCGTCGATCGTGACCCTCGCGTTTGGTATCGTCATGAACGCGATCTCGGAGACGTTCGTCTCGAGAAGCTTCAATCGGCGCTCATTAAAGTTGCCGCTGAAATCGAAAGTAAGATGCGTATGCGCATCCATGAATCCGGGCGAAAGCGTCGCGTCGCCAAGATCGATCACCTGCGCGCCCTGCGGAATCGGCAAATTGCTCCCAGCCTCGGTGATGGTCGATCCCTGGACAATGACGACGCCGTTGGTGATCAACTCCTTCGATTTGCCGTCAAACAAACGCGCGGCTTTGAGCGCGACGATCGAATCAGCGGCCGCGAGTGACGCCGCGAAGGCTCCGAGGATCAATAGCGAAGCAAGAACGCGACAACAAAATCGGATACTCATTCGACCGGTATAAAAAATTCCGCATCGCAAAGCAAGGCTTGCGCCGATCAAACCGACTGTCGATCTGCCGTGCTTCGATTTTGCTGTTCCGACTTCTCTCCCTCCACGACACTTGGAGGATGAAGGTGGGCGCAGTTGCGCTAATCCTGGTCTTGCTCGGGTCGCTCCGCGGCGCGGACTCCCAAACACAACCCGGAGCCGCAGCAACTGAGTCTCTCGAAAAGCTGGCCGATGATTTTTGGACGTGGCGCGCAAAATACGCGCCGTTCACGGAGGATGACGTGAATCGAATCGAGCGGCCGGGCGGAGTGCGTGATTGGTCGCGCGCTACGATCGACAATCATCGGAAAGAACTCGCGCAATTCGAAGCGAGATGGAAAAAGATCGCCGCGAGCGGATGGCCGATTCCGAGACAGGTCGATTCTCGCTTGATCGGATCCGCGTTGTCGCGGGCGCGCTGGGAGCTCGAAATCAACCCGCGCTGGAAACGCGATCCGATTTTCTACATCGAGCAGACGCTCACGCCAGTTGTCGAAGCGCTGACCGTGCCAGCGCCGTACGATGAGGCGCGCAGTCGCGAGATTCTCACGCGTCTCGAAAACATTCCGGCGATCTTGCGGCAGGGCGAAGCGAACTTGGAGAAGCCGCCGGCGCCATTTGCCGCCGTCGCAATTCAAGCATTGGAAAACATTCGGCCGCATTTGCGCGAAATGGCGACGGCGTTGCTAAGATCGACCTCAACGACGCTGAAAGATCAGGAGTTGAATGGCGCGACCGATCGTGCGGCGGACGCGCTGGAACACTTTAGAGCTCGGCTCCAGGAAAAACTGTCTTTTCTGCCGAAAGAGACCGCGCTTGGTCGCGATGCTTACGTCTTTTTTCTGACGAACGTCGCGCTCTACCCTTATTCGCCGGAACAAATCCTGGCGATGGGCCAACAGGAATGGAATCGCGCGGTCGCCTTTGAAGGTTATGAGAAGGAACGCAATCGCGACGTGCCACCGCTTTCTTTAGCCAAAGACGCCGAGAGTTGGGTCAAAGACGCAGCCGGAAAAGAATTGTCGATCCGCGAATTTTTGGACAAACACAATATCTTGACCGTTCCAGATTGGATGCAGCACTACACGCTGCAACCGATGCCGGACTATTTGCACGCGCTGGAAGGATTCGGCGAAACGGATGATTTCACGTCGCTTTCGCGGCTGAAAGAAAATTGCATCCGCTATGTCGATCCACCGTCACCCAATCTCGGTTATTTCTGGCACGCGACCGCACAAGACCCGCGACCAATCACTGTTCATGAAGGAATTCCCGGCCATTACTTCCAGCTTTGTCTTTCTTGGAAACACGAAGACCCGATTCGCCGCCACTACTATGATTCGTGCGCTAACGAAGGCATCGGCTTTTACGCGGAAGAGATGATGTTGCAGGCCGGGTTGTTCGATGACAGCCCGCACACGCGCGAGATCATTTACAATTTCATGCGTCTGCGCGCACTGCGCGTGGAAGTGGACGTGAAACTCGCGCTCGGCGAATTCAGCCTTGAGCAAGCCGCAAAATATCTGGAGGAAAAAGTCCCAATGGATCCGAATACCGCGCGCCAGGAAGCGATCGCCTTCTCCACCGGCCCCGGCCAAGCCATCACCTACCAAATCGGCAAACTCCAGATCACGAAATTCCTCGCCGAAGCGCGCTTGCAGCAGGGCGAGAAATTCAATCTCCGCGCCTTCCACGATTTCGTCTGGAAAAACGGCAACGTCCCGCTCGCGCTGCAACGTTGGGAATATCTAGGCGCGCCAGGGGAGTGACAGCACACTCGGCATTATAGATCCGTAAAGATCCCGGCTTCCCAACGTTTGTAGATGTCAAACGTGTCTGGATCGATTTCTAAGGTTCTATCACACTTCTCCCAGATCTACGCGCCACTTCGGAAGCAGCTGGGGGAGAGATTAACCCGACGATTTAGTCGACGATCTCGAGGCCCATCTGGCGGGCGGTGCCGGCGATGATGCGGAAGCCGGCTTCGTCGTTGCGGGAATTCAGGTCTTTGCCTTTTGTTTTCACGATTTCCATGACCTGTTTGCGCGTTACTTTTCCGACCTTCGTCTTGTTCGGCTCCTTCGAACCGGCGGCGATATTCGCTGCCTTCTTCAAAAGGATCGCGGCTGGAGGACTCTTCGTGATGAAGGTGAAGGATTTGTCCTTAAAAACAGTGATCACGACGGGCAGGATGTCGCCGGCCTGCTTTTGCGTGGCGGCATTAAATTCTTTGCAGAACGCCATGATATTGACGCCGCGCGGTCCGAGAGCGGTGCCGACGGGCGGTGCTGGATTCGCTTGGCCCGCAGGGATCTGCAATTTGATGTGAGCTACGATTTCTTTAGCCATTGCGAAAAGGTTGAGGGTTGAGAGTTAGTAGTTGAGAGAAATTATCCGCGTTCGACCTGCCAGTACTCCAATTCGACCGGCGTGGCGCGGCCGAAGATCGTGACCGACACGCGCAGCTTGCCGCGGTCGGGATCGATCTCTTCGACGATGCCGTTTTGGTTTTGGAAAGGTCCGTCGGCCACTTTCACGGTCTCGCCGACTTCGAAGCTGACCTTCGGCTTCACCTTTTCTTCACGCTCGCGCATCTGCGCGAGCATGTTGTCGACTTCCGATTTCCGCATCGGGATCGGTTTGTCTTTCGTTCCCGCGAAACCGATCACGCCGGTCGTCTCGCGAATAAAATACCACGTGCGCCCTACGAGTTGATTGTTCTCGTCGAGCAGATGCATGTTCACGATGAGATAACCGGGGAAAAATTTTCGCGTCGTCTCGCTCTTTTTTCCACGCTTGATTTCCGAAACACGCTCAGTCGGGACGAGCACTTCGAAAATCACGTCGCTCATCTCCTCGGTCTTGACGCGCTTCTCGATATTGTCGCGGACCTTGTTTTCCTGGCCGGAAAGCACGTGCACGACGAACCACTGATCTTTTGGGGCGAGAACCTGGGCCATATCAGTGAATGCGGGTGAAGTAATGGATGAAGTTGATCAGGACGAAATCGAAGAGCGCAACATATCCGCCGAGAAGAAGCATCGCGATGATGACCACGAGCGTCGAATCGGTCAGCTCCTTGTAACGCCGGATCCCCTTCTCCTTCGATTCCCACGGCCACGATGCCTTCTGCAACTCGGCTCTGACTTCGTTGAAGAAGTTTTTCGATTTCGTGAGCATGTCGGGATTGTTCGGGCGAGTTGCGTTCAAACAGGTCAGGAGGGACTCGAACCCCCAACCGACGGTTTTGGAGACCGCTACTCTACCAATTGAGCTACTGACCTAGGGAATTTCAGATTTAAGATTTCAGATTTACGATTTAATTCAACCGGCGCGCAGACGCTCAATTCGAACATTCTGCAATCTTCGATCTGCAATCTGCAATTCTTCGTCAGTCCAGGATTTCGGCTACGCGACCGGCGCCGACGGTCTTGCCGCCTTCCCGAATCGCGAACCGGATGGTCTTTTCCATCGCGATTGGCGTAATCAATTCGACTTCCACCGAGACATTGTCTCCTGGCATCACCATCTCGACGCCATCCGGCAGCTTGACGGTTCCGGTCACGTCGGTCGTGCGGAAATAAAATTGCGGGCGGTAGTTCGTGAAGAACGGCGTGTGACGGCCGCCTTCCTCTTTGCTCAACACATAAACTTCCGCTTTAAATTTGCGGTGTGGCGTAATGCTGCCTGGCTTTGCGATTACCTGGCCGCGCATGACGTCTTCCTTTTTCACGCCGCGCAGCAGAACACCGACGTTGTCGCCGGCGCGCGCTTCGTCGAGAAGCTTCCGGAACATTTCGATGTCGGTGGCGGTCGTCTTCATCGTATCCTTGAGGCCGACGATTTCGACTTCCTCCATCTTCTTGAGAATGCCGCGCTCGACACGACCGGTCGCGACCGTGCCGCGACCTTCAATGTTGAACACGTCTTCCACTGGCATGAGGAACGGCTGATCGATTGGGCGATCCGGAACGGGGATGTAATCATCAACCGCCGCAACGAGCGCGAGAATCTGCGCTTCCTGGTCGGCGTCGCCATTCAGCGCCTTTAGCGCGCTGCCTTTGACGATCGGAATCTTGTCGCCGGGAAATTCATATTGCGTGAGGAGATCGCGCACTTCCATTTCGACGAGATCGAGCAGTTCCGGATCGTCGACCATGTCGACCTTGTTCAGGAACACGACGACCGCGGGCACGCCGACTTGGCGCGCAAGCAGGATGTGCTCGCGCGTCTGCGGCATCGGACCGTCGGCGGCCGAGACAACGAGAATGGCGCCGTCCATTTGCGCGGCGCCCGTGATCATGTTTTTCACATAGTCAGCGTGGCCGGGGCAATCAACATGCGCGTAGTGGCGCTTGTCGCTCTGATATTCCACGTGTGCGGTGTTAATGGTAATGCCGCGCTCTTTTTCTTCTGGCGCATTATCGATCGAATCGTAGGCGCGTACCTCGGCGAAACCTTTCTTAGCGAGCACGCTGGTGATCGCGGCGGTGAGGGTGGTTTTGCCATGGTCCACATGACCGATCGTGCCGACATTGATGTGCGGCTTGTCGCGTTTAAATGCTTCCTTAGCCATCTCGATTTTCCTTGGGTTAAACTAACTCTTTCTTTGTTGTTGCTGCCGGCCGCGAGCTCTGGAGCCCATGACCGGGATTGAACCGGTGACCTCGTCCTTACCAAGGACGTGCTCTACCAACTGAGCTACATGGGCCGCTATTTGTCATTAAATTGCTCGTCCCGCGGTCGCGGAACAAACCGGTTTCTCTCTCGTTTAGAAGTAAAAGTCCCAGAGCCGCGTCAAACTTCCGTTTTGAACGACCATGGGACCTCGTCTCGTTCTCCGAAAAAGCGTCGGCAAGCTAGCAGCGCGCTCCCGGGTGTCAAAGAAATTTCTTCCCGGTCCAGCGTTCTTTTGTGAGAGATTCGAGCCTGATAATTTCAGCTTTTCCGCCGCAAAAGAACGACTGCAATTACTACGATCACGATCAGCGCGGCGACGCCAATGCCGATTTTCATAGGCATGCTCATCCCTTCCGGCGGGGCCGGTGTCGGCGTGGTCACGGGCGCGGCCGCCACCGGGCGCGGCGGCGGAGCCAGTTTTGCCTTCACGTAGGCCAAGCGTTGGGTCGTGTCGAAATCGTCCGGCTTCAATTTCAACGCCGCTTCCAGATCAGGAACAGCCTGCGCGAATTGATTCATCGCCACATAAGCGTCCGCACGCCGGTTGAAAGTGAGCGGATTGTCCGGCTTCTTTTCAATGCTGGACGTGTAATCCCGGATCGCGTCCTCGTATTTCCTCAGATTGTAAAAAGCGTAACCGCGCCGGTCGTGACCGACTGGATTATTCGGATTCAGCTCGATCGCCTTATTATAATCTACGAGAGCTACATCATATTGATTCTGGATCATCAGCGTCTGGCCTCGTTCGAGATATCCGACGTCATTCTTCGGCGCGATCTCGATAGCTTTTGCGAAGTCCGTCAGGGCCTCCGCAAGCTTGGCCGCGGCACGATAGACGCGGCCGCGATCGGCATAAAGCCGTGCATCCTGCGGGCTGAGGTCGATCGCTTTCGTAAATTCAACGATTGCTTCGTCGTACTTGGCGGCCTG
>PNAS01000064.1 GCA_003169695.1 Spartobacteria bacterium
CAACAGCGGCTCAAACAACGTGTCGATCTTGTTAGGCGATGGCGCGGGCAATTTCAGCGCCGCCACCAACTTCGACGCTGGCAGTAGTCCTCGCTCGGTAGCGGTGGGCGATTTCAATGGCGATGGCCAGCAAGACCTCGCCGTTGCCAACGCCGGCTCAAACAACGTGTCGATCTTGTTGGGCGATGGCGCGGGCAATTTCAGCGCCGCCACCAACTTCGGCGCCGGCAGTAGTCCGCGCTCGGTAGCGGTGGGCGATTTCAATGGCGATGGCCAGCAAGACCTCGCCGTTGCCAACGCCGGCTCAAACAACGTGTCGATCTTGTTGGGCGATGGCGCGGGCAATTTCAGCGCCGCCACCAACTTCGGCGCTGGCGCTTTTCCTATCTCAGTAACGGTGGGCGATTTCAATGGCGATGGCCAGCAAGACCTCGCCGTTGCCAACAGCAACTCAAACAACGTGTCGATCTTGTTAGGCGATGGCGCGGGCAATTTCAGCGCCGCCACCAACTTCGGCGCTGGCAGTAGTCCTCGCTCAGTAGCGGTCGGCGATTTCAATGACGATGGCCAGCAAGACCTCGCCATGGCGAATCGACTCTCAAACAACGTTTCGATCTTGTTGCGTGTCTGCGCACCAACTCCAACGCCAACATCAACGCCGACAGCTACGGCGACAGCGACAGTTGCTCCGACACCGACGCCATCAGCAACTCCCACGGGTAGCCCTTGTCAAACACCCGCTGCGCCAACAAATCTGGTCGCAACCCCAATCTCATCTAGCCAGATTGGTCTCACGTGGATTGACAACGCCAATAACGAGACTGGTTATCGGGTGCAACGGTCTCTCAACGGCATAAGCTTTGCCTTCATCGGTGGTGTGCTACCGGCCAATTCCACTTCATACACAGATACTGGGCGGACATCGGGAACGACCTACTATTATCGAGTCCGGGCGCTTAATGCCTGCGGGAACTCCGCCTCGTCCAACATTGCAAGCGCTACAACAATGGGCGGCACTACCCCAACTCCGACACCAACAGCTACGACAACACCAACGTCGACTCCCACCTCGACACCAACTCCGACTCCATCGGCGACTCCAACACCTGCCCCTTGTCAGACACCCGCTGCGCCAACAGATCTGCTCGCAACCGCATTCTCATCCACTCAGATCAATCTCACGTGGGCTGACAATGCCAATAATGAGGCTGGTTATCGGGTGCAACGATCTCTCAACGGCAGAAGCTTTGCCTTCATCGGTGGTGTGCTACCGGCCAATTCCACTTCATACACAGATACTGGGCAAACACCGGGAACGACCTGCTATTATCGAGTCGGGGCGCTTAATGCCTGCGGGAACTCCGCCTCGTCCAACATTGTCAGCGCTACAACTCCCCCATAAGAACGCCCGGAGAGCGGCTTGATTCGGCTGTTAACAGCAAATCGGGTTTTTGCCCCAATTTTGCTCATGCAATCTCACATCGTCTGCTGAGATAAAGCAGAGCGGTAAGGAGTTTCCCAATTGCGCCGAAATGCGTCCCATTTTCTACTGCGAGTATCAGATTGCACGATGGCCGTCCGAATTCGGAAGCCGGTTAAACCGCAATTCGATAGCGTCAGAGCGTTCCTTTTTGAGCGAAGCGATTTTCGCCTATATGAGTTCGGTCGCCACAACGAACCTGAAAATGCATCTAAGTTATTGCTGATATATCACTTACGCTTACTTGTCGGCGGAGGAATGCGTGTCAAGGAGTTCGCGCAAGAATTGCGCAGTTTCTTTGTGTGAATGCTGTCGCGCTTGCGAATCTGTTGCGAAAGTCGGGCCGTAACGTCGTTCTCCATCAAGTCAGCGAGTGGGGTCGTGATCTCACTGTTTAAGCGCCCCCTGTCCCACTAGAAATTGCTCCTGTAACCGCGCCATGAACCAGAAAAACTTCTTCGCCGAGCTGAAGCGGCGAAATGTCATCCGCATGGCCGGGCTCTATCTCGTCGGAGCATGGCTGCTTACCCAGGTTGCGAGCACCGTGCTCCCGACATTTGATGTGCCGAGTTGGGCGCTGCGCAGGCACGGAATCGCCTTCCCGCATCTTCATCAGATTAACGGTCCGTTCTGCTTCGATCCGCTGGAGGCGCATCGAGTTGGTCCTGCATTTCTTGTTGAACGCTCCCAGCACGTAATTCCGAAGAAGATACCAACAGAAACTTCTTTCGTTTAAGGAAGTATCGATCAGGTGCTCGACTTTTCGGTGCTCGGCAGGAGCTTCGCTCCAATGCGTCCCAGCTCTCTCGTGATGCGCGGTATGCAGGCCGTTATTGAAGAGAAAAAAGTTGAACAGGCCGGTGAAATTTCTCGAATGATTCCAATCCGACTCTTCGTTCGCGTGCACATGCTGCACGTAATTGAAGATCAGCACACTGAAGAGTGACACCTGCTGGGGGATGATCACGAAGAGGATCGCTTTCCACCAATCGAGCAGCACGAAGACCGTGATCCACGAGATCAGCACCGCATACTGCGCGATGCTCAAATAGAACCTGCCTCGATTCTTGCGGTACAAACCGCCGAGGTATTCTTTGATCGCCCGCTGCTGATAAAATCCGCTGATAGTCGGGTACGAGAGCAAGGTCAGCAGGTTGTTCCTCTCGCTCACGCGATACCAGATCGTGTGATCGCCGGGTCTGTTATTCAGCCGATGGTGATTCTTATTGTGGGTCGGAATCCACGCGAAGACGGGGAAGCCGTAGAAGACGGTCAGCCACCAATCCTGCAGCGTATTGAGCAGATCAGATTTCCACATTCGGACGTGGTTGTGATTGTGCGTGATGGCCGAGACAGAAACAGAAAGGAAGAGGTAGAGGGTATAGCTCAACCAATGCATTCCGATGGCCGTCCATTGCAGGACAAACAGCGCTGTGGTTAGAGCCATGTAGGCTAGCGTTCTTAGATCTGCTCTATATCGAAGCATATGTGCCTGTCTGCGTCCTTAAATCGGTCCCACTCTCAACGGTCGACTGCAAGAGGCTGGTTTGCTCGCCAAGGTTCGGGTTGCGCAGATACGTTACTGCCCGTTTCCCCCGTGTTTTCGCGAAACCCTACCACCAGCCCTATTGAAACGCGAGAGTCTTGTTTCATCTTCGCACCCCGATGCGTATCAGACCGGAGGACGTGATTAAATCCCCCGACGGTGAGACACGAGACCGCTACACACCGGCTGATTTCTTTTCGAGTGTACGAGTTTTGAATCGCGAAATGAGGCGAAACAGGGTGTTTTTTTGGCAGATTGGAGCTGAGTATTCGGCCGGGGGCGAGAGCTTGGCCACGTCAGCAAGTTGTTTGAGAAGAATTACCGGCGAACGGAAGATCAGCTGCGGGTTCGCTTTCAGTTATTCAAGTGTGCAGGATGCGGACGCGGCGGTTTGGGCAGTATTCGGATGATGGACGTGCATCACTCTTATCCCGACGACATCTGGGAGCTCCTGGACTTTTACCCAGAAGCAAAACAGCGGTTGCCGCTCCCATCCCGGGTTCCTAAGGGGATTCAAAACGAGTTTCGAGAAGCGGAGTTGTGTGTGGAACACGAGTGCTTCGGAGCCGGAGCGGCCCTATTCCGGTCGGCGCTGGACAAGACGATGCGGTCGAACGGTTACAAAACCAAACAAACTAGGAATCTTCAGATCCAGATCGACGAGGCGGCGTCCGACGGCGTTATCACTGCGGCGCGTCAACGACGGGCGCACGAGGAGGTTCGAGTGTTAGGCAACGATGTCCTGCACGACGAGTGGCATCAAATCTCGCTTGACGATGTCGACGCAGCTCATCGCTACGTGCAGCGCATACTTGAGGACTTCTACGATGATCGGGATTCAGTCCTGAAGCTCCTTCGGACTGCTGGACGCGTGCCAGCCGAAGATCAAGATAGCACTGATGCGTAACGAACTTGACGTGCTTTTGGACAAGGTCGAAGACCAGTCCCTGCGTGCCGACATTCGCGCGCAAGTGGACCGCGTACGAGCCAAGCGGACATTCGGCCTGGTGTTTGAGTCGCACTTGCCAGAGCGGGTTCGGTTGCCCGAGCATCCCCAGAGACAGTACTGTTCGTAATAGTCAGCGTGCCGCCATCAAGGTTGGTGCCCAGTTCGCCGAAAAATTGAAAGGCTTCAAATCCCCCTTCGTCTCTTCTGCCCGCGTGCTCAGCCACGACTCTGCGGACTACTGGCAGCGGCGACTTTGACGGAGTTGAAGATGGCTTCGATAACACTCTTGACCGACGTCGAATCGCCGCTCGGGAACGAGAACACCAGTATCACAACCTCCTTTTCCGCAAGCTGGAAATAGTAGTCGACCCACACGAAACCACTGGTCGCGTCCCGCTGATACCGGACGAAGTGCGCTTGTTGGCCCGCGTTGTTTTTCAGCGAACCCTTTTCAAGCAACTTATATCCAGGCTCTTTTTTTTCCAAACTGCCGGTGATCATCTTCTCCATAATCGCTTCGGGCGATAGCACATTCGATACGACAAACGCACTCAAACTCACACCGGGCGGTCCGTGTGCCCCTAGGTCTGCCCCTGAGGATTTATCCTTCTGCGGCTGCACCGTCCAACTGGCGGGGAGTTGTAAAGAGTAATTGTGGAGCGGAGGGAAGTCCCGGCCGCCAAAGGTCACCTCCGCCGCGGAGCAGCGTTCGGTGGCCGAGAGAGTAAGCAGTACTACCGCGAGGCAGAGAGTGCGCACCGCAGGAGGACGCCCCGAGAAGAGAAAAGGAAGAGACATGATGCCCTTTTATAGTGTTTTTCCTTAGCGCCAACCAAATTTTCCTCTGCGATTGGTAGATAGCCTACCGCTTCGGCTCGGCACCCATCAGCCGTTCCCATTCTTCGAGGCTACCACGAAAGCCAAGGTTGCACGCGGTCTGCCAGCTCAGGCAGGCCGCCATCTCGCTTCGTTTGCCGCTCTTGGTGTCCGGCATGTTCCGGTATTGGCCGCGCGAGACGAAGATATGTGACGCAAGCGGATCATGCTCGGCCCGCATCTTTTCCAAAACGGACTCCGTTTCCCGGAGCGCCTCGCCAAGGCGTTTTAGGGCGTTCTGGAGCTGACTTACCTGCATGCTGTTCACACGAACATATATGAAGAAAAACGTCAATTTGGTTTTATGAGTACGATCAACAGATGAATCACACCCTCGTGCCGCGGGTCCGATACGCGGCTAGGCGGAAGAAGCCAATCGACACTTGCGCAATCAGGGCAGAAAGGAAGAAGTGGCGCGATCAACTGGCAAGACTAAAGACGTGGAAAACTGTAATTACTTCGCCATGCGTCCGACAGACCATGTCCATCATTGGGCTTCCAATTTGCTTAGCCAGCCCACGTGCGTCGCGCGATCGCGAGCTGCGCCTTGTTTTCTAAATCGGAAACGGCCGGACGAATCGGTCGCTCGATCACGTCGCCGAAGATGAGGTAATTATTCGCGCGAGCAAACGCATCACGCACGTTGCCGCATGCGCCAATCGCAATGAAAGCAGCGGCTTTCCTCGGCACTTTCCATCGGCGCACGAGGAAGTCTGTTATAGCGGGCGCTTTGCGGGCGGACGTTCGCCCACAGGTCGCACTCGGCCATTGGGATTTCAATCGTTCTAGAATTGCTTTCTTCGCTTTGACCGAACTCGCTGAAAGGTGCGCGAATGTTTCCGAGTAGCGGTCACAGAGTTCCTCGACCGTAAGTTTGCCGAGTTTCGGATCGATCTTAAGCTTTTTCGCACGAAAGTTGGCGAGCTCCCGAGCCGCCAATTTGCGATCGGTCACACCAAGCGATTCGGCGAAACAACTTGCCGTGAATGCGGACGTGGGCAAAATAAACGCCTCGATGTTGAACATCTGTGCAGACCTTGCGCGACTCGTTTTAGAGTTCCGCCTTCCGGCTTATTCGGAGGTGTCTCCATGACCCTCGAAAATGCCAGTATCAGATATCAGCATCAAATTCAAAATATTAATATTTGGAATGCGCGGCTAAAGCGCTTATCAATAAGTATTTATCCAGAGTAGCTCAGTGGTAGAGCGGTCGGCTGTTAACCGATTGGTCGTAGGTTCGAATCCTACCTCTGGAGCCACACCTGCACGGCTTCGGACGGCTACTAGTCTAGTTTCGCCAAGCCAGAACGATTGCCTCTTTCCTTCCGCTGGTAACCAAATAGTCTCCCGATATGAAAACGAATCGGTTGGTGTTCATGCTTTTTTTGCTATGGATTGCCGCTGTCTTTCAGCTGGCAGCGCAACAGACTAAGACTGATCAAAAACCGATTGAGGAGGTCAAGGCCAAGGCAGAGGCAGGCGAGGCAAATTCCCAGCTTGAACTCGGTCTTCGCTACCACAACGGCGAAGGTGTGGCCAAGGATCCTGTGGAGGCGGCCAAATGGTTTCGCAAAGCCGCCGAGCAGAATATCGCCCGGGCTCAATACGATTTGGGCATCTGCTACGCCAATGGCGAAGGCGTGGCGAAAGATCCGGTGGAGGCGGTGAAATGGTATCGTAAAGCCGCCGAACAAAATTACGCCCGAGCTCAATCCAATCTGGGCATCTGCTACCACAAGGGCGAAGGCGTGGCCAAGGACTTGGCTGAGGCGGTGAAATGGTATCGCAAAGCCGCCGAGCAGAATTACACCTGGGCTCAACTCAATTTGGGCTTCTGCTACAAGAAGGGCGAGGGCGTGGCGAAGGATCCTGTGGAGGCGGTGAAGTGGTTTCGCAAAGCCGCCGAGCAGAATCTTGCCGACGCTCAATTGCGTTTGGGCAATTGCTACGCCGTGGGCGTGGGCGTGTCCAAGGATTATGTAGAGGCGGCGAAGTGGTATCGCAAAGCCGCCGAGCAGAATCTCGCCGAGGCCCAATCCGATTTGGGCTTCTGCTACATGCAGGGCGAGGGCGTGGCGAAGGATTATGTAGAGGCTTACAAGTGGGAGCTGCTGGCGGCGGGGCAGGGCGATGAGCTTGCAAAGAAAACCATGACCGTTTTGGATCAGGTGGAGACGGTGAAGTTGTATCGCAAAGCCTCCGAGCAGAATCTCGCCGAGGCCCAATTCACTTTGGGCGTCTGCTACCACAAAGGCGATGGTGTGGCCAAGGATCTTGTGGAGGCGGCAAAATGGTTTCGCAGAGCCGCCGAGCAGAATATCGCCCGGGCTCAATACGAATTGGGCTTCTGCTACACGATGGGCGAGGGCGTGGCGAAGGATCATGTAGAGGCTTACAAGTGGGAGTTGCTGGCGTCGGGGCAGGGCGATGAGCTTGCAAAGAAAACTATGACCATTTTAGAAAGTCAGATGACACCCGAGCAGATCGCGGAAGCACAAAAGCTGGCGCGCAATTTCAAGCCGCGGTAGGTGCCATCCGCGGGGAGCGATGGTTCCAGCACTGATGTGTAGTCGGCCGCCAGGATACCGAAGGCAACTGCCAGCAGAATTGCCAGCAAACAGCAATGAAAGAGCCCGCGCGAGTAGTCGCCGGTTACGCTTGATTACGTAGGCGTAAACTGCTTATATTCAGAGAAATATAGTGGAAAGCACCACCAAATCCTCTGGAGCCATGCGCCCAGGAAATCGCAGCGCCCCGATGTAGCGGGAACACTGCCAATCAGCTCAGTGATAAGGCGACCAGAACGGATCCGGGGCCACATCCGAGAGCGCGTTATATGCGGAGTTTGTCACCTTCGGGAGTGAATCCACCGTCTGATTGCCATAAGCGTTGCCCAAAATATCCTTGCCCGTGAGGTAAAGATTGGTGCCCGCTTTCATGTACTTGGTCCAATCTGCCACGAGAACTGTATTGCCACTCGATTTGTTGTTCTCGATCGCGTACATGTCGCACGCGTTATCAATCAGGCGGAGATCATTGATGATACGGCTCGCTTGCGAGCGTTTCCGAGCGCGAAGGAATCCGGGGACGGCGATCGAAGCGAGCAACGCAATGATTGCGACCACGATCATGATTTCGACGAGGGTGAAGCCCTGACGGCTTTTGGAAAGTCTGGTTTTCATAGTTGTGGCGAATAGGTAAAGCAGGGGCAAGGCCCGAATCGCATGACGACGCCCAGTTTCTTTTTGTACTGGAAACCAGTACAAGCAGCGTCCGTGGAGACCGCGACCGGGAGCGGGGTTACCCCGCGATCGCGTGACGTTCGTGGACCCAATTGCTCGCCCTGGCGTGCAGCTGGCCGGCGTTCTCGAGACCGAACTTTTCCTTTATGCGCGCGCGATACGTCTCGATGGTCGCGACACTTACTCGCAGCCGGATTCCAATCTCACGTGTGGTCCGGCCTTCGCCAATTAGCTCGAAGACGGCCAGCTCGCGATCGGTCAGACGCTCGATCGGAGCCGCTGAATTGTTCCTCGGATTCACCAGGATCTGGCTAACGATCCGTTTCATGAAGCGTGGATCGAGGTAAATCTCCCCGGCGAGAACCTGGCGGATCGCCGTCATCACCTTCGCGGACGCTTCTTCCTTCGTGATATAGCCGTTCGCGCCTGCGCGTAAGGCGCGCTCCGCGTAGAGCGACTCGGCATGCATCGAGAGCATCAAGACCGGCACCTTGATCCCCTGCGCACGAAGGTCCTTCAGCAGCTCCAAGCCACTCGAACCTTTCAGAGTGATATCGATGATCGCCAAGGAAGGCTGCTGGCGGTTGATGGCGGCGAGCCCGTGGGCGGCATTATCCGCCTCCGCGCAAACAGCCATGTCCGGTTGCTTGTTGATCAGGTGAGCCAATTGCTCGCGGAACATCGGGTGGTCCTCGACGAGCACGACCTGGGCTCGCGTCTCACGCGGCATCTTGCCTCCATTCTTCTCCCCGCAAAGGGATTCCGCAGGACACAACCGTGCCCCCGGCATGTGGCTCTTCGATGCTCAATTCGCCGCCGACGAGACGAGCGCGGTAATGCATCAGGCCCAATCCCATCCCATCACTTCCGGCTGCGGTTTTCGAGATTCCGGCCCCGTCGTCCGCGATTCGCAGAGTCGTCGCTTTTCCGTCCGCGATGAATGAAACGAGAACATTCGTGGCCCCTCCGTGTTTGGTCGCATTGTTGATCGCTTCCTGTGCGATGCGATACAGATGCATCGCCACTGCGTTGTCCCGGATCAAGGGCGCGCCGGCAGACTCATAGACACAACGAATGCCAAGCAATCGAGTGGCAGACGCAGTCAGTTCTTCCAACGCAGACGCGAGACCGGCTTCATCCATTTGTACCGGCACAAGCCCGCGTGCCAGATTCCGAGTCTGGACGACTGCGTCCCGCAGAAATCTGGCGAGCTCGTCCGCTACCCTGGCCTCCGCGACAAGGTCATGCCCTTCGAGGTCGCTCTTCAACGACGCCGCACTGCAACTCAGCGCGGCCAGATATTGGCAAATTCCGTCGTGCAAATCCTGGCCGATCCGCTCCTGCTCGCGCTCACTGATGCCGATGATCTCGCGTTCCAACCGTTGAGAATATTCGAGCAACGCGATGCGCGATGCGCTCGCATCCCGTTGCTGCTTCACCGCCGCGGTCCCGATCGCCGTGATAATGAAGAACCCACAGCACACAAACACTTCCCATGCCTCCATCCAACTTCGCAGGTAAGGATGACCTGCCTGCACATCTGCCCACCACCAGGTGATTCCGGCCATGAGCGCGATCAACAAGCCCGACTTCTTGTCACAACACCAGGCGGCAAGAAAAATGGGGATGCAATATATGATCGTAAGGCTGACTTCGTACCCCGTGCTGTAATCATAAAATCCAATCGGTAAGAGCAGCGCGGCTGCTTCCGCGAAAATCCACGCGCGCGGTTGGCGTTGAAATGCAGTGATAAATCTCATCGGAACGTCGACAAAGGAGTCACCTTTCGTAGCAAATCCCCGGCCAGCCGCGAACCCGAGTGACGTTCGTTCAAAGCTGGCGCATTTGGCATCGCGGGCGCTACCTTGTCCGTCGTGCAGCGCTTTCTCCTAAACCGATGAGTCTCTTCGGCCCGATTTCACGGCCGCTCTTGAATGAGGCGACGACGCCGGTTATCCGGCGTGCACTCCAGCGCGCCAGAATGGTCGGCAACTTCGCCTTCGTTCAGGTGATGGTTCAATTGGTCGGTTTCGCCAGCGGCATTCTACTCGTCCGCTGGCTCGACCAAACCGAATACGCCTACTTCACGATCGCCAACACGATGCAGGGCACGATCAACGTCCTCGCCGATATGGGCATCAGCATCGGGCTCATCTCCATCGGGGGCCGCGTCTGGCAGGATCGGTATCGTTTCGGACAGCTCATCACGACGGCACAGCATTTTCGGCGCAGGCTCGGCGTCCTGGCGATCCTTGTTGTCACACCAATCCTCTACTGGATGCTCACGCGAAACGGGGCGTCCACCACTTATGCGGCGGTCCTAATCGGAGCCATCCTGCTCGGGTTGCTGGTTCAATTTTCCCTTGGGGTGTTGGGCGTCGTGCCGAGACTGCGCTCCGATGTTTCGCGGATTCAGACCATCGATCTTGCCGGGGCACTCGCCCGGTTGATCGTGTTGGTGAGCTGCGCGTTCCTTTTTCTGAATGCCGGGGTAGCGGTCCTCGTCAGCTCGATGGCGTTCCTGCTCCAGTATTGGATGCTCCGCAGATATGCGGCCGGAGTAATCGATTTGAATGCGCCGGAGAACGCGGACGATCGCGCTGCGATGATCGGCTTCATCAAGAACCAAGCCGCGAACGCAGTCTTCTTTTGTTTGCAAGGTCAGATCACTGTTTTTCTGATCAGCTTTTTTGGAAGCCGCGCCACGTCGGTGGCTGAGGTCGGCGCCTTGGGACGTCTGGCGATGATCTTTGCGGTCCTGGGTCAGTTGCTCATGAATATCTTCGTCCCCGCGTTCGCGCGTTGTCAGAGCGCGGTGAAGTTGCGTATGCAGTACTTCGCGATTGTCGGAGGAGTCGCTGCTTGCTGCGCGGTCGTAATCGCCGCAGCGGCCTTTTTTCCCAATCCGTTTCTGTTCGTTCTGGGGACCAAATACTCGCATCTGCAACGCGAACTTCTCCTCATGCTCGCGGGCACGGTCATGAATGTGCTCACCGGCACACTCTGGGTTCTGAACGCCTCGAAGGCGTGGATCGCCGGATCCTGGCTTTACATTCCTCTTACGCTTGCGACACAAATAGTGCTTATTCCCTACACGGATTTCTCGAACGTGAGCCAAGTGTTGATATTCAATCTCATCTCCACCGTGCCGAATCTCTTGCTCAACATGGTCCTGAGTTATCGCGGATTTCGAACCTTCCAGCCCGCGACCTGATGGACGAGGCCGAACGAATACTGGTGTTGGAGCGTTGGAACGCGACGGCACGCGATTACCCGCAGCGAAATATCGCCGAGGTTTTTGAGGCCGAAGCACAACGCCGGCCGGAGGCGGTAGCGGTAGTGTTTGGCGCGGAGCGGATCAACTACGCGGAGTTGAATCGGCGCGCCAATCGGCTCGCGCACTATCTACAGAAGCGGGGCGTGGTTCCCGATATGCCGATCGGCCTCTGCCTGGAGCGTTCCGCCGAATTGATTGTCGCGCTCCTCGGCATTCTGAAAGCCGGCGGAGCCTACGTCGCCCTCGATCCAACGTATCGCCAGGAGCGTCTCGCGCTGATGTTGGAAAATGCGGACGTCCCGTTGCTGTTAACCGAAAAGCGGCTGAGTGACGGCTTGCCCGATTACAAGGGCACGTTCGTCTATCTGGAAGAGGAACGCTCCGAAATCGATCGCCAATCGGATGAGAATTTCAGCAGTGGCGCTGGCATCGATCACCTGGCCTACATCAGTTACACATCCGGCTCGACCGGAGTGCCGAAGGGCGCGGCGATTCCACATCGAGGAGTGATTCGCCTGGTGAAGTCCGGCGGGTTTGCCCAGATGGGCGAAGACGAGATTTTCTTGCAGATGGCGCCGGTGGGCTTCGACGCGTCAACATTCGAAATTTGGGGAGCGTTGCTTAACGGCGGATGTCTGGTGGTCATGCCGCGGCAGACGCCCTCACTGGAAGAGTTGGGCTTCGCGCTCCGCCGAAATTCCGTGACAACCCTCTGGCTCACCGCGGGACTGTTTCATTTGATGGTCGATGAGCGCCTGGACGATTTGCGCGGCTTGCGCCAACTGCTCGCCGGAGGTGACGTGCTTTCGCCGGTGCATGTCCGCCGCGCGTTCGAGGCGTTGCCGGATTGCAAAATCATAAACGGATACGGACCCACGGAAAACACGACATTCACCTGTTGCCACGTTATTGATCGGGCTGACACAGGACTCGGGGCAGTGCCGCTCGGACGGCCTATCGGGAACACAACGGTTTACCTTCTGGACGAAGCGATGGCGCCTGTTCCAGTGGGGGTCGCTGGCGAACTGTACATCGGCGGCGACGGTTTGGCTCGGGAATATTGGCGGCAACCGGAGCTCACAGCCGCCAACTTTGTCCGTAATCCCTTCGGCAAGACTCCAGGAGCGCGGCTCTACAAGAGCGGTGACCTGGGTCGCTGGCGGGCCGACGGAGTCGTTGAATTTGTCGGGCGCGCGGATGATCAGGTCAAGGTCAGCGGCTACCGCGTCGAGTTGGGAGAGATTGAGACGGCACTTCGGCAGCACGGGGGGGTACGCGACGCCGCGGTCGCCGTGCAGGAACGGCGTGAGGGCAACAAGGAATTTGTCGCCTACGTGATACCGGCGGCAAATCCCAGCCCATCCGCGGACGAGCTGCGTGAATTTCTGCGACGGACCCTGCCAGACGCGGCCGTTCCAGTCGATTACGTGCTTGTCGAGGTGTTCCCGCTCACCAGCAATGGCAAAGTGGATCGACGCGCTTTGTCCGATCCTGCGAAACGACACCTTCCAACAGCTGCTCCACCGCAAACCAATCTCGAGCACGCAATCTCTGCCGTTTGGCGCGAAGTGATTGGCCATCCGAACGAAATCGGTGTGAACGAAAACTTCTTCGATCTCGGCGGAAATTCACTCCGGGTCATCGAGGTCCATGCCCGGCTGGAGCGTGCCGTGCGCCGCTCATTTTCGCTGACGGCGCTTTTTCAATATCCCACCATTCAAACCTTGTCGGCCTTTCTCGACTCCAAGGGCGACGTTGGCACGGACTTTGCGGGTATAAACGAACGCGCACTCCGCCAGCGCGTCGCTCGCGCACAGCGGCAGGAGATGCGCACCCGGAAATGAACAATCCCGAACCATCACTCGACGGCATCGCCATCATTGGGTTGGAGGGTCGTTTTCCCAAGGCGCGCAACGCCGCGGAATTCTGGCGCAATCTGGTCGAGGGCAAGGACTGCATTACGCGTTTCACCGACGAGCAACTCGCCGCCTCCGGATATGACCCGAAAGCTTTGCGAGCGCTGCCCGGTTACGTCGCCGCACGCGGGTTGGTTGAGAAACCGGAGTGGTTTGACCGGGCGTTCTTCGGCGTCCCGACGAAAGAAGCGGAAGTCATGGATCCGCAGCACCGCGTCTTTCTCGAAATCGCGTGGGCCGCTCTCGAGGATGCCGGCTGCGACCCGTCCACTTACCCAGGTCTCATCGGACTCTTCGCCGGCACGAGCAACAGTACGTATTACCCTTATTTTGTCCGGCAACGCCGCGACTTGATGGAAACCGTCGGAGTCGTTAGCGCCGTCATCGCCAACGAGAAAGATTTCCTCACCAACCGCGCCGCTTACAAACTCGGTCTGCGCGGACCGGCGCTGAATATTCAAACCGCCTGCTCCACGTCGCTCGTGACCGTCTGCGTTGCCTGCCAGAATTTGCTCGATCACGGTTGCGACATCGCGCTCGCCGGCGGCGTCTCGCTGACGTTCCCGCAGGACCGCGGATACTTTTACCAGGATGGCGGCATGACCTCGCCGGATGGCTGGTGCCGTCCGTTCGATGCAGCGGCGAGCGGCACAGTTTTTTCCAGCGGCGGCGGCGTCGTCGTCCTCAAGAGGCTCACGGATGCGATCGCTGATTGCGATCAAATCTATGCCGTCATCAAAGGCCAGGCGCTCAACAATGACGGCTCCGCCAAAGTCAGCTTCGCCGCACCGAGCGTGAGCGGGCATACAGAAGTAATCGCACTCGCGCAGGCCAGCGCCGGCGTTACAGCCGACACGATTTCGTACATCGAGGCACATGGAACTGCAACGCCGCTCGGCGATCCGATAGAGCTAGCCGGCCTCACGCAAGCATTCCGCTCAACGACTGACGCCCGACAGTTCTGCGCCCTCGGCTCGGTCAAGGGAAACATCGGACATCTTGACGCCGCTTCCGGTGTGGCAAGTCTCATCAAAACCGCGCTCGCACTTCGCCATGGTCAAATTCCCCCGAGCCTACATTGCCAGACGCCGAATCCCGCGCTGCATCTTGAAGAAAGCCCGTTTTATCTAAATACCGAACTGCGTCCGTGGCCGCGCGAGAAGACACCGCGCAGGGCGGGCGTCAGTTCCTTCGGTGTTGGCGGGACCAATGCGCACGTCGTGTTGGAGGAGGCGCCCGCAATGCCGCCGACGGGCGCGAGCCGCGTTGCTGAAGTTCTTGTCCTTTCAGCCAAAACTGCCGCCGCGCTGGAAAAGAAAGTCGCGGACCTCGCCGCGCATCTTGAAGTTCATTCCGATCAGCCACTGGCCGATGTCGCATTTACATTACAAACTGGACGTCAGGTTTTCCAGCACCGGCGGGCGGTCGTTGCGCGGACGAGCGCAGAAGCGGTCACTGGGTTGCGCAGCCCCGCGAAATTCCACCGCGTCGAAGAGCGCCGCGATACACCCGTCGCCTTTCTCTTTCCCGGACAGGGCGCGCAGTACGCGCGCATGGGGGCACAGCTTCACGAATCCGAACCGGTTTTCCGCGATGCGCTCGCCGAATGCTCCGAGCTTCTCCGCCCGGAATTGGGGCTCGATCTGCGCGATCTTCTTTTCTCGACGGACGAAAACGCAAAAGGGCGATTGCGCGAAACGCGCTTCACGCAGCCGGCGATCTTCGCCGTCAGCTATTCGCTGGCGCGGCTCTGGATGTCATGGGGACTGAAACCCTCGGCGCTCATTGGGCACAGCGTCGGCGAGTTTGTGGCGGCGACGCTCGCTGGAGTATTTTTGCTCGCGGACGCGGCGCAGCTTGTCGCCGCGCGTGCGCGCCTGGTGCAAGAATTGCCTGGCGGCGCGATGCTCGCAGCGCGGCTGAGCGCTGAACAAGCAGCCGAGTTTTTGGACGAGCAGGTCGCGCTCGCCGCAGCCAATTCCCCGCGTCTATCCGTGCTCTCCGGTCCCTTCGATGCCATCGCGAATGTCGAAGCGATTTTCACAGAGCGAGGTATTGCAGCTCGCCGGCTCGACACGTCACACGCTTTCCATTCGCCGATGGTCGAACCGGCCGTCAAGCGGTTTGCCAAAATGGTCCGCGCGATCAAACTGCGCGCACCTGCGCTCCCGATTGTCTCGTGCGTCACCGGCGATTTCCTCACCGCCGAGCAAGCGACCGATCCGCAATATTGGGCGAACCATCTGCGCGCGACCGTGCGGTTTGTCGATGCAGTCGGCCATCTCCTTGAGAAAGATGATCACGCGTTGCTTGAGGTCGGCCCCGGTCAGACGCTCGCACAACTCTCGCGCCAACATTCCGCAAAGACGGCGCGCCACGAGATCGTCCATTCGCTCGCAGAAGAGACCGACGAGAATGAGGCGCTCGCGACGGCACTGGGAAAGCTCTGGCTCGTAGGCGTACCAATCGACTGGCGAGCGATGTCGTTAGGCCAAGTTCGCCGCCGCGTTTCCCTGCCCAGTTATCCCTTTGACCGTCAACGCTACTTCGCGGACTTGCCGGCCGGACAGCCATTGCCGCTCACGACGGCAGCAGTGGATGGTGAGCCGCCGGTTGAAGAAATCGCCGCGTCCGCCACAGCGACTCGCGTGGAAGTGTCTGATGTTTCGCGGTCTGAAACCATCGAAGCGCCGGCCGTTGACGACGACTCCCTCCTAGTCGAACTGCGCCAACTTCTGGGTGATCTGTCCGGTGCGGACCTCGCCACCGCGCCGGCTAATGCGAACATTCTCGAACTCGGGTTTGATTCGCTTATCCTTTCGCAAGCGGCACTGATGCTCTCCCGCAAATTTGGTGTGGCGATTACTTTTCGCCAACTGCTCAAGGATCTCGGCACGCTCGAAGCGCTCGCCGCCCATCTCGCACTCGGTCGCAAAGTGCCGGCGCAGACTGCTGCTATCCCAACGGCCGTAGCTCGGGATAAGACGCGTTCGAATGGCGCCCAAGCCTCGACGGTTGTCGCGCATGGTCCCTTTCGGCCATTGCAACGAGATCTCGGCGCAAGCTTGACCGAGCGCCAGCAACGCTGGCTCGACGACTTCATCAGTCGATACAACGCGCGCACCGCCGCCTCCAAGCGCTACACGCAACAGCACCGCCATCACCTGGCCGATCCGCGTGCGGTGGCCGGGTTCAAGCAGGCGTGGAAAGAAATAGTTTATCCGATTGTGGTCGAGCGCTCCGCCGGCGCGAAGCTCTGGGACATCGATAGCAACGAATGGGTCGACATCACGCTGAGTTTCGGCGCAGCGATGCTCGGCCATCAGCCGCCGTTTGTCGTCGAGGCGATCACAGCGCAACTCGCGCGCGGCATGGAGATCGGCCCGACCTCCCCACTCGCCGGCGAAGTCGCCGCCCTACTTTGCGAGCTGACCGGCATGGAGCGCGCGACGTTTTGTAACACCGGTTCCGAAGCGATGTCCGGCGCGCTGCGTATCGCACGCACTGTCACGGGTAGATCCCGCATCGTTTATTTTCGCGAGAGTTACCATGGGATCGCTGACGAAGTGTTGGGTCGCGCGACCGGGAGCGGCGTTGTGCCCATCGGGCCCGGCATTCCGCCGGAGGCAGTGGCGAACGCACTCATTCTCGAATACGGCGATCCGCGCTCGCTCGAGATTATTGCCGCGCACGCGAACGACATCGCAGCGGTGCTGGTCGAACCCGTGCAAAGCCGCCGGCCCGGATTTCAACCGCGTGAGTTTCTGCACGAATTGCGCGCGCTGACTGCGCGGCAAGGTATCGCGCTGATTTTCGACGAAGTCATCACCGGCTTCCGCTGCGCTCTCGGCGGTGCGCAGGAACACTTCGGCGTCAGGGCCGACATCGCCACTTATGGCAAAGTCATCGGCGGCGGCCTGCCGATCGGCGCCATCGCGGGAAGAGCGGGATTCATGGACGCGTTCGATGGCGGCCATTGGAGCTTCGGTGACGGTTCGTTCCCGGAAACCGCGGTCACATTTTTCGCCGGAACATTCGTGCGCCATCCGCTAGCGCTGGCGGCCGCGCGCGCCGTCCTCACGCATCTCAAGCAGAGCGGCAATGCGCTCCAGAAAACGCTCGCCAATCAGACGACGCAGATGCTCACTCGCGTCAATGAGGGACTCACCGGTTCGCCTTTCCTGACGCAGCACTTCGCCTCCAACTGGCTGCTGCACACTGCGCCGGAGTTCAAATATTCGGCGCTGCTCTTTTCGCTCTTACGGCATCGCGGCATTCATCTTTGGGAAGGCCGCCCGTGTTTTCTTTCGACCGCGCACACCAAGGCCGATGTCGACAAAGTTGTAACGGCATTCGCCGAGAGTGTCGCCGAGCTGGAAGACGTAGGATTTTTCACGCGGACGAAAATGTCCGCCGTCATCCCTGGCCCTACGGCGGTCTCAACCGAGATGCCACTGACAGAATCGCAGCAGGAGGTCTGGCTCGTTTGTCAGCAAAATCCGACCGCGAGCTCGGCGTGTAACGAAACGTGGACGCTGCAACTCGATGGCTCGCTCAATCTCGCCGCGTTGCGGCAGGCGATCCAAACCATCGTTGATCGCCACGACGCTTTGCGCAGCACTTTCAGCGCAACGGATGAAACCGTAACGGTCGCCCCCACCCTGCAGTTGGAGGTGCCGTTCATTGATCTTTCAACGCTGCCCGATCAGCAGCGCGACGCACGCTTTTCGGCGATGCGCGCAGCGGAGGGCTCCCGAGTTTTTGATCTCACGCGCGGTCCGATGCTGGCACCGCAAATCGTCAAGCTCGCCCCCGAACGGCATGCGCTGATCTTCAACGCGCATCATCTCGCCTGCGACGGATGGTCTTGCGACATCTTCCTGCACGAACTCGCGACGCTTTATTTGGCATCGTGCGAGCGCCGCGCGGATTCGCTGCCGGAAGCGATGCAGATGCGCGATTACCAGCAATGGGAAGCTGAGATGCTGCGTTCGCCTGAGTTCGCCGGAGAAGCGGAATTCTGGATCGAGAAATATCGCACGGTTCCGGCCCCGCTCGAATTGCCGGGGGATCGCGCTTATCCCGCGCAGCGCAGTTATCGCGGCGCGAGCGAGATCGCTGTTTTCCCAGCTGACATGCTACCGGCGCTCGCGCGAATCGGCGCTCAACATGGAGCTACACTGTTTTCCGTGTTGCTCGCTGCTTACGAGACGTTGCTCTTCCGGCTCAGCGGCCAGAACGACTTCGCGGTGGGCGTGCCTTCCGCCGGGCAAAACAATGCGCCAAAGGGCGATCATCTTGTCGGCCACTGCGTGAACATGCTGCCGATGCGCGCCCAGCTCAACGGAGCGCAAACATTCGCATGCTTACTGAAAGAGACACAGGACACAGTGCTCGAAGCTTTTGAGAATCGGCGCGCCACCTTCGGTTGGCTGCTGCAAAATATCGCGCTGCCGCGCATGCCGGGCCGGGTCCCCTTGATTCCAGTTACGTTCAATCTCGATCCGCCGCTGAGCAACATTCATTTCGCCGGCCTCGCCCATCGGCTGGACGCGAATCCGCGCAGCGCGTTTCAATTCGACCTTGGCCTCAACTGCGACACAGCGGCTGACGGCCTCCGGATCATCTGCAATTACAACACCGATCTCTTCGATGCGGCAACGATTCGACGCTGGCTCGGACATTTCCGCACTCTGCTTGGGGCTGTCATTGCCGACCCGGCGCAATCGCTCGAGCGACTCTCGCTGTTCGGCGACGACGAACGGAAGAAGCTGCTCGTCGATTGGAACGGCACGCGCACGAATTACCCGCGTCAAGCGTCGATCCACGAAATCTTTGAGGAACAAGTGCGGCGCGCTCCGACGGCGGTCGCGATAGTTTTTGAAGACAGGCAGTTGAGTTACGAAGAATTGAATCGGCGGGCGAACCGGGTCGCACGGCGGTTGCGAAAACTCACGGTCGGTCGCGACGTGCCGGTGGGAATTTGCATGGATCGCTCGCTGGAAATGGTAATCGCGCTTCTTGGCGTCCTCAAAGCAGGCGGCGCTTATGTCCCGCTCGATCCCGATTATCCGCCGGAGCGGCTCGCGTCGATGATCAACGATGCCGGCTCACCAGTCATCCTCACGCAAACGCGCCTTAAGAATTGCTGTCTCGATGCCGCCGAAAAAGTGCTTTGCCTCGATGCGGACGAGTTCCGCGCTGAAGAGGAGACAAATCTCGCGAGCGGAGTGCGCGCGGATGATCTCGCTTATGTGCTCTACACGTCCGGCTCGACCGGCGCACCGAAGGGTGTCGCAGTCACGCATCGCGGCGTCGTCCGGCTCGTGAAAGAAACGGACTACGCTTCGTTCGCCGCTGACGAAACATTTCTCCAGCTCGCGCCGATTTCCTTCGATGCATCGACGTTCGAAATCTGGGGTGCACTTTTAAACGGCGGGAAACTTGTCGTGATGTCACCCGCGCAGCCGTCCCTCGAAGAAATTGGGAGCGCTATTCGTGGACATGGTGTTACCACGCTTTGGCTCACATCCGGATTGTTCAACGCCATGGTCGATGAGCGTCTCCGCGACTTGCATCCACTGCGGCAGCTGCTCGCCGGCGGTGATGTGCTTTCCGTTCCGCATGTGCGTAAAGCTTTGCGCGAGCTGACCGAGACGCGCCTCATTAACGGCTACGGTCCGACCGAAGGCACAACCTTCGCCTGTTGCCACACGATTGTGCCCACGACCGCGCTCGAAGGCTCGATTCCCATCGGGAAGCCAATAGCAAATACAACAGCTTACATTCTTGATTCGAGACTCCAGCCGGTGCCGATTGGCGTCACGGGTGAGTTGTTCATCGGCGGCGATGGACTGGCGCGTGGTTACTGGCGGAGACCTGAACTCACCGCGCAAAAATTTGTCAGCGATCCGTTCAGCAGCGAACCTGACGCGCGGCTTTACCAGACCGGCGATCTCGCACACTGGCGCGATGACGGTGCGATAGAATTTCTTGGACGGATCGATTCTCAGGTCAAAATGCGTGGCTTCCGGATCGAGTTGGGCGACATCGAGAACGCGCTCAGGCAGCAGGCTAATGTGCTCGACGCCGCGGTCGCGGTGCTCGATGACACGACGGGCGATAAACGGCTCGTTGCTTATGTCGTGCGCAAGCCGGCTGCGGAGGTCGAGCTATGGCCATCGTCACCCAGCAGCGGGGGCGATCCGTTTTACGACGACGTGCTTTACGCCGCGATGACTCACGACAAATCGCGTCATGATCTGTACGAACGCGCGTTCCGCAAAATTGTCCGCGATAAAGTGGTGGTCGACATCGGTACCGGCCGCGATGCACTCCTCGCCCGCATGGCCGTGGAGGCCGGGGCCCGAAAAGTTTACGCGATCGAACTCCTGGAACGCCCGGCCCAGCAGGCGAAGGCGCTGATCAAGAGTCTTGGCCTAACGAATAAGATCATCGTGATTCACGGGCGCTCGCAGGAGATCGAGCTGCCGGAAAAAGTGGATGTCTGCGTTTCCGAAAACGTTGGGCACATCGGTGGCGCGGAAGGTTGCGACATCCTCCTGAACGATGCGCGGCGCTTCATGAAACCCGATGGAGTTTTTATTCCACATCGTTGTGTGACACGTGTCGCCGCGATCCAGATGCCCGACGAGTTTTTGCGCAATCCAACCTTCGCTGAACTGGGCGCCTACCATGCTGAGCAATCCTGGCGGAGCGCGGGATACAAATACGATTTGCGTCTCTGCGTAACTGGCACCTCGCGTGAGATGTTGCGCTCGACTGCCGACGCCTTCGAGGACATCGACTTCACGCAAACGGCCGCGAGCAGTTACGAACGCGACGTCCGGATGAAAATCACGCACAGCTCCAGGATCGATGGATTGCTGCTCTGGCTGAACCTGGAAGCAGCTCCTGGCGAGACCCTCGAGACACTCGGGCGCAACGACACGTGGCTGCCCGTGTATCTGCCGGTATTTTATCCCGGCATCGACGTTAGCGAGGGCGACGAAATCATTGCCACCGTGCGCGGCGCGCTGGCGGAAAACGGACTCAACCGCGACTACCGGATCGACGGTCGCATCCGGCGAATGGACGGCGCAGAGGTACGGTTCTCCTTCGACTCGGGGCACTATAAACGCGCTTACAAGAGCGCACCGTTTTACGAGCGGCTCTTCCAGGATGACACAATCCGCGTCACCCGAGACAGCGGTTCCTCATCGCAAACGGCTCATCTCGCCGAACTGAAGAAACGATTACCCGATTACATGGTGCCATCCGCGATTGTGACGCTGCCCGCGCTGCCGCGGACAGCGAATGGCAAGCTCGACCGAAGCGCGCTACCGACGCCCAAGCTCTCCGCGGCAAAAGCTGCGGACAGTCTTGTTGCGCCGAGAACGGCCGTGGAAGAGAAAGTTGTCGCCATCTGGGCGGGAGTCCTTGGCGTGGAGCGGGTCGGGGCGATGGAGAATTTCTTCGATCTCGGCGGTCATTCACTTTTGGGTCTACGCCTGGTCAATCAATTGCGCGAAGCTCTCGGCGAGTACGTGCCGCTCGCCATTGTCTTCGAAGCACCGACGCCGGGCAGAATGTCGGAGCTGTTAGAAAAAAAATATCCGGTGGCGATTGCGCGTTGGACCGGAAGAGCGGCGGGCGCGTCACAATCGACGCCGAATGGTTCGGAGCGGGCGCTCGTGGAAATCACCGCAACAAATGGGCATCGCTCTATTCGGCCAGGGGCTGAGCCGAGTCCGGCACAAACAGCAGCCACCTCCGCGGTGCCGCATCCTCTTGCTCCCATTGTGGTGGTCAACCGCGAGTCTCGCCGTGCGCGCCGCCCGTGACGTGAACTCGAGATCAACGATGGCGTTGTCACGCCTCGAGAGTGATTTGTTTGTTGCGTTGTCCCCCGGGAACGGCGTAAGCCCTGATGTTCACTTGAGCCGTAACGGTCAATCCAGCGCCCCAGCTTTCACGCCGATCGCATCGGAGATCGATGCGGAAACCAACGTGACTGCCACCGGCGCACCAGGTGACGACGAAAGCGTTTTCGTTTTTCCGGCTACTCCAGCACAGAGGCGCTTCTGGTTGCTGGACCAACTGCAACCTGGCGGCAATCCGGCGCTCAACCTATCACTCGCCCTGCGTTGGCACGGGCCGCTCGATCAGCTCGTGCTCAGGCGAGCGCTGAATGAAGTTGTGGCGCGTCACGAAGCGCTCCGCACCACATTTGATTACGAACGCGGCCAGCTCCGTCAGCTGATTGCTCCATCGCTCGTCCTCCAGTTGCCATGTCTGGACGCGCGCGATTTTCCCAATGCTGCTGACCTTCCCTCTCATTTGAGGCGCGAAGAGGTCCAGCAGTCCATTGATCTTCGCGCGGGACCGCTGGTGCGCGCGCGACTCCTGCGCCTGGCGCCACGCGAACACCTGCTCCTGCTCACCGTTCATCACATCATCTCGGATGGATGGAGCAACGGTATTCTCATGCGCGACTTGTGCGCGCTCTACACGGCATTTGTGGAGAACAAGCCGTCGTCGCTCCCTGAACTCACGCTCCAGTTTGCCGACTACGCGGATTGGCAGCAGGCGCGATTGGCGGCCGACGAATTCGCTTCGCAACGCGACTACTGGCGGCAGAAGCTCGCCGGCGATTTGCCCGGGCTTGATCTTCCCTATGATCGGCCGCGGCGCGCCGCCCCGAATGTTTCCGGGGATATCCGCTCGCGTTTACTTCCGCCCGAACTCGTCCGCGCCGCAACAGCACTTGCAGCCGGCGAGAGTGCAAGTCCGTTCATGATTTTCTTCGCGGTCTTTCAGGTGCTGCTATACCGATACACCGGTCAGGTCGATTTTCTCGTTACCTCGCCGAGCGCCAATCGCGACCGGGAAGATTTTGAATCGCTCGTCGGACTGTTTGTAAACCCTTTGCTCCTGCGTGCCGACCTGCGCGACGACCCAACTTTCCGCCAACTTCTCGGTCGGGTGCGTCATGTGGCGCTCGAGGCATTTTCGAACCAGGACATCCCTTTCGAATCTTTGCTGGACGAATTCCGAGCCGCGCGGCTGCAGGTAAATTTTCATTACGATGCCGGCCTGCAACAGCCGTCGACCTTGCCCAACGGGGTGGAGCTTGAATCCGTTCCTTCCGTAAGCGCCGGGACAGTCTACGAGTTGAGTGCATCGGTCCTCGAGGATGCAGGGGGGCTGCGTTTGGAGCTGGAGTACAACACCACCCTCTTTGATGCGGAAACCATCGACCGCATGTTGGCTCATTATCAGACGTTGCTGGAAAGCGTCGTCACGGATCCAGGAAAACCGATTTCCGCGTTGCCGCTGCTGACACTCGAAGAAAGGCGACAGTTCGAGCTCGAGAGCGATCCGGTCGATCCCGCCGTGCCGGCCCAGTTGGATATACGCGCACCGCTAGTGGAGCGTGTCATGGCGAAACCGGACGCCGTCGCCGCGCGTCACGGCCGTCGCGAACTCAGTTGCGCCGAACTTCTGGCGCGGATGGAAAGCGCCCGAAATGCAGACAAAAGCGGTCGTGCCCCATCCGACTTGGACCAGGCAGCCATGTGGGTGGCCCACTGGCGCGCTCGCGTCGAGACTGCGCCTCCCGTCGTCGTCGCGAGGACTCCCGAGGTCGACGTTGCCATTGCCGCAGCCTCTCTCGCCTTGCGCGAATGCGCCGGCCTCTACGAACGCGAGCGCATGGCTTCCTGCTCTGTGCCGGGTGCGGCGGCGACGGAAGAAATCGGCGCGGCGCTTCTCGCGAACGCATTGCTCGTTTACCCCACGCCCGGACTCCTCTCAGAACCCCCGGCGATACTAGCTGCGTGGTTGGAGACCGAAAACATTTCGGTTGCATGCCTGCCCGGGGCGGCCTGGAATCGCCTCGCAGCCGCCGTCGATTCTCGCAAGGTCCGGAAGCCGGCGAAATTGCGCCTCGTGATTGCCACGGAGGGTGATCCGAGTGAGGGCACCTTCGGCCGGATTTCCACCCAGACAGAAAACGGCGCGGTGCGTGTTTGCAGGCGGACGGTGCTGGAAGCGGCCGGCGGCACGATCGCACTGGACGGCCAGCCGTTGCCGCCAATCGCCCGACGACTTCGTGTGCTCGATCCGCGCTCAGGCCAACCGATGCCGGCCGGTGTGATTGGCGAACTCTTCGTCGCTGACGGCACGAGAGAACCAGCACCCACAGGTCAGCTCGCGCGATGGTTGCCTGATGGCTCTTTCGATCGACTGGGCCTTGCCGGCGAGCAAGGGTACGCACGCGGATTTCGCATCGACCCACGGCGCACGGAGATGGCGCTTTGCGCGCTGCCGGGTGTTCGACACGCGCTTGTTCGACCAGCCACCACGGAGCCAGGCTCCCGCTTCATCGCCTATGTCCTGCCGGATCTCGCCGGCGGACCGCTGCCGAGTGACAACGCGTTGCGCCAGTTTTTGCAAGAGCAAGGTCTGCCGCATCAGGCGGTGCCTGCGCTCTTCATCCCGATCAAGGAGATCCCGTTATCTGCAACTGACGGCCATCTCGATCGCGCCGCTTTCCCTGCGCTCCCGCCCGGTGAACTCATCGCCTCTAACGAGCCTGTGCAACCCTATATTGGCCTTCAACTTCAAATGATCGCGATTTGGGAAGACGTGCTCGGCGTGCGCGGGATTGGGATCCGTGATGATTTCTTCGAACTCGGCGGCAATTCGTTGCTGGCGATGCGGATGCTGCAGCGTGCCGAGCTCGCGTGCGGCAAGGTCATTCTGCCGACCGCGCTCTTCCGCAACCCGAACGTCGAGCATCTCGCCGGCGAGATCGCGCGCGAGGTCATTGACGAATCGCCGACTCTCCTGCGCGTTAACGATGCCGGCACGCGCACACCGTTTTTCTACCTGCACGGCGATCTTTCTGGCGGCGGATTCTACAGCCTAAAACTCTCGCGCGCCTTGGGACCGGACCAGCCCTTTTATGTTCTGCCGCCCCAGGATATCCGACTGCTTCCTGCGGCTCCGAGCATCGAGGAAATGGCTGCTTCGCATCTGGCCGCGCTGCGTGCCGTCCGCCCGAACGGGCCGTATGTCATCGGGGGATTTTGTATCGGCGGTTTGGTGGCTTACGAACTGGCTCAGCAGATTGAAGCCAGCGGCGAATCGGTCGAAATGTTGCTGGTTATCGATGCCGCGCCGGAGGACAAAGTGTTGCGCACCCTGCGTTGGTTGGCCGGAGCGTTTGGCGTGCTGCTTCGCTGGGACGATCGTGCGAAGGTCGATCATTTCGGGCGCTGGGCCCTTTGGCGCGGACGGCTGACCCGGTGGTTTGGGCTCAATGTGCAGGCCCAGGCGCGCGTCGTCTTCCGCCGTATTTCCAATCGATTCGTCCGCGCTTGCGATGTGTTGCGCCCCCGTTTCCGGCGCGAGGCCAACCAGTCAGTCAACCCGGCGGAATCAAGTGTCCCTGGTCGGCGGGAACGCGACGTACCGTCGGCCTTTCTCTGGGCGTCAGCACGTTACCGTCCACGGCCCTATCACGGACCCGTCGCGTTGCTGCTCTCCGACGATGTAGTCGGTCGCGGCCAGAATGTTTCGGGAGAATGGCAAGGGCTCGCGCCAGAGGTCACAGTGCATCCCCTGATAGGCAGCCATCTTGAATGCATCACGGCGCACGTCGATACCCTGGCGCAAACAATCGAGAGCTGTCTGCAGAGCGCTGCCGCGAGATCTCATCCGCGCGGCGAGTCCGCATCACCCCTTTCAGTCAGCGGCGATCTCCGAAGCTGAAACGGGTGCCGTCAACGAGGTCGCGTTGATCGAAGGACCTTCGAGGCTCATGATTTTTTCGTAGAGATTTTCTTCCTCCATGTCTTCGGCTCTATTGCAATTACCCGGCACTTCTGAGGGCGGTGCCCAAATCTGGACGGCGCATCTCGAGGCACTCTCGCCCGTGGAACTTGGAGAGCTAAGCGCCTCGCTCAACTCCGCGGAACACGCACGCGCCGCGCGGTTTCATTTCGAGCGTGATCGGCGGCATTACGTCGCATCTCGCGGTCTTCTCCGCCGCCTGCTCGCCGCTGCTTTGGACACGCCCGCATCCGCGCTTGTCTTCGAGTACGGCGCTCATGGCAAGCCGGCGATCTCCGCTGCATTCTCGCAGGGCCGCACGCTGCGCTTCAACATTTCCCACTCGGCCGGTTGGGCGATGTTCGCCCTCGCCTGGGATCGCGAAGTTGGAATCGATCTTGAATCCGCTACCCGCCTCAAGCGCGACGCTGACGGCCTGGCCGGACTCGCCGCACGCGTGCTCTCCGCACGTGAACTGGCAATCTGGCAGGCGTTACCGGATGCTGGGGCACGCGAAGCAGCCTTTCTGCGCGCCTGGACGCGCAAAGAGGCTTACGCCAAAGCGACGGGCCAAGGCATCTTCGACGAACTCGTGGGCGTCGAGCTAGCTCTCGACGCAGCCGTGCCAAAATCGTCGCTCACCTTCCGCTTATCGCCGCGTGAAGGCGAGTCGACGCGTGAGTGGGCCCTGCACGATTTGCCGGCGCCCGACGGTTACGCCGCTGCACTCGCAGTGGAGCAGAGATCGGAAAAGAACGCGTGAATCCCTCGGAAATGCTCCGGCTTGGCGAAATCACGGTCGTAGACAACCGCGCACCAATTTGCACCCGCGCGCCGGCTCTGTCATCGTTGTGAATGCACAAGGATAGACCGCCTGGCCCCTTCGATTTCGCCGAGCGATCAATCCGCTATTTAGTCGGCTTCTGGCTCGCGACTGGCCTTGTTCTTAGTATCCTCGTTCATACGGGGATGTTAGTCTGGCAGGCCGATGGCAAAGGACCTGCCTCCAAGCCAAATCCCGAAGCGCTGGAAGCCGCCACGGCCGCCCGTCGCGCCGCCGCTTCCAAGTCCTCGCCGCCAGAAGCGCCTGCTGCGGTTCGATACTGATGCCGGCCGGCTAGAACGGTTAGTTGATCAGATAAGCTTCCAAAAGGCCTACCCCGGCGCCCCCCACGCCGCGCACGATCGCGGTATAGGTGCCTGGGCCCAACATTGCAAGAATCGCGGACTCGCGATCATCGGTTGGAGCCAATCCGGTCGCGGAGATGTCGGCGCTGTTCGGCGCGTCTCTCCAGTTATCGTTGCTGGCGAGAATAACGCCGTTGAAATCGTGCAGCTCCAGCGCCGGATTGCCCAACTCGCCGGTCACGCCGGACGCAGCGAGCTCTGGTCCGAGGGCGCGCAACAACAGTCGCCTAGAAATGCTCTGCACAATCAGTCCGCCGATCAACACGTCGTCATCGGTGCCGACATACGCGCGAGCGGAAAGATTTAGGAGTTGCGAATTGCCGCGCGGATCCAGGTCATAAATTTCAATCAAGCCGATCCCAGTGCTTCCGTTTGTGTCGCGCAGAACTGCTGTGTATTCCCCGGCCGGCAATGTCGCGATGAGAGCGGCTTCCAAATCACTTCCAGGCGCCAGGCCGCTATTTTGAATTTCGGTTGCCTGTGAAGTACGCCAGTTGTCGTTAAAAAAAATGGTGGCACCGGTCGCGTCGTGCAGCTCGAGCAGCGGGTCAGCGATCGTGCCCGGTACGGAAACGCCGCCAACCTGAATGGATGGCCCGAGACCGCGAATACCGATGCGTTTGGATTGACCCTGAATGATGAAGCCGCCGATGCAAACCCGGTACCCAGTTCCCACCGTCACGCGCGTCGATATGTTAGCAAGTCCCGGATCAACGTTGCCAATGATACTATTAATCCAACTGACTCTCGACGAGACGCGGGCGGCGTAGAAGCCGGACGGCACTGGAGCGTCGCCGGTGACCAGCGAGCCATCAGACCGGTAGGATCCGCGTTCGTCGAACAATGCCGCGTTGTAGGGGCCACCGCCGTCAGGACCGGAGGCGAAGCGGTCCACGTCGGAATTGATGCCGGCAAGTTTCCAGACGCCGCCGTCGTTGAGGAAGACGGCACCCCCGGAATCGCCATTGGAAATATGAGCCTCTTGCGGCAAACCGGCTTGATCGAAGAGCACATAAAGAGTGCCCCCGACGATGCTCGCTACTTCATTCTCGCCCCAGCGCTGGACCATATCGCTCGCTCCATATTCCCACCCGCGTAATTGTCCGTTGACGATCCTGTCCGGGCCGCGTTGCGTTCCGCGCCCAATCACCACCAGATGCTGCCCGACCTCGTCACTCCGGCTGTAGAGCGGCGCGTAGAGCGGGAGCGTCTCGGCAACTTCGAAGATTCGCAGGTCGCTCCCCGGATCGGCGAACGAGCGCACGATCGTGTAGTTTACGCCGTGATAAACGAATTTTGTTGGACCGGTTCCAAGGTGTTGGGCCGTCACGAAGTAGTGCGGCGCGATCGCGGTTCCGAGAAAGTCGCCGAAGTTTCCTTCGTATTGCCAGCCGCTGCTCGCGAGCGGGCCGGCGGGCTCGGTGGTGTTGGCCGTTGGATCGCCCGTGCGGTAGAGAATCACGCCACCCGCCGATGCCGCAAATGTCAATATCGCGAGCACGGTTAGCGAAACCCGCGAACCGCCGGCGAAGCGGATTTGTCTGCGAACATTCATCGATGAATCAATTTCGATCTTGGGAGATGCAAGGACCATATCACAAGCTGAAGGACTTGCCTCAGCTGCATTGCAACCTTCTGGCGCGAAGGTACAACGCATCGTTTCCCCTTTGTCACTTCGGTCGTGTCCAGCTATCGTTCGCCGGATGAAAATCTCCGTTGTTCGCGTTCTGTTAGTCCTCCAGACGTTTCAGGTCTGTGCCTTCGCGACAAACAGCGTGGTGAATCTATCGCACTACGATCTGCTGCGTCCGGACTTCGAACAGATGAAAACTGAAGGCATCATGGGTGTGATTCACGAAGCCACCTATCCCCGTTTCGATCGTGACTCCTATTACGGCGCCCGGCAAAATGCGGCAGTTCGAGCCGGCTTGCTGTGGGGCGCCTATCATTTCGGCGATGCGACCGATCCCATTCGTCAGGCCGAGCATTTTCTGAGTGCCGTGGAGTCGCAATGCCGGGGACCGGCGCTGCGTCCTAATGGCATTTTGCTCGTCCTCGATTTCGAAAAGAATGGGCATTATCCGGGCGGCACGATGCGAGTCGATCAGGCCGTAGCCTTTGTCGAGCGGATCCGCCAGCGCACGGGCAAATATCCCGGCCTTTACTGCAGCGAATATCGTCTTCGACAGGTTCTGTTTAGCCCGAAGGTCACGGCGGCCCAGAGACGAACTCTATCCAATTGTTGGTTGTGGATCGCGAACTATCATTTCGAGCCACGAAACACTGCGCCGTGGAGCCGCTGGACTCTGTGGCAGTACACCGGAGACGGCGTTTGCGATCTTCCCCGCGCCTCCTACCCGAAAAGCGTCGCCAATATCAGGAACGCCGAGCGTAATGCTTTTCGAGGAAACCCGACCATGCTGGAAGCCTTCTGGCAGGAACACGGCTGGAACCCAACTGAGTGAGAGGGCATGACCTCGCCGAAAAGAACCGCTGATCAGCGAAGGCTCTCGATGAGCGCGCGGCTGGTTCCGATCGCGCTTTCGTCAGGAGTGGGTCCGGCCTGAAGCAGTTCGATCGATTTTTCCGCCGCGGCGATAGCTTCTTTTTTGTTGCCCATCTTCGCGAGAATCTGTGCTTTCTTATAGTGCATGAAATAGGCCTTCGGGTTCTTTTCGAGTGCCTGTTCGACCCACTTTAACGCCTGTGGGAGGTCTTTACCCTGATCCAGATAGAAACTCGCCGCGCTATAGTAGAATCCTGGCTCTTGCGGCTTGCCACTCTTTATCGCCGCGTCGATGCCCTTGCTTACCTTTTCGATGTCGCTCGTCATCAATCTGACCGGCACACGCGTCTTATCCCATTCGAGATAAAGCGTCGCTGAGTTCGACCGCAAATCTTCGAACTCAATGGTGAAGGTCTCGACTGGCATAGCCAGCGCCATTGGCTTCGATGTTACGCGAGCGGCATCTGCGTCCTGCTTGTAATCAGCCACGCTTTGGGCGTTAAGATCCTTCGAAAAAATGATCGTCCACTCGTTCGCGTTTGGAATCGTGTAGACCAGATATTCGCCGGCTGCAACCTGCTTGTCGCCCAGTTTGACCTCCCCGCTGAACTTAATCCTGGTCGGTCTGTTGGCGCCAGTGCGCCACGTTTTGCCGAACGGCACCAAGCCTCCAAAAATGTCTCGATTGTTCTTGTTCGGTCGCGAGTAGTCGACTTCCACGTCCGTTAATCCGACGCGTTGCCGCACGACTGCGTGCTGACTGGCCGCGGGAAATTCCACCTTTTCATCAGCCGCGAACAGATTTCCCGGAATTAGGCTAGCCGCCATGGACGCGAAGGCGCAGATCGCGGCCCGCACGGAGAAGGACAACGAGACTTGGTGTGGTTGTTGAGAGCGTCGAAAGGTCGATGGGATGTTAGGCATAATTATGTCTTCTTCTTTTTCGCTTCGGCGGCTTCGGTGAGCTTGGCATCGACCTCAGCGGCTTCGAGCGGATGGATGTTGTGGTAGTAAGTGTTGGACTTGGCCAGCTCGTTCTTGCGCATGAGCAAGGCGTCGAACCGTTCGCGGCGGCTTAGCTCGAAAACCTTGTCCATCTTAATAGCTTCAAACGGACAAACCTCGACGCAGATCTGGCAGCTCATGCAAACGGAAATATCGATGTCGAAGGTCGCCGGATAAAACTGCGGCTTGCCCATGTAATCGGGCTTCTTGTCTTCGCTCTTAACTATATAGATACACTGCGGTGGGCATTCCTTCTCGCATATCTTGCAGGCCACGCAGCGCAAGCCGGCCTCCGCGTCATCGGTGTCGAAAATCAGGAATGGAAAGTTGCGATAGTTCTCGGGCAGCGTCTCGCGTTCCTCCGGATACTGTACCGTGATCAGGCGATCCTTCTCGAAATAACTCCCGATGAAGTTCCGCATTGTCACTGCCATGCCATTCAGGACGCCTGAGCCAATCATCGATCCACCTCCCCCATCACGATGTCGATGCTCCCTAGGATCACCATGACGTCCGCCACGGTATGCCCGAGACAAAGGTCTTCCAAAATGGTGAGGTTGATGAAGCTGGGTGGGCGCACGCGGTAACGGTAAGGATTGGATCCGCCGTCACTGATCAAGTAAAATCCCAGTTCTCCCTTGGGTCCTTCGATACGTCCGTAAGCCTCGCCTACAGGTGGACGAAAACTGCGGAGCTTTACCTTGGGATTCACAATGGGACCAGGCGGTATTTGTTCCATGGCTTGCTGCAAGATCCCGACGCTCTCGCGCAGCTCGAGGACGCGCATCATCAACCGGTCGTAGCAATCGCCGTGTTCGCCGAGCGGCACCCGAAATTTGAAGCGTGGATAGAAGCCATAGCCGTCCACTTTCCGCAAATCGTAGTTAACTCCGCAGGCTCGAAGCATGGGTCCAGTAATACCGGCATTGATCGCCAGCTCAGCGGATAGTTTCCCGACCTCCTGCGTGCGCGCGATAAGGATCTCATTCGAGACAACCAACTTTTCGAACTCATCGAGAAATCGCGGGAACCCATCGACAAGCTTTCTCGCCCGCTCCATCCAACCCGGTGGCAGATCGCAGCGACAACCACCGAAGCGCATGTAGTCACACATCATGCGTGATCCAGAGAGCGATTCGAATAAGTCGAGAATTTTCTCCCGTTCGCGAAACGCATACATAAGCGGAGTGCCCCAGGCGCCCATGTCGCTGAGCAGAAACCCGAGCAGCGAAGCGTGATTCTGAAGTCTCGTAAGCTCGGCGAGGATCACGCGCAGGTATTCGGCGCGCTCCGGCACTTCAATACCGGCCAGCTTTTCCACACTAAGCGCGTAGGCCCAGTTGTTGGTCATCGAACAAAAGTAATCAAGGCGGTCTGTGTAAGGCATCGAGCCGAGGTAGCTCGTGTTCTCGCCAATCTTTTCGTGGTTGCGATGCAAGTAGCCGAAAACCGGCTTGAGCTTGCGAACGATCTCGCCCTCGAGCGCGACGTTCATGCGGAAAACGCCATGGGTCGATGGATGCTGCGGCCCCATCGAGACTTCCAATAACTCGCCCTCGAGTCTCGAAGTCATCGGAGGTGGAGCCTCTTCCAGTTCGTGAAATCCCACACTCATGATTGCGCAGTCAGATTTTCCGCGCCGTCCAATTGCGGCCGCGCGCTGTAATGCTCTTTAGCCTTTTCCAACACATCATCGTGCGGTGTCGGTTCGTATTCGTAGTCGTCCGGTTCGCGATAATCTTTGCGCATCGGGAAATCCGCGAATTCGTCCCACATCAGAATGCGTCGCAGATCCGGGTGGCCATCGAACCGAATGCCATAGAGATCGAAAATTTCTCGCTCCTGGAATTCCGCGCTCCGAAAAATGGGAGTAAGCGATGGCAAGCGCGCGGCCTCTCCGCGATCGGTCGTTCGCATCCGGATGACCACTGGGCCGTGTTTGTGTGTCATCGAGTAAAGGTGATAGACCGCTTCGAGGTAACCGGGAAAAAACTCTTCGTGCGTTTCTTCGATTTCCTTTTCCTCTCCCTCTACCACCTTCTTTACTTTTACTTTCTTCGACACCTTGCGATCGAGCCAATCGACACCGGTCGCGTTTGAGCAGTGATCGAGTCGCAGCGCGACATCATTCCTCAGAAAACGGGCAATGGCGGTCGCATGTTCGTGGTCGAGCAGAAGCGATGGCTGATTCGCGGGACCCGGATTGGGGACGATCGTGATCTTCGCTCCGGGCACCGCAGCTTCCCCGCGCGCCTTGATCTCTTCGAGAGACTCCATCTTACAGGTGGATCACGCGCTCCGTCGCGCGACGCGAATTAATTTGCGACGGCGCCGCCATTCTTAACATCGAGCGCAGAGCGCTCGATCCACCTCGGCTATCTGTAATCATCGCTTGATCGTCGGCGGATGGAAGACGTCCGAATTCAGTGGAGGCTCCAAGTCATGTGCGCCAAAGGCCGGTACTGGAAATTCACTTGGTTGATTCGCATCGAGAAACGGTGCCTTGCTTTCGCCGGTCAGTTTCTGCCCGTCGATTTTCCGCTGCAGTTCCATAAAAGCGTGCAGCAATGCTTCGGGCCGGGGCGGGCACCCTGGAATATAAACATCGACCGGAATGTAACGGTCGATGCCTTTCAAAACATTGTAGCCCTGCTTGAACGGCCCGCCGGAAATCGCGCAAGCGCCCATCGAGATCACGTATTTCGGATCGGGCATCTGGTTGTAGAGCCGCACAATCTGCGGCGCCATCTTCTTGGTCACAGTTCCAGCGACAATCATCAAGTCCGCCTGGCGCGGCGACGGCCGGAAGACTTCGCCACCGAAGCGCGCGAGATCGTAGCGCGACGCCGCGGTCGCGATCATCTCGATCGCGCAACAGGCCAGTCCGAACTGAAGCGGCCAGATCGAATTGCGCCGACCCCAGTTGTAAAGTTCCTGGGTCGAGGTGACCCAAATTCCCTGTTTCTGCAATTCGCTGCGAAGACCTTCGTCGACTTGGCCGCTCATCTTGCTCGCGCCCAATCTAAACAACCCTTGCTCCAGGCCCAAACGAGTCCTTCGATCAGCAAGAGCAAGAAAACCAGGATCGCGATGAACGCCCCGATCGGCAAATCGGTGAACGCCACGGCGAACGGCACCAGAAAAATCGCCTCAACGTCGAAGATCAAAAAAATGACGCAGTAGAGATAGTAGTGCGATTGGAACTGCACGTGCGCTTCCCCGAGCGATTCCACCCCGCACTCATAGGTCGCATTTTTTGCCGGCCCGGGCTTTGGCGGCTGGAAAAAACGTCTCCAAAGCCAGGCGAGCGCCAGGGGCATCAACGGAAAGACGAGCGCGACGCCGCAAAAAATGACAAGGAAAAAATAGGGATCAGGCGTCATGAGATGCGGATCAAATCACATTCGCGGCTAAATTGCTCTGAGAGATTCGCTGCATTCATCAATCTTCTCCTGCCACAGGTCGACACAGATTTGCACAGATAATAGAAGCACGGAAGGGCCGATGTTTTCGATTTGTGCTTTATTGGGGAAATCCGCGGCGCAATGTTCTGCCTTGCTTAAAGGACGGGGCGTCGCTTTTCTTCATCGCAAATGACCGGTGAGCTTGTTGACCAAATCTTCGTTGTCGCAAAGCACTGGCTCCTCTCGCTGCTCGGGGGATCGCCTGATTGGGTGATCCAGATCGCTTCGAGTCTCCTTAATATCGCCGCAGTCCTCGGCGCGTTCCTGACGCTCTTCGCGCTCATCTCGGTGCTGGAGCGGAAAATTCTCGCACGCATCCAAAACCGCTACGGACCAAATCGTGTCGGACCGTTCGGACTGCTTCAGCCAGTGGCCGACGGCATCAAGATGCTGATCAAGGAGGACATCGTGCCCCTCCGCGCGGACAAGGTCGTCCATTTTCTCGCGCCGATCATGATGGTAGCGTCCACCATCCTTGCGCTCGGCGTGATCCCCTACGGGCGCAACATGACGCCGTTCGCGATCGACGGCGGCATCCTCTTTTTCTTCGCGGTCGGTTCGGCCACGGAGCTCGCGGTCTTCATGGCTGGCTGGGGGAGCAATAACAAATTCTCGATGCTCGGCGCGATGCGCGCGATCGCGCAGATGGTCAGCTACGAGTTGCCGCTCATTCTCACAGTGCTTCCGGTCGTGATGGTTGTCGGATCGCTCTCGCCCGATGCGATCGTTGCCGCGCAGAGTGGTTACCGCTTCGGGGCCGTGCCGCATTGGTTTGTCGTGACGCCGTGGGGCGCAACCGCATTCCTTTTATTTTTTGTTTCCGGTCTCGTCGAATCCAACCGCACGCCTTTCGATATGCCGGAGGGCGAGTCCGAGATCGTTGCGGGCCATATGACGGAATACTCCGGATTCAAGTACGCCACTTTTTTCATGGCGGAATACTTTGGCATGTTCGCCGTCAGCGGCCTGGCCGTGACGCTATTTCTCGGCGGCTGGCATGCACCGATGCGATGGCTCGAATTCGTGCCGTCTTACGTCTGGTTCTTCGCGAAGCTTTCGGTGCTGCTATTCGTCTTCATCTGGATTCGCGGCACGCTGCCGCGCATGCGCATAGATCACGTCATGGGCTTCGCCTGGAAATTCATGTTGCCGATGGCGTTCGCCTGCATCCTCGCCGCCGCGGTGTGGCATTACCAGGCGCACGGCCTGGCCGGATGGCTTTGGTCGCTGGGAGTTGTCGTGATTGTTTACTTCGGACTGTCGCGATTAGCTGATACGAAAAAGAAATTTGCCCCGCGCACTTATCGCTTCGCCGAATGAGCACCGCTGCTTTCATCGTCATCGCCACTCTCACACTTGCCGGCGCGCTCGCCGCCGCATCGCTTTCGAAGCTCATCCACGCGGCGCTTTGCCTGGTCGTTGCTTTTGTCGGCATCGCGGCGTTCTTCTTTCTCCTCGGAGCGGAGTTCGTCGGGTTGGTGCAGGTGTTTGTTTATGTTGGCGCAGTCGCCGTCCTAATCGTGTTCACGATTCTGCTCACGCGGCGGGCGGACGAAAATACCGGCGGATTCAACTGGGGCGGTGTTGTGCTTGCCATCGCGGTGTTCTCCGCCCTGATGTGGGCGATTCTCGGGACGCCAACACTCTCCATCGCCGCGCCGCAAATCGAAGCGCTCACCGTGAAACGGATCGGCGAAGTGTTGATGACCGATTATGTCTGGCCGCTGCAATGCGTCGGGCTGTTGCTGACCGCGGCGCTAATTGGCGGGCTCATTCTCGTCATGGAGGACAAACGCTGATGCCGACCCTCACACTTTTCCTGATGATATCGGCGGCGTTGTTCTCCATCGGCCTCCTGGCCGCGCTCAGCCGCCGTCACGCAATCTTCATCCTTATCGGCATCGAGATGATGCTCGCGGCGGCGAATTTGAATTTCATCGCGTTCTGGCGTTTCGATCCGCAACCGCAATCACCCACCGGCGTGATGGTCGCGATTTTTTCCATCGCGATCGCCGCTGCGGAAGCGGCCGTCGGGCTGGCCTTGGTCATCGCAGTCTACCGCCACTATCGAACGACTAGCGTCGATAAACTCGACCAGCTCAAAGGATAAATTCCTCAAACGCGCGCTCGTAATCGCCCCGAGGACTTCGTGGATCGCAGCCACTAATTTATTGTCGAGCGTTTAGCAGCTTCCAGATGGTGGCTTCGAGTTTTTGGAGGTTGACCGGTTTCGTGAGGTGCGCGTCAAAGCCGGCTCCTTCGGCACGCTCCACATCCTGTTGCATCCCGAAGCCGGTGAGCGCGATGGCCGGTGTTTTGTGGCTCTTTCTCACTGTCTGGATGAAGTCGATGCCGGTGCCGTCGGGTAGTCCGAGATCGCAAAGAATTAGATCGAATTGCTCTCGCTCGACGGCTTGCAAACCAGTCTCGACATTCGGGACGCTTTCGATCTTGTAACCGCGATTTTCCAAGAGCCGGACCAACGCGCGGGCCGTGTCGAGGTGATCCTCGACAAGTAAGAGCTTCACCTTGTCGCGCGAGACTTTCGGCCCGCTGTCGGGTTCGGTTGGTTGCGCGGCCGCTTCCGTCGCCGGGAAGCTGACGGTGAATGTAGAGCCACGACCGAGCCCTTCGCTCCTGGCGCTCAATTTTCCTTTGAGCAAATCGACGAGAGCATTGGAGATCGCCATTCCGAGTCCAAGCCCGCCGTAGTGCCGGTTGCGCGTAGGATCGGCTTGCTCGAATGGAATGAAGAGCTTCGACATCGTCTCCTCTGTCATACCGATACCGGTGTCCGTAACCGCGATATCGATGTTGCCGTGCCCATCGTTGGCCGTGGCGATCATGACCCTGCCTCCGATGTCTGTGAATTTGACGGCGTTGCGCAGGATGTTCCAAAGCACCTGCTGCAGCCGGGATGCGTCCGTATAGACATTGGACTGTGGCGCGTTGAGGTGCAGCGCGATTTTCAAATGTTTGTTTTGAAATTCGCTCTGGGAAAGGCCGACGAGGAACTCGATGAGCGCGTGCACATCGGTGTTCTCTGGAGAGAAGGAAAGCATGCCGCGCGCGATGCGGGTGAGATCGAGGAGGTCGTCGATAATGCGCGCTTCGAGTTCGATGCTGCGGCGCAACATTTGCACATCGGAATGCAGCGGCGCCGGTACGTCTTCGCTCGCTTCCCAGAGATTGAGGGTGGCCAGCACAGGCGTGAGCGGCGTCCGCAATTCGTGCGAGAGCATGGCGAGAAATTGGTCCTTGGCCTTGTTCGCCGTCTCCGCCGTTTCTTTCGCGACGCGCAATTCATGTTCGGTGCGTTTGTGCTCGGAGAAATCCCGGAAGACGAGCACAACGCCGCGGAAGGTGCCGTCGCGATCGCGGATGGGTGCGCCGCTGTCATCGATCGGAATTTCGCTGCCATCCTTGCGAACGAGCACCGTGTGATTGGCCAGGCCAACGATGACCCCATGCTTCATCACCTTGTCGACCGGATTCTCCACCGTCTCACGTGTGTGTTCGTTTAGAATGCGAAAAACGTCGGAGGTCGGCCGGCCGCACGCGTCTGGCAGAGTCCAACCAGTTACCTCCTCGGCCACGCGATTCATAAAGGTGACCCGGCCATCTTTGTCGGTGACCAGAACGCAGTCGCCGATGCTCGCGAGCGTGACGGCGAGCAAATCCTTTTGCTGCTCCAATTCCCTGCCGCGCCGGTACGATTGCGCGAGCGCGGAGTCTCTTTCTTTGATCGACCGGGCGATGCGTTGATACGCCCAGGCAAGAAAGATGATGTTGATGCCTGCAGTGAGGATAAAGACGTCGGTGCGAGTGCGTGTGGCCTCGCTGCTCAATTGCGAATCCGCTTGGAGGGCGGCGGACTGTTTGGATTGCAAGCGCCCGATCCCCGCGCGCAACTGGTCCATGATCTGTTCGCCCACGTTGGCCTGAATAACCGGAGCCGCCGCGTCAAAACCGCCGCTGCGCCGGAGCTCGACCGTGGCACGCAGCTCCCCCAATTTTTGCTGAATGAGGTCACTGATGGCCCGGACTTCCGAGGCTGTGATGCCGATCTTCTCCAGGCCGTTAAGTTTTTCGATCTCCCTAGGCAACCCTGCGACGGCTTCGTTGTACGGCTGAAGATAACGCTCTTCTCCCGTGATGATGAAACCGCGCTGACCGGTCTCGGCGTCCTTCAAGGTAGAGATGAGCTGATCAAGCCGGCCGATGACTTCGCGCCGCAGCTCTTCGCGCACATGGATTCGCACGAGGCGATTCCCAAACCAGTATGTGAGCACTGTTGAAGCAATCACCACCGCCGCAGTGAGCCCGGAGACGACGGCGATGACCCTGGACGGACGACCCATTCAACCCGAACCAGAAGGGTTTCGCCTCAACTTAGCAAACAGGAATTGCCTGAGTCCGCGGTAAATCGCAGAGTGCCGACTCGTGCGTTCTGACTTGATAAAAGAATTGGGCATCGCTTTTCTTCATCGAAGATGAGCGATTCTCCTTCGGCCCGATGACTTCCTGGATCGTGACCAACCTTTGGCTGATCCCCGCGGTGCCGCTCGCGAGCTCGCTCCTGATTTTGACCTTCGCCAATTCGCGGCGCAGGACCGGAGCGGCCCTCGCGATCGTCGGCCAGGTCGTCGCCCTCGCTCTCGCGGTCATGGCGTTTCTGCCAACACTTGCTGAACCCGGCTGGCGCGCCTTTCACAATTTCACCTGGTTCACTTTCGGAGAGCACGCGCTGCGCATCGGTTGGATCCTCGATCCGCTCACCGCCGCGATGATGATGATGATCACGTTCGTCGGTCTGTGGATTTTCGTCTTCAGCACCGGCTACATGGCCGGCGACAAAAACTTCACGCGCTTCTTCGCGTATCTTTCCTTCTTTTCCGCCGCGATGCTCGGGGTGGTTATCGCGAACAGCCTGCTCCTTCTCTTCGTCTGCTGGGAATTGGTTGGGCTCGCGTCGTACCTGCTGATTGGATTCTGGATTCACAAACCGAGTGCAGCGGCGGCGGCAAAGAAAGCGTTCATCACCACGCGCATCGGCGACATCGGATTGTTCCTCGGCGTTCTCTGGCTCTACGGCGGCAGCGGCACACTGCTTTTTTACGACGATGGAAATGGCTGCCTCGAAAGGGCCGGGCTTCTCGCGCTCGGTACCAGCGCCACGTTCGTCGCGCTGCTAATTTTCAGCGGCGCGGTCGGCAAATCGGGACAGTTCCCGCTGCACGTCTGGCTGCCGGACGCGATGGAGGGACCGACGCCAGTAAGCGCGCTCATTCACGCCGCCACGATGGTCGCCGCCGGTGTGTTTCTCGTGGCGCGGGTCTATCCGCTCTTCTCGTTAGGCGCGATCGATGGCGTGACACCCTCACTCACGGTCGTCGTCTGGATTGGCGTAATCACGGCGCTGATGGCCGCCCTCATCGCGCTCGCTCAGGCCGATATCAAACGCATCCTGGCCTACTCAACCGTGTCGCAGCTCGGGTTGATGATGGTGTCGCTCGGCGTGGGCGGTGTCGCCGCCGGCATCATGCATCTGCTCGCACACGGTTTTTTCAAAGCGCTCTTGTTCCTCGGCTCCGGCTCAGTCATTCACGGCTGTCACCACGAGCAGGACATTCGCAAAATGGGCGGCCTGCGACGGCTCATGCCGGTTACGTTTCTGACTTATGCCATCGGCATGATGACGCTCAGCGGTGTGCCGCTCTTCTTTTCCGGCGCGTGGACAAAAGAGGAAATCCTGCACGCCACAGCGCATTGGCCGCGATCGTTCGTTCCGCATTACCTGATGATGGCAGGCGTCGTCCTGACCGCTCTCTACATGACGCGGCAGATGATCTACGTGTTTTTTGGCAACCGTCGCGAGGCCTCGGAACATGCGCACGAAAGTCCGTCGGTCATGACCGTTCCGCTGATCCTGCTCGCGGTTTGCTCGATCGTTCTCAGTGTCGTGGTCACGCCCGCATGGCCCTGGCTGCACGACTATCTCAACGGCGAGCCGGCCCACTTTGCGATTGGTCAGTTGATCCAGCCGATGCTTTTCGTTTCGCTCGCGCTGGTGGCTGCCGGCATCGGACTTGGGGTTTTGCTTTATCGCAATGCCGGGGAGAGGGATCCCCTGGCCCGCGCGCAGCCCGTATTGTTCCGATTCCTCGAAAACAAAATGTGGCTGGACGAGCTTTACGGGAAAACCGTCCTCGCCTGGAGCGCAACGCTTTCTCGCGCGTCTGACTGGATGGATCGGTACGTCTGGGACGGTCTGGTGCGCGGGGTCGCTGGAGTCGGTCAGTTTTTTGGAATCCTAAGCGCGAATTTCGACGAACACGGCATCAATGCCGGGGTAGACGACAGCGCAACCGGCACGCGCGGGCTCGGGCGTTTTATGTCCGCGTGGCACTCGGGGCAAATCCAAACCTACCTGGGCGTCGTCGCCGTCGGCATGCTGGCGTTGCTGATTCTTTACGCATGGCTGGCATGATCACAGCGCTGATTCTCCTTCCGGTCGCCGGAACGCTTTTCGTGGGCGTTGCGCGACAGAACTACGCCCGCGGAATCGCTCTCGGATTCAACGCGCTCAGCGCAATTCTGGCTATCGCGTTGTGGCAAGGCTTCGACACTGCGGCACCCGGCCTCCAGCTCGTCGAACGCCACGCCTGGATTCCCACGATCGGCGCCGAATACCTCGTCGGGATCGATGGTTTGAGTCTCCTGCTCGTGTTGCTGACGTCGCTCATCTTCCCGTTCGCATTTCTCGCGCAACGAACTGGCCGCGGTTTTTGCGCGCTGATGTTGCTGATGCAATCGGCGCTCTACGGCACGTTCACCGCCCAGAATTTTGTTCTCTGGTTTTTATTCTACGAGATGAGCCTCATTCCCGCGTTCCTGCTCATCAAAATCTGGGGCGGTGAAAACCGCGACCGTGCCGCAACGAAATTTTTCGTTTACACATTCTTGGGCAGCGTTGCGATGCTGCTCTCCTTTCTCGGAATTTATTTCTCCAGGGGGACATTCGATTTCGCCACGCTCGCCGATCTGGGAAAGACCGGGTTGCTCACGGGCAATCTCGCGTGGCTCGCCTTCGCCGGAATCTTCCTCGGCCTGGCCGTGAAAGTGCCGCTCTTCCCCTTTCACACCTGGCTCCCTGATGCATATGAAAGTGCACCGGTCGGCGTCTCAATGGTGCTTACCGGTGTGCTCTCAAAAATGGGCGTTTACGGCTTCGTGCGCCTGCTGCTGCCGCTCTTCCCGCACGAAATAAAAATCCTCGGCCCGTGGCTGCTCGCACTGGCGGTGTGCTCGATCGTCCTCGCGTCGCTCGCCGCGTGGGCGCAATCGGATTTGAAACGGATGGTCGCCTATCTTTCGATCAGCCATCTAGGGTATTGCATGCTCGGCCTCTTCGCCGTCACCGCCAGATCGGCATCGTCTTTGATCGACACGCACGCGGCTTTGAGCGGCGTTTTCATGCAGATCTTCAACCATGGCGTCACTGCAGCCGCGTTGTTCTATTTCGTCGGATTGCTCGAGCAACGGCGCGGCCTCCGCGGCATCAACGATTTCGGCGGTCTCATGCAGCGCACTCCGCTCCTCTGCGGCTGGATGAGCGTCGCAATGTTCTCGTCGTTAGGCCTGCCCGGGCTAAACGGCTTCATTGGCGAATTTCTGATCTTCAAAGGTTCCTTCGCCGTCGCGGCTTCGTTCACGGCCATTGCGGTGATCGGTCTCCTGGTGACGGCGATCGTGTTTATGCGGGCGATGCAAGCGCTCTTCAGCGGTCCACTCGCGGGGAGTTGCAGTGCCTTTCCCGATCTCGGGCGAAGCGAGAAATGGATCGTGGTTCCCATCACGCTGCTCATGTTCGCCGTGGGCATCGCACCGCAATTCATGTTCAACATCTTCAACACAACCGTCATTCAGATGGCGCGATTGTTTGCCTGACGGTGACGGACCTCGCCATGACTGACTCAGCCACACTTCACTTTCAGAATGCGTGGAAGGCGTTTAAGTCGTACCCGCGCGTCTTTCTCATCTCGATGCTCATACTCTTTGGGTCATGGGCAGCCCTGGAAGTGGCCGTAGTCGCACTGCAGCGGTTCGGTGTCGTCGTCTGGCTTATTCTTCACCTCGCTTTCTTTGTTTTCTTTTCGGGCCTGATGGTGGGCCTTCACCGAATTGCGCTGGAGACTATAGACGGCAAGGCGCCCAAATTGGCCGACCTGACCGCCTTGCTTGGCCGAGGCCCGACCTTTCTTCTCGCTTTCTGCATCTATTCGGCGGTTGTGCTCGTAGGCTTCGCGTTTCTCGTCGTTCCCGGAATTTATGTAGCCGTTAGGTATGCATTGTTCGGACAGGTTCTCGCCACAACATCGACAACTGCACCTCAAGCCTTGCGCAACGCCGCGGCACTTTCCGATGGCCGGTGGTGGACCTTGTTCCCGTTAGTGCTAATGGCAATGCTCCTGAATCTGGCCGGCATGGCCTTCCTGGGCTTGGGACTGCTCATCACATTCCCCGTCTCGCTTCTGGCAACATCCGACCTTTACCGGTCTCTCCAGCAACCCGCGCAATGATCGCTTGGACCATTTACATTACGTTTGCCGGCGCCTTTGGGGTGCTTTTCATGCCGCGATTCTTTGCCCGCTGGATCGCGCTTGCCACAGCCCTCGCCGGCTTCGCGACGAGTCTGCTGGCGTTTTTCAATGCGCACGATGCAAGAACTTTTGCGACCATCGTGCGGGTTCCGTGGGTGCCCGCGCTGGGAATGGAATACCACCTCGCGGCCGACGGCATCAGTCTCACGCTGGCGCTGGTCACGGGACTGACCGCAGTGAGCGCGGTGCTCTTCTCCTGGGATGTCGAGCACCGGCCTAACGAGTTCTTTTTCTGGCTGCTGCTCGTGATCGGGGGGTCGTATGGCGTGTTCCTTAGCGCCGATTTATTTTTGCTCTTCGTCTTCTACGAGCTGGTGATCGTGCCAAAGTATTTCCTCATCGCGATCTGGGGATCGACCAACAAGGAATACGGCGCCATGAAGCTGACGCTCTATTCGTTTCTGGGCGGCGCACTTGTTTTCCTCGCGATCGTTGCTGCGTATGTCACCGCCGGATCGCTCGATCTTCACCAACTCTCGCAATACAAATTCCCGCCACAATTTCAGTCGTGGGCATTCCCGGTGATGTTCCTCGGGTTCGCCATTCTCGCGGGCATCTGGCCATTGCATACCTGGGCGCCGACTGGCCACGTCGCCGCGCCGACCGCGGGTTCGATGCTGCTGGCCGGGATCGTGATGAAACTCGGCGCCTACGCCGCGTTGCGAGTCTCGATGAATCTGTTTCCAGACGGCTTCCAAATGTGGAGTAAATGGATCGCCGTCCTCGGCGTCATCGGGATCGTTTATGCGGCGGCGGTGGCATTGCGGCAGAGCGACCTGAAATTCGTCATCGGCTATTCGAGCGTCAGCCACATGGGTTTCGTGCTGCTGGGACTGGCCACGGCCAACGTCCTCGGTGTCGGCGGTGCTGTGCTGCAAATGTTTTCACACGGTGTGATCGCGGCACTGCTCTTCGCCGTGGCCGGACGCATGATCTATCGCCGCACTCACACTCGCGATCTCGACGCACTCTCGGAGATGGGACTGGGCCACGCGCTTCCATTCGCTGCCTTCTCCTTTGTTGTCGCCTCGGCCGCGTCGATGGGCATTCCTGGTTTCAGCGGATTCGCGGCCGAGATCACAATCCTTCTCGGCGCGTGGAAAGCTTACCCGCTGGCCGTTCTGGTGACCGGCGCCGGCATGGTTCTGGTAGCGGCATTCACGCTGCGCGCGTTGAAGAAGACATTCTTCGGCGAACGGTATCGCGGCGGTCACATACAACAGGGCCGCGCGCCGGTTGACTCGGATTGGAACGAGCAAACGAACATCACAGCCCAGATCACAGTGGCGGAAAAGTTGGGCGCCAGCCTGCTCATATTCGCCACGCTCGCAGTCGGGCTTTATCCAAAACTGTTGCTCGATCGAATCCTGCCCGCGGTTGAAGCGATGAGATTTCTTAAGCCGTGAAACGAACACAAGGTGGATCGAGCGCCCCGCGCTCGATATCAAAAATGGCGGCGCAGCCGCTAACTTATTGGCATTGCGCGACGGAGCGCCCAATCCACCTGAGCCTCGATCCCCCATGAACTACCTCGAACTCCTCAAGCTCGCTTCACCGGAAGTGGCGGTCGTTGTGACAGCGCTTGCGGTTCTTGCCCTCGGACTCGCAAGCGCGCGCGGAGCCGGAATTTGTTCCGCAGTCGCCGCTGCTGGAATCCTCTTCGCCGCAGCGGCAGTGCTCCTGTTGCCGGAACAGGCAACGCTTTTTCACGGAATGCTGGTTATAGCGCCACTCACGTCGCTCTTCAAAATCATCTGCCTGGTGCTCGCCTTTTTCACCGTGATCCTCGCACGCGGCGACAACACGCCCCGACATCGTGGCGAATATCTCGCGCTCCTCTTGCTCGCCACGATCGGACTCATGCTCCTTGTCGGCAGCGAGGAGCTGCTGATGATCTTCATTGGTCTCGAACTGACCGGCCTGTCGCTCTACGTCATGGCGGGGTTTGACAAAACGGACCCACGCTCCGCGGAAGCGGGCCTCAAATATTTCCTCTTCGGCAGCACCGCGAGTGCGTTCACGCTTTTTGGGCTGAGCCTCGTCTACGGCATGTGCGGCACGACGGGGCTAGCCGCGATCGGACAGAAACTAACGGCCGGTCCCGTCCAGCCACTGCTCGCCGCTGGAATGGTCATGACCCTCGTCGGATTCGCTTTCAAGATCGCCGCCGCGCCCTTCCATCTTTGGGCGCCCGACACCTACCAAGGCGCGCCGATTCCATCCGCTGCGTTCATCGCGTCGGGCTCGAAAGTCGCGTCATTCGTGGTGCTGGGAAAAATCGTGCTCGTCGGCTTCGGTCCCGCACACGGCAGCGCGGCATGGCACGCGATGATTGCTGGTTGGGCGCCGGTGCTGGCAGCACTGGCGGCTCTGTCGATCGTGATCGGAAATCTCGTCGCGCTCGCTCAGTCCAACGTTCGCCGCCTGCTCGCCTACTCCGCCGTCGCCCACGCCGGCTACACTCTGCTCGGGCTCATTGCGGGCGGACGCGAAGGATTTGCTGCGACGCTGTTCTATACCACCATCTACGCCTTCACGCTGGTCGGGGCTTTCAGCGTCGTCGCGTTGGTGCGCCGCGAAACCGGCGGCGACGATTTCAAGAATTTTTCAGCACTCTGGTCGCGCTCGCCTTTGCTCTCCGGGTGCATGGCGATCTTCATACTTTCCCTGGCCGGCTTGCCTCCGCTCGCTGGGTTTTTTGGAAAGTTCTACCTCTTCAGCGTCGCGATGCGCGCCGGCACAAACCACGGTCTGCTCTGGCTTGTCGCACTGGCGCTGCTTGGCAGTTTCATCTCGCTCTATTATTACATCGCCGTGCTCAAGGCAATTTTCGTTGATGATCCTGAAACCGGAACCCTGAACCCTGAACCGCTGAGTTCAATCAATCTCGATTTCTTGCAAAGAATGTCGCTGATCGTGCTCGCTGTCGGGATCCTCTTCCTCGGCCTTATGCCGACGATTCTTGTAGCTCGGATTGTCGCTTCTCTGCCCTAAGCTATCCCTCCGACTCAAATGTCGGCTGCCGGATAGGTCGAGAGCGCCCGCATGTATTGCGCGCGTTCGAATGCACTCGGGTCGGGACAATTCTTCTGGCTCATACTGCCTTTAAGTTGCTCGACCGATTCGTATTCGTGTTCTTCCATCCATTCCCGCATCTCGCGCTCCATCACACGGATGTGCGCGATGCCGCGCCGCAGCAAGACCGAACAAAGCATCGTCACGTCGGCGCCGGCCATGAGTAGCTTGAGCGCATCGGTCGCACGATGAATCCCGCTCGTCGCCGCCAGGCTTGCGCCGATCCGGCCGTGCAGAATTGCGATCCAGCGCATGGGCAACCGCATCGCCATGGGCGTGCTCAGAAGCACGTTGGGCGTGATCTCCAGGGTCTCGAGTTCAATGTCGGGCTGATAAAACCGATTGAAGAGCACGAGCGCATTGGCGCCATGACGGTCAAGCCGGCGGGCGAAGCGGGCGAAGTTGGTGAAGAACGGACTGAGCTTCACGGCGACTGGGATTTTTAGCTGGCCTTTCACCGAGGCCAGAATGACGAGGTAGCCATCTTCAATGTCCTCCGCGGAGCGATCCGGATCGGTGGGCAGAGAGTAAATGTTCAGCTCTAGGGCGTCCGCTCCCGCTTGTTCGATTTGGCGCGCGTAGGTCTGCCAGCCTCCAAACGTCGACCCGTTCAGACTGGCAATGATCGGGATCCCGACGGCCGCTTTCGCCTTCGCGATGTGCTCGACATATGCCTCGGGACCAACCTTGAACTCGGAAGGCTCCGGAAAATAGCTCAGCGCCTCCGGATAACTTTCGGTACCCTGATCGAGATAATACTGCAGCTCATGGCGGTCGTGCCGAAGCTGCTCCTCGAAAAGCGAATGAAACACGATGGCCGAAGCGCCCGCGTCTTCCATTCGTTTGATGTTGTCGAGATTTTCCGAAAGCGGCGATGCCGATGGCACGAGCGGTGTCCGCAGTTTAAAACCGAGGTAATTGGTTGTTAGGTTCATGGGGTTGATGTCGGCGGGTTGAATTTTCTGGCGGCGAGATACTCATATAGTCCCCGGCGGGCGCTCACATCCTCTTGCGCAAGGCCAAGCAATTCTTTCGCGGCGTCGGGATCGATCTTGTCCAGCATCTTGAAGCGGTTCTCGAGTTTGAAATAATCCGTCACCTTCATACGCGGCGCCGCCGAATCGAGTTGCAGCGGGTTTTCCCCGAGCGCCGCACGATCCGGGTTGTAGCGATAGAGAAGCCATTGCCCCGAGTTCACCGCCGCCTTTTGGTTTTGCATCGCCGTGGTCATGTTAATTCCATGCGCAATGCAATGGCTGTAAGCGATGATGATCGCGGGTCCGTCGTACGCTTCAGCTTCCAGGAAAGCTTTCAACGTGTGCTCGTCTTTTGCTCCCATCGCCACCGACGCGACGTAAATGGTGCCGTAACTCATCGCCATTAAGCCCAGGTCTTTTTTCGGGCCGCGCTTCCCGCCGGACGCGTATTTCGCGACTGCGCCGCGCGGCGTCGATTTCGAACACTGGCCGCCTGTGTTAGAATAAACCTCCGTGTCCAGCAACAGCACCTTCACGTTGCGTCCGCTCGCCAGCACGTGATCGAGTCCGCCGTAACCAATATCGTAACCCCAGCCGTCGCCGCCGACGATCCAGACACTCTTGCGCACAAGCATATCGGCCAGCGCGAGCAAGCGTTTCGCGTACGGATCGCGCAGCGGCTTGAGTTTGCGCTTCAGTTCCGCCACCCGCTCCCGCTGATCGAAGATGTCCGCTTCATCACGCTGCCGCGCGTTCAGGATTTCCGTCGCCAGCATGCGCCCGACCTGCGGTGAGAGCCGGTGGAGGAGTTCGCCGGCAAATTGTTGCTGCTTGTCGATGGACACACGGAATCCGAGTCCGAATTCGGCATTATCTTCAAAGAGCGAATTCGCCCATGCCGGCCCGCGGCCATCGAGATTTTTCGTGTAAGGCGTGGTCGGCAGATTCCCGCCGTAAATGGACGAGCAGCCGGTGGCGTTCGCGATGATCAGCCGGTCGCCGAAGAGCTGGGTGAGCACCTTGATGTAAGGCGTCTCGCCGCAGCCCGAGCATGCGCCGGAGAATTCGAAGAGCGGCTGTTGCACCTGCATTTCGCGCACGCTGCCGAGCGGCACCTGCCGCCGATCCATCTCCGGGATGGAGAGGAAAAATTTCCAGTTCGCGCGCTCGCTTTCGCGGAGCGGCGCTTGCGCTTCCATGTTGATCGCTTTCAAGCGCGCCTCGGATTTGTTCCGGGCCGGGCAAACGTCCACGCAAATCCCACAGCCGGTGCAATCTTCCACCGCTATTTGCAGCGTGTAGTTCAGCCCTTTCCATTCCGGCAGCCGCGTCTCACGCGATTTGAACGACGTGGGCGCGCCCTCGAGGACAGCCGCCTCGTAAACTTTGCTGCGAATGACCGCGTGCGGGCAGACCATCACGCATTTGCCGCATTGGATGCAGACTTCCGGGTCCCAGACCGGCACTTCCTCGGCCAGGTTGCGCTTTTCCCATTGCGTCGTGCCGGTCGGAAAAGTGCCGTCGTTAGGCAACGCGCTCACCGGGACGCGGTCGCCCCGTCCCGCTATGATTTCGCCCAGCACGCTCCGCACGAACTCAGGCGCATCGTGAAACTGTCCGTTATGCCTGGATGCCCGAGCCGTCATCTCGTCCGGAACTTCCACTTCATACAAATGCGCGATCGTTTCATCCACCGCGCGAAGGTTCTTCTCGACAATCTCTTCGCCTTTTTTGCCATAGGTTTTGCGGATCGAATTCTTGATCGCAGCAATCGCTTCCTCCGGCGGCAGCACGCCGGATATCGCAAAGAAGCAGGTCTGCATGACAGTATTGATCCGGCCCCCCATCCCGGAATCGCGCGCTACCTTGTTTGCGTCTATCACAAAAGTACGCGCGCGTTGCTCAATAATCCGGCGCTGTGCATTTTCCGGGAGATGCTCCCAGACCCGGTCCGATCCGAACGGCGAATTCAGCAAGACTGTTCCGTCGCGGGCGAGGTCCTTGAACACGTCGTTGGTCTCGAGCAGGAACGCCTGATGGCAGCCGATGAAATTCGCACTCGTGATGAGATAGGTTGATCGAATCGGCCGGGGTCCGAACCGCAGATGTGAGATCGTCATGGCGCCCGATTTTTTCGAGTCGTAAACGAAATATCCCTGGGCGAAATTGTCGGTGTTCTCGCCGATGATTTTGATCGATTCCTTGTTTGCGCCCACCGTGCCATCCGAGCCGAGCCCGAAGAACTGCGCCCGCACCACATCATCGGGTTCGATCGAGAAGTTCGGATCGAAGTCGAGGCTCGTGTGCGAGAGATCGTCGTCGATCCCAATGGTGAAATGATTCTTCGGCGAACGCTGCGCGAGATTCTCGAAAACGGCTTTGACCATCGCCGGCGTGAATTCTTTCGAAGACAACCCATAGCGCCCACCGAAAACGCGCACCTTGGCGCGGCCCTGCTCGTAAAGCGCATTCACGCAATCGAGATAGAGCGGCTCACCACCGGAGCCGGGTTCTTTTGTCCGGTCGAGTACGGCAATCGCCCGCGCCGTTTTCGGGAGTGCTTCGACCAACCGCAGCGCGTCGAACGGACGATAGAGTCGCACCTTGAGCAAGCCGACCTTTTCCTTCCGCGCATTGAGAAAATCGACCGTTTCGTGCGCGGCTTCACAGCCGGAACCCATCAGCACGACGACGCGTTCGGCATCCGCCGCGCCGTGATACTCGAAGAGGCTGTAACTCCGGCCGGCCAGTTTCCCAAAATCATCCATGGCCTTCTGCACGATGTCAGGACAAACGGCGTAAAATGGATTCACCGTCTCGCGCGCTTGAAAATAGACGTCGGGATTTTGCGCGGTGCCGCGGATCACTGGATGATCGGGCGAGAGAGCCCGCGCGCGATGCTCGAGCACGTGCGTCTCATCGATCATCCGGCGCAACACCTCGTCCGGCAGCACATCAATCTTCGAGATTTCGTGCGAGGTGCGAAACCCATCGAAGAAATGCAGAAACGGAATACGCGCTTCGAGCGTGGCCGCGTGTGCGA
>PNAS01000078.1 GCA_003169695.1 Spartobacteria bacterium
AAACCATGAGCGGAAAACCTTCATTCTTCGACGAACTAAAACGCCGCAATGTCATTCGTATGGCTGGACTTTATCTCGTCGGCGCATGGTTGCTCACCCAGGTCGCCAGCACCGTGCTGCCGATGTTCGGGGCGCCCGATTGGTTGCCGCGCAGCATCGTCATTTTGCTCGCGCTTGGATTTATTCCCGCATTGATATTTTCCTGGGCGTTCGAACTAACGCCGCACGGCCTGAAGCGCGACGAGGACGTCACACCCGAGGAATCCATCGCGCCGCAAACCGCGCGGCGGATGAATCGCATGATTACCGCCGTGCTCGTCCTCGCGCTCGGATATTTTGTGGTCGACAAGTTCGTGCTCGCGCCACGACGAGAGGCCGCAAAGGCACAAACGGCACCGGGGGCTAACGAATCTCAATCTATCGCCAACGCCAAATCGATCGCCGTCTTGCCGTTCGACAATTTAAGCCGCGATCCGGACAACGCCTTTTTCGCAGAAGGCGTGCAGGATGAGATCCTCACCCGGCTGGCCAAGGTGGCCGACTTGAAGGTCATTTCGCGCACCTCCACCCAACGTTTCAAGAGCGCGCCTTCAGACTTGCGCGAGATCGCGAAACAGCTGGGAGTCATGAACATCCTCGAAGGGAGCGTGCAGAGGTCCAACGATCAGGTGCGGATCAATGTTCAGCTGATCAATGCCGTAACCGATGCCCATCTTTGGGCGGAAATCTATGATCGGAAGCTGACGGATCTCTTTATTGTCGAAAGCGAGGTCGCGAAGACGATAGCTGACACTTTACGGGCGAAGCTCAGCGGTTCGGAAATGACGGCAATGTCGAGTCAGCCCACGGAAGATCCAGTGGCGCACGACTCCTTTGTGCAAGGACGCCACTATCTTGCCTTGCGCCGCGACGATAACCTGCCGCGAGCGATCGAATTCTTCCATCAGGCGATCGCACGGGATCCAAATTACGCCGCAGCCTACGCTGGCTTGAGCGAAGCTTACATTCTACTTCCCCGATACACCGGCGCCTACCCCAGCGAAACTCGTCCGCAATCCAGGGTTGCTGCGCTGAAAGCATTGGAGCTAAACCCTAACCTGGCCGAAGCGCATAACGCACTGGCCAAGATCGCTCTTGATTACGACGTAGACTTTGCCGAAGCGGCGCGGGAATTTAAGCGCGCCATCGAGTTGAACCCGAACTACGCAGGCGCGCATCACTGGTTTAGCGGCGCGTTGGAATCACTGGGGCAGTTCGATGAAGCCCTCGCTGAGAGTAAACTGGGAACCGAGCTCGATCCTTTTTCGGCCGTGAATCTGGTTGATCAAGGCAGGGTCTACGGCTCGGCACGGCGCTTTCCGGAAGCCAAAGCGAGCTTCGAGAAAGCGCTCGCGATCGACCCTGCGTTTTCCTACGCGCACTGGCATTACGGCGAGATGCTGCAGGTAAGTGGTGATCTGAAAGGCGCCGCCGCGGAGTACGCCAAAGCGCGCACGGCAAGTAACAGTCCGGAGCCAATCGCGCTGATCGGACAGCTGGCCGCGATGATGGGTCGACCGGAGGAAGCACGGCAAGCGCTCAGGGCTTTGGACGAATTGGAGAAGCACCGGTATGTGGATGTCTTCTGGCGCGCTCTTCTTTATCTCAGCCTGGGCGACAAAGAACAGGCGCTGCAGTCACTCGAGCAAAGCTACATCAATCGTGAGGGCTACGAGATCGGCCTGATCAAGGTCGATCCGATGCTTGATTCTTTGCGCGCAGAGCCTCGCTTCCAAGCGCTCGTGAAGAAGGTGAGAGGATTGAAGGGAGAAATAAAGTTGTGAATCCGCGCAACTTCTTCGCTGAACTAAGACGCCGCAATGTCATCCGCATGGCCGGGTTGTATTTGGTCGGCGCATGGCTACTCATCCAGGTAGCCAGCACAGTCCTTCCCACCTTTGATGTACCGTCCTGGGCGCTGCGCGGACTCATCATCACGCTTGCGCTCGGCTTCATCCCGGCGCTGATCTTCAGCTGGGTATTCGAGCTGACGCCCCAAGGCTTGAAGCGCGACGCCGAGGTGACGCCCGAGCAATCGATCGCGCCGCAAACGGCGCGGCGCATGGACCGCATGATCATCGCGGTCCTGGCGATCGCGCTCGTCTACTTCGGTTTCGACAAGTTCGTCCTGGCACCACACCGCGAAGCCGCGTTGGTCGCCACGACCGCCCAGCCGCGCCCGGCACTCGCGCCTAACGAATCTCTATCTGCCGCCAACGCCAAATCGATTGCGGTGTTGCCGTTCGAAAACTTGAGCAGTGACAAGGAGAACGCGTACTTCGCTGATGGCATTCAGGACGAAATCCTGACGCGCTTGTCGAAGGTCGCCGCTCTAAAAGTGATCTCGCGCACGTCGACCCAAAAATATAAGAGCGTGCCGGATAACTTACGGGAGGTCGGAAAGCAGCTGGGTGTGGCGAATTTGCTCGAAGGCAGCGTGCAAAAAATCGCCAATGCCGTGCACGTCAACGTGCAGCTCATCCGCGTCGCGACGGACGAACACCTTTGGGCTGAAAGCTACAACCGCAAGTTAGATGATGTCTTCGGCGTGGAGGGCGAAGTAGCCACCGCGATTGCCGATCAATTGAATGCGAAACTGACCGGCAGCGAAAAAGAAATATTAACGACCAAGTCAACCGCGAATCCTCAAGCCTACGACGACTATCTGCGGGGCCTGACGCAAGCTCGCCACTTTAGCGAGCCTTCGTTAGAGGCGGCGGCTTCTTTCGGGAAAGCGGTGCGAGAGGACCCACAATTTGCGCTCGGTTGGGCCACGCTCTCGCGGATGGATGCCCTGAATTATTTCAAGTTCCTCGACCGATCGCCCTCGCGGCGGGAAGCGGCGCGGCAAGCGTTAGCCGAAGCGATTCGCCTGCAGCCAGAGCTCCTCGAAACGCAAATGGCCCGGGCCTATTTCCAATATTGGGTTCTGCTCGATTATCGGGGCGCCCGGGACATGCTCGAGCAACTTCGCGCAAAATGGCCGGGCAACTCGGAGATCGTGAAGGTGCTCGGATGGATTTCTGCCCGTCTCGGCGATTGGCAAAAAAGCGCCGATTACCTCGACCAGGCGATCGAGTTAGATCCGCGCGATCTTTTCCTTCGCATCACCGCCGCTGCCAACCGGCTCAATAACCGCGATCCGTCAGCAGCCCTTCGGATCGCGGATGACGCGCTCCCGATTGAGCCCGAAAATGGCCCGCTCCTGGCCTTGAAGGCTCAAATTTTCCAGAGTCTTGGTCGCCTCGATCAAGCGCAAACCATCGTCGAGCGGTTGAACCCCGATGATCCAAATCAACTGAGCACGATTGCCTATCAGGCGAAACTGCGACGAAAGCCCGCCTCCGCGCTCCACTATTTTCAGAGTACTGCCAATGAATCGGCTACTCAACCCGCGCAGATCGCCAATCTGCTAACTCTTGCTGACCTCTTAGACTCGGCCGGAGATCAACCGAAGGCGCGGGCCATCGACGCGCAGGTTCGTGCCGCCGCGGAAGCGGCCCTGAAAGAGCAGCCTAACAATCAATGGCTGCTCCTCTGCCGCGCCACCGCGCTCGCCGGCTTGGGAGATCGTGCAGCAGCCTTGGAAGGGTTCGACCGATGCATCGCTCTGGAAGCGGAAGATGCGTTGGAAAAGGGCATGATGGAAGAAAACAAGGCGCACGCGCTTGCTCGCTTCGGTCAAAAAGATGAGGCGATCGCGTTATTGCAGCACTTGCTGAGTATCTCTTACAGTTTGCCGGTCACTCCTGCTTTGCTCCGACTCGATCCCGATTGGGATAATCTCCGCGACGATCCGCGCTTCCAGAAGCTTTGCCAGGAGCCGGCTAAGTGAGCGAGAAGCCTTCCTTCTTCGCCGAACTCAAGCGGCGCAACGTTTACAAGGTCGCGGTCGCTTATGCGGTTGTCGGTTGGCTACTCGTGCAAGTCGCGACGCAGGTTTTTCCGTTTTTCGAGATTCCGAATTGGGCCGTGCGACTGATCGTCCTCGGCATTGTGATCGGATTTCCCATTGCCCTGGTTATCGCATGGGCATTTGAGCTGACACCGAGGGAATCAAGCGGACGGAAGATGCGGATCTCACCTCGCAAGCACGCCCGAAATCGCGCGCTTGGATTTACGTCGCGATCGTCGGCGCGCTTCTTTCGATCGGACTCTTCATGCTAGGTCGTTATGGATTTCGAAGTGCGAGTTCGTCATTGAGCGAACTTCCCGCGAAGTCGATCGCGGTCCTGCCGTTCGAAAATCGGAGCGACGATAAGAACGCAGCTTATTTTGCGGACGGCATTCAGGATGAAATCCTGACCAAGCTCGCCAGCATCGCGGATTTGAAAGTGATCTCGCGCACTTCGACCGCGAAGTACAAGAGCAAGCCGGAAGATCTGAAGACTGTTTCGCAACAGCTCGGAGTCGCGACCGTTCTCGAAGGCAGTGTGCAGAAAGCCGGTGACAAAGTGCGGGTCAACGTGCAGCTCATCGATGCCCGAGCGGATGGTCATCTTTGGGCCAAGTCTTACGACCGCGATATAAAGGATGTCTTTGCGGTTGAAAGCGAAGTATCGCAGGATATCGCCGATGCGCTACGGGCCAAGCTTTCGCCTAGGGAAGCTGACACTTTATCAACTGCACCGACACGCGATCCGGTAGCCTACGACCTGTTCTTAAAAGGTGAGTTTGAAGAACGAGAGGCGGCAAGTTCGCTCACGATCGAGTCATATGACCAGGCTGCCAGTTGGTATCAGCAGGCGATCGCGCATGATCCAACCTTCGCTCTTGCCATGGCTCGTCTTGTCCGCAACCAAATGAGTCGCCACTGGTTAGTCCAGCCTTTGACGGAATCGCAATTGGTGGAAGTAAAGAACACTGCAGAGCACGCCTTGGCGCTCGCGCCGAACTTAGCGGAGACGCACGTCGCACTTGGGGCATTTTACTATTTTGGTCATCGCCAGTACGAAGAAGCGCTAGCCGAATTCCGAAAGGCAATCGAGCTGCAACCTAACAATGCCGAGGCGGCCGAGTTTTGCGCTTTTGTTCATCGGCGTCAGGGGAAATGGCAGGAGTGTTTGACAGAGCTACTTAAGAGCAAGGAAAACGACCCGCTCAATGCGCCAGTCGCCGCCGACATTGGCACCACCTATGTGCAGTTACGGATGTGGAAACAAGCCAAGGAGGCCGCGGCCCATACTCTCGAAATCAATCCGCACAATGTCGTGGCGATGCGCGTCAGTCTTATCAGTTGTCGCAATGGAAGCGGCGATCTGACCGAAGCGCAACGCCTGCTCGCGACATTTCCGAAAGACCCTGACCTCACAGTCACGCGTCCCGGTGTCGCTCCGCTTGTTGGTGAGCGCGCCTACTTATCGGTTATCAAACGCGATTTTAGAGCTGCTCTCAACGCGTGGGTGAACGAGAGAGGCGAGCCGAGCGAAAAGCGCAAGCGGCTTTCCGCGCGCTCGGCTATTGGCGTTCTTTCAGGCGACGCTAGCAATGTTAAGACCGATGCCGAACAAGCGCATATCCTGATAGATAGCTGGTTAGCTGATCACCCAACCGATGAGATTGCGTTGGTCGAGTTAAGTTGGGTCGATCTGGCTCTTGGCCGGCCTGCTGAAGCAGCCCAAGTGGCGCAACGAGCAGCGAACCTGCTAACCGTCGAGAAAGATCCTTTCCTCGGGAGATCGCCACTGGTCAACTTAGCGGAAATTCAAGCGCGCTGTGGTCACGGTGAAGAAGCAATTAAGATTCTGCAGCGACTTCTTTCCATCCCCGCTGGCTTTGATGTTTCAATTGTCCGGCTAAAGATCGATCCAGTGTGGGATCCCATTCGAAACGATCCGGGATTCCAACAACTCCTCGCCGGCAAGGAGCTGATCGGACCTAACAAGTAGTCGAGATGAACCCACGCAACTTCTTCGCCGAACTGAAACGCCGCAATGTTTACAAGGTCGCGGTCGCGTATGCGGTGGTGGCCTGGCTGCTGATGCAGATCGCGACGCAGATCTTTCCCTTCTTCGACATTCCGAATTGGGCGGTGCGCCTCGTGGTACTTCTTCTCATTCTCGGCTTCCCCGTCGCGCTCATTCTGGCCTGGGCCTTTGAATTAACCCCCGAAGGAATCAAGCGCGCCGATGAGGTTGCGCCTAACGAATCCATCACGCCGCGCACCGGGCGAAAATTGATCGGAATCACCATCGTCGTGGCGGTAATCGCGGCGGGGTTGTTCGTGTTCCAATTTCTGCGCGGCAAACCGGCTGCGATTCCGGGTCCAGGCGCGACCGTCGCATCGGTTGCCCCTCCGGCACCGCCGCCGATCCCCGAGAAATCGATCGCCGTCCTGCCGTTTGAAAACCGGAGCGAAGACAAAGCCAACGCTTACTTTGCCGACGGCATCCAGGACGAGATTCTGACGCGCTTAGCGAAGATCGCCGATCTGAAGGTCATCTCGCGCACCTCCACGCAGCATTACAAAAGTGCGCCGGAAAATCTGCCCGAGATCGCCCGGCAACTTGGCGTCGCAAACATCGTTGAAGGCAGCGTGCAGAAGAGCGGTGACACCGTGCGCGTAAATGTGCAGTTGATCAAAGCAGCCAATGATTCGCATCTTTGGGCCGACACGTTCGATCGCAAATTAACCGACATCTTTTCGGTCGAGAGTGAGGTAGCCAAGGCGATCGCTGACCAGTTGCGCGCGAAACTCACCGGCCGGGAAGAGCAAGTCATCGCCAGTAAGCCGACGGATAATTCTCAAGCTTACGATGCCTACTTACGCGGCCTGGCTTATTCAATGAAAACGTCCTTTTCGCCCGCCAATATCTTGGGCGCGCGGGGCTATCTGAAAGACGCAGTAAATTTGGATCCAAAGTTCGCCCGCGGTTGGGCGCTGCTGTCATCTGTGGACGCGGGTGGCTACATCACCACATTTCTGCAACCAACCGGTGCTTTAAGCGAGGAGACACTCCGGGCCGCGGACACTGCGTTGACCCTTCAGCCAGACCTCGGCGAAGCGGTGTTGGCCAAAGGATACTATCATTACGCGTGCTTGAAGGATTATGAAACGGCCGAGCGTTATTTGGAGCAAGCACGTCCACTTCTGCCCAATAGCAGCCGTATTCCGGAGATCCTTGCCTACATTACCCGGCGACGAGGCCAATGGGACCGGAGTGACCAATACTTTGACGAGGCGGAGCGGCTTGACCCACGCAATCCCAGCCTGCTCGCCCAACACGCGTTCTCCTACATCCACTTGCGCCGATTCCAAGAAGCGCAGCGGAAGCTTGATGAGATCTTGGATATCACTCCAGATGATCTCGACACGATCGTGACGAAAGCCGCGATTGCCCAAGTGGAAGGCGATTTGCCGCGGGCCTCCGCGATCTTGGCTCCGCTCCATCCACCACCGAACAATACGATCGCGATCGAAAGACAGGTTTACCAGGAAATCATGGAGCGCCGGCCTGCCCCAATCATTCCTCGACTCAAGGAGATTCTTGCCCAACCCGATCCGACTCTAGGTTACTTCAATGCCGAACTTCGCTTCTGGCTGGGTTGGGCGCAGGAAATCGCCGGCGACCATGCCGCCGCTCTGGAAACTTTGCGCCAAGCGCGCAGCGAACTGGAATCATTCCTCGAAGAACAGCCGCAAAACCATTTCCTGATCGGCGATCTCGCCCTTATCGATATGGGTTTGGGTGACAAGGCCGCTGCATTTGCCATGGCCGACCGATGTCTGACCGTAAATCCGGTCGAGAAGGATGCCATTGCTGGTCCCCGTTCGCTCGAAATCGTCGCAAGAATAGCGGCGGGCATGGGAGAGCCTGACCGAGCCATTCCAGCCATAGAGAAGCTGATGGCAATGCCACACAGCGGCCATCTGGATCGTAGCATGCCGTTCACTCCCGCACTGCTCCGACTCGATCCGATGTTCGATCCGCTCCGGAATGATCCGCGATTTCAGAAACTCGTTGCCGACAAACCGCCGACGCAGACTCAGGCCAAGCCATGAGCGGCAAGGCCTCCTTCTTCACCGAACTGAAACGGCGCAATGTCATTCGCATGGCTGGGCTCTATCTCGTCGGCGCATGGCTGCTTACGCAGGTCGCCAGCACCGTGCTCCCGACATTTGACGTGCCGAGTTGGGCGCTGCGCGGATTGATCATTACCCTCGCGCTCGGTTTCGTTCCGGCGCTGATCTTCAGTTGGGTGTTCGAGCTAACTCCGCAAGGATTGAAGCGAGACGCTGATGTGGCGCCCGAGCAGTCGATCGCGCCGCAAACGGCACGGCGTATGGATCGTATGATCATCGCGGTGCTGGCGCTCGCGCTCGCTTACTTTGGCTTCGACAAGTGGGTGCTCGTACCCCGGCGCGAGGCCGCACAGTCGCACGCGGCACCCGAGCCTAACGCATCTCCACCCGCCGCCAACGCCAAGTCCATCGCGGTGCTTCCCTTTGAAAACCGGAGCGAAGACAAGGCGAACGCCTACTTTGCCGACGGCATCCAGGATGAAATCCTGACGCGCTTATCCAAGATCGCCGATCTGAAGGTGATCTCGCGCACATCCACGCAGCATTACAAAAGCGCGCCGGAAAACTTGCCTGAGATTGCAAGGCAACTTGGTGTCGCTCACATCGTGGAAGGTAGCGTGCAGAAGAGCGGCGACGCTGTGCGCGTAAACGTGCAGCTGATTAAAGCAGCCAATGATTCCCATCTTTGGGCCGATACCTTTGATCGCAAACTGACCGACATTTTTTCGGTTGAGAGTGAGGTGGCCAAAGCCATTGCCGACCAATTGCGAGCGAAGCTCAGCGGCCAGGAAGAGGAAGTGATCACGGCCAGACCGACAGACAATATTGAAGCTTACGACGCCTATCTGCGCGGGCTCGCTTATTCACTGAAAACGGCAACGACCCCCGCCAATTCCCTTGCGGCACAGAAATATCTCAAGGAAGCAGTGCGGTTGGATCCGAAGTTCGCCCTTAGTTGGGCGTTGCTGTCATACATTGATGCCGTCGGCTATCGAACCGTTACTCTTCAACCCACCACTACTTTGCGCGATGAGGCACGGCAGGCAGCCGAAAATGCGCTCGCTCTTCAGCCCAATCTCGGCGAGGCGCTGATCGCCAAGGGATATTACCACTACTCTTGTCTAAAGGATTACGAGACCGCAGTGCGTTACTTTGAGCAGGCACGCAAGGTTATGCCCAATAGCAGCAGGATTCCGGAGTCACTCGCCTATGTCGCGCGGAGGCAAGGCCAGTGGGACCGGAGCGAATCGTACTTCGATGAAGCGGAGCACCTCGACCCGCGCAACGTTTCCCTACTCGATCAGCGCGTGCTTTCCTATATCGCCGTTCGTCATTTCCCAGAAGCGACGCGAAAGCTTGATCAGGTTCTCGATATTACGCCGGACGACATGGATACCCTCGTGCTAAAGGCGGGTATCGCACAAGCCGAGGGCGACCTACCGCGTGCCTCGGCGATCCTCGCTCAGCTCCACCCGGCGGCCGACGACACCGGTGCGTTGGAAACACAAGTTTACCAAGCGATCTTGGAGCGCCACCCTGCACAAATCATCCCTCGGCTAACGGAAATACTTGCCAAGCCCGATCCAGCGTTGGGGTTTTACAATGGCGAATTGCGCTTTTTGTTAGGCTGGACGCAAGAAGTCGCCGGCGACCATACCGCTGCACAGGAAACCTGGCGACAGGCGCGCAGCGAACTGGAATCTTTTCTCAAAGATCAACCAGACAATTTTAGGCTCATTGAAGATCTCGCGCTGACTGATATGGCTCTTGGCGACAAGACCGCCGGGTTGACTCTGGCCGAACGCGCCATGGCTCTGAATCCGATCGAGAAAGACGCACTGGTTGGTCCCCGGTCGCTTGAGATTCTTGCCCGGGTGGCGGCGCAGACAGGAGAGCCTGATCGCGCGATTGCCACCTTACAAAAGCTGCTCTTAACACCGGGAGGTGGCAGACTGAGGATGCCTGTGCCGGTCACTCGTGCGCTGCTCCGGCTCGATCCGATGTTCGATCCGCTCCGCGGGGATCCGCGTTTCGAGAAATTGACCGCCGATGGCGAAGCGGCGATGAAGGCACCGGCCAAGCCATGAGCGACAAGCCTTCTTTCTTCGCTGAGTTGCAGCGCCGCCATGTCTACAAGGTCGGCGCGGCTTATGCCGTGGCCGGCTGGTTGCTCGTGCAGGTCGTCACCCAGGTCTTCCCTATTTTTGAGGTGTCGGCGTTGGCGCAGAGAATTATCGTGCTGGTGATCGTCGCCGGATTCCCCTTTGCGCTCATTTTAAGCTGGCTCTTCGACATCACTTCGCAGGGCATCGTGCGCACAGGCGAACTGCCAGCGAGTGGCGAAGCGCCGGCCGTGCGACGCGAGCGGCTCGGCATCGACCGCAAGCTCAACTATGTCCTGGGCGCACTACTGCTCGTTGCCATTGCTTACTTTGCGGCCGAGCGCGTCGGGCTAATCAACGGAGCGCGGAAAACATCCTTCGCGGTGACGGCGATCCCGGAGAAATCAATTGCGGTGCTGCCGTTCGAGAACCTTAGTAGCGACAAGGAGAACGCCTACTTTGCCGACGGGATTCAGGATGAAATTCTCACCAAGCTCGCCAGCATTGCAGACCTTAAAGTCATCTCTCGAATTTCGACGGCAAAGTATAAGAGCAAGCCGGAAGATCTGAAGACGGTCTCACAACAGTTAGGTGTCGCCACGGTGTTGGAAGGAACGGTGCAACGATCTACCGGCAAGGTACGCGTGAACGTGCAGCTGATTGATGCGCGCGTGGATACGCATCTTTGGGCCAAGACTTATGATCGAGACGTGAAGGATGTCTTTGCGGTCGAGAGCGAAGTCTCGCAGGAGATCGCTGATGCCTTGCAGGCGAAACTTTCGCCTAACGAGACTAATAACCTGGCTACAGCGCCAACACATGATCCGGAGGCCTACGACTTGTTTTTGAAAGGTGAATACTACGAACGCGAGGCTGAAGCTTCCCGCAAGCCCGCAGCCTACGAACAAGCCTCTTCGTGGTATCAACAGGCGATCGCACGCGATCCTCAATTTGCCCTGGCCATGGCACGTTTGGCGGAGAATCAGATGTGGCAGCACTGGTACTTCAAGCGTCTGAGCGAGCCAGAGCTTGAAGAAGTCAAGAGCCGAGCCGAGCGCGCCCTGCGCCCGGCGCCGGACCTGGCGGAGGGACATATCGCCCTGGGCTTATGCTATTACCTCGGGAAGTGGCAGTACGCTCAGGCTCTGGCGGAATTCCAGCGTGCTCTTGAGTTGCAACCTAACAATGTGCCGGCGCTAGATTACGCGGCGCACGTCCATCGGCGTCAAGGTCAATGGAAGCAGCATTTGTCTGAGCTGGCGAAATGCGAGGAGTTGGATCCACGGAATAGTAACATCCCGGCACAGATCGGCGCGTCTTACTGCAGATTACGAATGTGGGAAGAGGCGAACCGCGCCGGATTACGTTCGCTCGCGCTGGATCCGCACAACCTGGCTGGGATGGTGAATGTCATCCAAAGCTGTCTCAATGGAACTGGCGATATCGAAAAGGCCACGCGAATTCTCGCCACTTTCCCGGCGGATTCACTCATCGCCAGGTCCGACAAATTTGGCGGAGATATTTCAGGTATCATCGGTCAGTGGCCTTATGTGTATGCGATCAAGCGAGATTACGGAGCTGCCTTGAAGGCCTGGGACAAGGAAAAGAGCAATTCGCTCGAGAATCGCGACCGCCTCGCCGCCAGGGCCGCGATTCATTTGCTGACCGGTGATGCGGCGAATGCGCGCGACGAAATCGAGAGCGGACGCGCCTTGGTCGAAGCGAGGCTGCGTCAGCAGCCGGATGATCGTTATGTGCTGACCCAGCTGAGTTGGATCGAGACGGCGCTGGGACGCAACGCCGAGGCTCTGACGGCCGCACGGCTGGCGGCGGAGCTGATGCCGCCGGAAAAGGACGCGGTCGAGGGTCCGGAAGTTCTGGCCGGATTGGCAGAAATTGAGGTGCGCACGGGTGAGACGGCCGAAGCAGTAAAGACGCTCCGACAGGCGCTTTTGCTTCCCGCCGGCATGGTCGTATCCATCGAGCGGTTGAAAATCGATCCAGTCTGGGACCCGATCCGCAACGATCCCGGTTTCCAACAACTCCTCAAAGGCACCGAGCTGATTGGGCCTGACAAGTAAAGGAGCTTCAGATCTTGAACCCGCGCAACTTCTTCGCCGAACTGAAACGGCGCAATGTTTACAAGGTCGCGGTTGCGTATGCGGTCGTCGGCTGGCTCGTCATCCAAATCAGCTCGACTGTGCTGCCCACGTTTCACGCGCCGGAATGGGTGGTGCAAACGCTGGTGGTTTTAGTGGCGCTCGGTTTTCCGATTGCGTTGGTGCTCGCATGGGCCTTCGAGCTGACGCCAGAAGGAATCAAGCGGGCGGAAGACGTTGCGCCTGACGAGTCGATCACGCGCAAGACCGGACGCAAGCTGGTCGGAATCACGGTGGCGCTAGCGGTAATCGCAGCGGGATTGTTCGCGGTTCAATGGTCAAGGCCGAAGTCGATCCTCACGCCGCGACAAAGCGACGCGGCTACAGGCTCAACCAGCGCATCGCCGCCGATCCCGGAGAAATCCATCGCAGTCCTTCCATTCGAGAATCTGAGCGAAGAGAAGGCGAACGCTTACTTCGCCGAAGGTATCCAGGACGAAATCCTCACCCGGCTGGCTAAGATCGGAGCGCTCAAGGTCATCTCACGCACCTCGACGTCTCATTACGCCAGCAGTCCGCAAGACCTCCCGGAGATCGCGCGACAACTTGGAGTAGCTAACATTCTTGAAGGCAGCGTGCAGAAGGCGCGCGACGCCGTGCACGTCAACGTGCAGCTCATTCGCGCCGCGACCGACGATCACCTCTGGGCGGAGAGTTACGATCGTAAGCTAGATGACATCTTCGCGGTCGAAAAGGAAGTAGCGCAGAGCATCGCCGCCGCTCTTAATGCCAAGCTAAGCGGCGCAGAAGAACAGGCTTTGGCGCAAAAACCAACGAACAATTCAGCTGCTTACGATGCTTATCTAAAAGGCATCGCGAATTGGCGCATCCAATCCTCAGAATCGGACAGTGTGCAATCGTTGGAAGAGGCCGTCCGGCTCGATCCAAATTTCGCCCTGGCCTGGGCCGCTCTAGCCCGAAGTCATTCGAACAATTACTTCTATTACGACACCACTTCTGCGCGGCGCAGCGCCGCCGAGAAGGCACTAGCTGAAGCAGTGCGGTTGCAGCCAGGCCTGCCAGAAACGCAGCTAGCTCGCGCCTATTTTCAATATTGGGTTTTACAGGACTATAAGGGCGCGCGTGATATGTCGTTGCAACTGCTGAGCATCTGGCCCGGTAACCCGGATGTTCTCGAGCTCCTCGGCTACACTTCCGCGCGTCTCGAACAATGGCAGGACGCTCTGGGCTACCTGGACCAGGCTATGCGGTTAAATCCGCAAGACCCAGTCTTACGCCAGTTCGCCGCGTACGGTCACGTCCTGACACGCGATTTTGCCAGCGCGGTGCGAATGGTGGACGAAGCTCTCCAGACCTGGCCGGCCAATACCGAACTGCTCTCGGTCAAAGCGGAAGTTTTTCAAGCGCTTGGTCAACTCGATAAAGCTCAATCAATCGTCGATCGGCTTACGCCGGATATCGAAAAGATGGACGGGAGCGCGACCGCCATTTGGTATCAAGCTATGCTAAAGCGCGACCCAAAGATAGCCCTGAGATTCTTCGAGCCTCACGCGACGGATGGGAAATTAGAGCTGGAACAGTGCGCGGGATTGCTTTCTCTGGCAGATCTTCAGGAACTTTCGGGACAGAAGGCAGACTCACAGGCCACCTTTGCGCGGGCCCGGGACACCTTGACCGCGAAGTTAAAGACGCAACCAGACAATTACGGTATCCTTGTCAATCTTAGCTGGGCATTCGCACGGCTTGGTAACCGGGAGCTCGCGCTGAGCACCGTCCAAAAAGCTATCAACGTCGTTCCCGACGCTCGCCGCAGAGCCTTTGCCGAAGAAATGCGCGCGCGCATCCTCGCTCACCTCGGCGACAAAGATGGCGCCATCGCGAGCTTACCGAAGCTGCTCACAGCTTTCTACGGCGGGTGGGCTAACCTCCCTCTCACGCCGGCTCTGCTCCGCCTCGATCCCGATTTCGATTCACTGCGCAACGATCCGCGTTTCCAAAAACTCCTCGTCGAGAAACCATCTGAGCCGACACCGGCCAAGCCATGAGCGACAAGCCTTCTTTTTTCGCCGAGCTAAAGCGCCGCCATGTCTACAAGGTGGGCGCAGCCTATGCCGTCGCCGGTTGGTTGCTGGTGCAGGTCGTCACACAGGTCTTCCCTATTTTCGAGGTGTCGACGCTGGTGCAGCGAATTATCGTGCTAGCGATCGTCGCTGGATTTCCTTTTGCGCTCCTCTTATCCTGGCTCTTCGACATCACTTCGCAGGGCATCGTGCGAACCGGCGCGTTGCCAGCGAGTGGCGAAGCGCCGGCAATGCAACGCGAGCGGCTCGGCATCGATCGCAAGCTCAACTATGTCCTGGGCGCACTATTGCTCGTTGCCAGCGCTTACTTTGCGGCCGAGCGCGTCGGGCTAATCAACGGATCGCGAAAAGCATCCATCGCGGCGACGGCAATCCTGGAGAAATCGATCGCGGTCTTGCCGTTTGAAAACCGGAGCGAAGACAAAGCCAACGCTTACTTTGCCGACGGCATCCAGGACGAGATTTTGACGCGCTTAGCGAAGATCGCCGATCTCAAGGTGATCTCGCGGACGTCCACGCAGCATTACAAAAGCGCGCCGGAAAACCTGCCCGAGATCGCCAGGCAACTTGGCGTCGCAAACATCGTTGAAGGAAGCGTGCAGAAGAATGGCGATGCCGTGCGCGTGAACGTGCAGCTAATCAAAGCGGCTGATGATTCGCACCTTTGGGCCGAGACCTTTGACCGGAAACTAACCGACATCTTTTCCGTCGAAACCGAAGTAGCGAAAGCTATTGCCGATCAGCTGCGAGCGAAAGTTACTGGCCAGGAAGAGCAGATCATGGCCGCGAAACCGACGGACAATCCCCAAGCTTACGATGCTTACCTGCGCGGGCTTGCTTATAATCTCAAAGCGCAAAATTCCCCCGCCAACTCCCTTGGCGCGCAGAAGCATTTAAGAGAAGCGGTGCGCCTCGACCCGAAATTCGCCCTTAGTTGGGCGCTCCTATCCTATGTCGATGCAGTTGGCTATATCGGAGTTACACTTCAGCCCACGGAATCGCTTCAGGAAGAAGCGCGGCAAGCGGCCGAGACCGCGCTCACTCTGCAGCCCAATCTCGGCGAGGGGTTGATAGCCAAAGGCTTTTACTATTATGCCTATCAAAAGGATTACCCCACCGCGGTGCGTTACTTCGAGCAAGCACGTCCACTTCTGCCCAATAGCAGCCGGATTCCTGAATCGCTGGCCTACGTCGCGCGCAGAGGAGGCCAATGGGAGCAAAGCGAGTCATTCTTCAACCAGGCCGAGCGGCTCGACCCGCGCAATGTTCACCTGCTCACTCAGCACGCGCTTTCCTACCTTCTTCTTCGCCGTTTCGCCGAAGCACAGCGCAAGCTTGACCAAGTTCTCAACATTACGCCGGACGACGTGGATACCCTGGCGGTGAAAGGATCGATTGCCCAGGCCGAAGGTGACTTGCCGCGCGCTTCAGCCATTCTTGGTCCCCTTCATCCCGCCGCCGACAACACCGCCGCGCTGGAAACACAAGTTTACCAGGCGATCCTCGAGCGCCACCCCGACCAAATCATTTCTCGTTTAAAGGAAATATTAGCCCGGCCTGATCCAGCAGTGGGTTATTTCAATGGCGAGTTGCGTTTTTGGTTAGGATGGGTGCAGCAAGTCGGCGGCGATCAGGCCGCCGCGCAGGAAAGCTGGCGACAGGCGCATAGCGAACTGGAACCCTTCCTCAAGGAACAGCCCGACAATTATAGTCTCATGGAAGACCTCGCGCTGGTTGAGATGGGCCTTGGCAACAAAGCGACGGCCTTATCTATGGCGGAACGAGCCATGGCCGCGAATCCAATCGAAAAGGACGTCGTGGACGGGCCGGGTCCGATCGAGATCCTCGCCCGGGTCGCGGCGCAGACAGAAGAGCCCGATCGCGCTATTGCCGCCCTAAAAAAGCTGCTCTCGATACCGTATGAGGGCGCACTACCTACGGGCAATGCGCCGCTCACTCCTGCTCTCCTCCGGCTCGATCCCATGTTCGATCCGCTCCGGAATGATCCGCGCTTCCAGAAGCTGATCACCAAGGAAGGGACCGCACCGCCGGCAAGCCCGAAGCCATGAGCGACAAGCCTTCTTTTTTCGCCGAGCTAAAGCGCCGCCATGTCTACAAGGTGGGCGCAGCCTATGCCGTCGCGGGTTGGTTGCTCGTGCAGGTCGTCACGCAGGTCTTCCCTGTTTTCGAGGTGTCGACGCTGGTGCAGCGAATTATCGTGCTAGTGATCGTCGCTGGATTTCCTCTTGCGCTCATCTTATCATGGCTCTTCGACATCACTTCGCAGGGCATCGTGCGAACCGGCGCGTTGCCAGCGAGTGGCGAAGCGCCGGCAATGCAACGCGAGCGGCTCGGCATCGATCGCAAGCTCAACTATGTCCTGGGCGCGCTATTGTTCGTTGCCATTGCTCATTTTACGGCCGAGCGCGTCGGGCTAATCAATGGATCGCGGAAAGCATCCATCGCGGCGACGGCAATCCTGGAGAAATCGATCGCGGTCTTACCCTTCGAAAACCGGAGCGAAGACAAAGCGAACGCCTACTTTGCCGACGGCATCCAGGACGAGATTCTGACGCGCCTATCGAAGATCGCCGATCTCAAGGTGATCTCGCGGACGTCCACGCAGCATTACAAAAGCGCGCCGGAAAATCTGCCCGAGATCGCCAGGCAACTTGGCGTCGCAAACATTGTTGAAGGCAGCGTGCAGAAGAGCGGCGACGCCGTGCGGGTGAACGTGCAGCTAATCAAAGCAGCCAATGATTCCCATCTTTGGGCCGATACCTACGATCGCAAACTGACTGACATCTTTTCGGTGGAGAGTGAAGTAGCTAAAGCTATCGCCGACCAGTTGCGGGCGAAACTCAGCGGGCAGGAAGAGCAAATCATTGCCGCCAAACCGACAGACAATACCGAGGCTTACGATGGTTACCTGCGCGGTCTGGCTTACAGTCTCAAAACGATAGACACACCCGCCAACTCCCTTGGCGCACAGAAATATCTCAGAGAAGCAGTGCGATTGGATCCAAAGTTCGCCCTTGGTTGGGCACTCCTGTCATACGTGGAAGCGCGCAGCTACCTCCACCAGACTCTCGAACCAACAGCCGCCCTCCGTGAAGACGCGCGGCAGGCCGCCGAAACAGCGCTTACCCTCCAGCCCAACCTCGGCGAGGCCATACTAACCAAGGGATATTACCACTACGCCTGCCTGAAAGATTACGAGACCGCAGTGCGTTATTTTGAGCAGGCACGTCGGCTCTTGCCCAATAGCAGCCGGATTCCTGAATCGCTGGCATTGGTCGCACGCAGGCGGGGTCAGTGGGACGAGAGCGAGAGCTACTTCAACGACGCCGAGGGGCTTGACCCGCGCAACGTTTACATGCTCACCCAGCACGCGCTTTCCCATATCTGTCTTCGTCGGTTCCCCGAAGCGCTGCGAAAGCTCGACCAAGTTCTCGACATTATACCGGACGACCTCGATACGCTCGTGGAAAAGGCGGCTATCGCACAAGCTGAGGGCGACCTATCACGTGCCTCGGCCCTCCTTGGTCCGTTGCACCCCGCTGCCGACGACTCCTCCGCCTTGGAAACACAAGTTTACCAAGCGATCCTGGAGCGTCGCCCTGCCCAAATCATTCCCCGGCTAAAGGAAATACTGGCCAAGCCTGATCCAGGCTTGGGTTCTTCCAATGGCGAGCTGCGCTTTTGGTTAGGCTGGGCGCAAGAAGTCTCCGGCGACCATGCCGCCGCCCAGGAAAGTTGGCGGCAAGCGCGCAGCGAACTCGAACCTTTTCTCAAAGAACAGCCGGAAAATATTATTCTAATTGGAGATCTCGCGCTGACCAATATGGGACTCGGTGACAAGGCCGCCGCGTTTGCTCTGTCGGAACGGGCCATCGCTACCATGCCGATCGAGAAGGACGCCATCATTGGTCCGGCGCCTATCGAGACCCTCGCCCGCGTCGCAGCGCAGATGGGAGAACCCGACCGCGCCATCGCCGCCATACAGAAACTACTCTCGATGCCCGCCACTGGCGCTCTGGCTTCAGGCTTGCCGCTCACTCCCGCCCTGCTCCGGCTTGATCCGATGTTCGATCCGCTCCGGAATGATCCGCGCTTCCAAAAGTTATTCGGCGACAAACCACCTGAACCGACATCGGCCAAGCCATGAGCGACAAGCCCTCGTTCTTCGCCGAGCTGAAGCGGCGCAATGTTTACAAGGTGGCCGTCGCCTATGCGGTCGTGGCGTGGCTCTTGATCCAGATCGCGACGCAGGTTCTTCCATTCTTCGAGATCCCGAACTGGGGTGTTCGCCTCGTCGTGCTCCTGATCGCCGTTGGCTTCCCGATCGCACTCGTCATCGCCTGGGCATTTGAACTCACGCCGGAGGGAATCAAGCGCACAGAAGACGTCGATCCTGCCGTGGAAACGCGCGCGAAATCTCACGCGTGGATCTACGTCGCGATCGTCGCCGCGCTTATGTCGATCGGCTTGTTCTTTCTCGGCCGCTTCACTGCATCCACAAAGCAGAATCCGTCGGTAGCGGAAACCATCCCGGCAGCGATTCCAGAAAAAAGCATCGCGGTGCTTCCGTTCGAGAATCTGAGCGACGATAAGCAGAACGCATTCTTCACAGACGGTGTGCAGGACGAAATCCTGACTGATCTTGCGAAAGTGGCCGATCTGAAAGTCATCAGCCGTACCAGCGTGATGCAATACAAGAATACCGCCTCGCGCAACCTACGCGAGATTGGTCAGCAACTTGGGGTCGCGCATCTGCTCGAAGGGAGTGTGCAGCGGGCGGCCAACCGCGTCCGTGTAAATGCGCAATTGATCGACGCGCGCACCGACGCCCACCTTTGGGCGCAGACCTACGATCGCGATCTGGCTGACGTCTTCGCCATTCAAAGTGAAATCGCGCAGACAATCGCGGAACAATTGCAGGCACGTTTGTCCCCGCGCGAGCAGGCCGCAATCGCGCAAGCGCCGACGACGGATCTCGTCGCCTACGATCTGTATATGCGCGCGCGCGCGCTCGACGACCTGGCTAACGACCCGGGCGCGAAGGAAAGTTTGCTTCAGGCCATTAGTCTGCTCGAGGAAGCGGTCAGGCGTGATCCGAATTTCGCACTCGCCTACTGCCTCTTGTGCGAAGCCCATCTCGATCTTTACTGGGGCGGGTTCGATCATAGTTCGGCGCGGCGCGAACAGGCGAATGCCGCCTTGCAACAGGCGGAACGTATTCAGCCCGATGCGGGCGAGGTTCACGTCCAAAAGGGAGTTTATGCCTACCACGGTTTTCGCGATTACGATCGTGCTCGCGCCGAATTCGAGCTGGCCCGCCGTGCGCTGCCGAATTCTTCCCGCCTCCACCTGGACATCGGCGCGGTGGATAGACGTCAGGCGCGCTGGGAAGACGCACTCCGGAATTTCGATCGCGCCGTGGAGCTGGACCCGCGGAACTTTCTCATACTCGAGGAAGCCGCGTTCACCGATGCCGGCCTGCGCCGCGCTGCCGAGGCGGCGTCGCTCTTGGAGCGGGCACTTGCCCTGGCTCCAAAAGACATTTTCGTCCGCACGGTATTGTGGCAGTTACCCTATGACTCTCGCGCCGATACCAAGCCATGGCGGTCGCACCTAAACACGATTCTAGAGGAAGGGAAGGAGGCCGCGTCACACGTTGCGCCTGTCTTTGTCTATTGCGCTCTAGCCGAGCGCGATCGCAATGCCGCCGCAGACGCGCTCACTCTCATTCCAGCGGAAGGAGCGGTCAATTCGGGCGATGGTTCTCTCTGGCCACGCGATTGGTATGTCGGACTTGTCGCCCGCAGCTTCGGCGACAATGCCGGAGCGCAAAGTGCGTTCACGGCCGCCCGGATCATTGCGGCGAAAACGGCCCTCGAACAACCGGACTACGCGCCTGCCTGGAAGACTCTTGGAGCGATCGATGCAGGTCTTGCCCGCAAAGCTGATGCCATTACCGAGGGTAAACACGCCTGCGAGCTGCTTCCGCTTTCGAAAGATGCGTGGGACGGGCCTTCCTACGTCACTAACCTCGCGCTCATCTACGCTTGGGTAGGCGAGAGAAATCTCGCACTCGAACAACTCGCTACTTCCGCCAAGATCCCGGTCGGCGTCACCTACGGCGAACTCAAACTCTCCCCGGTGTGGGATTCGCTCCGCAATGATCCGCTTTTTCAAGGGATTTTGAATTCATTGGCGCCGAAATAAGACACCTGCCTCCGGACCGCTGTGGAAAGTTCTCATCTGCCGGTTGTTAGCTTGGAAAAAAGATTGACGAAAAATAAGAATCCGGGCTCGATGGAGCCATGAAAACAAGAACGTCGTTACTGACTCTCGCACTTTGCTTTGCAGCAGGGGCCGTTTGCTTCGCCAGCCCAGTGATGGGCACTTGGAAGCTGAACGCGGCCAAGTCGAAATTCGCCCCTGGGACAGCGAAGAACACCATGGTTGTCTATAAAGAAGCCATGTTGGGCAAAGTGACAGTCACCGTGGACGGCACTGATGGTAAGGGCAAACCGGCGCACAACGAGTGGACCGGCAGGTTCGATGGAAAAGATTATGCCGTCACCGGGGACCCGACTTCGGACACGCGCGCATATACGAAGGTTGATGACCACACACTGTCGATGACCTTTAAGAAAGGCGGTAAAGTTGTTGGCACCGGTCGAGTTGTCGTGGCCGCCGATGGCAAGAGCCGAACCGTCACCACCAACGGAACCAATTCAAAGGGCATGAAATTCAAAAACGTTGCGGTTTACGACAAGCAGTAAGCAGGATCGTATTCTCCTTCGCTAAAGGTGCTCCGAGAGCGTTCGCGAGCCGGCGGCCGGGCAGTCCCATCTCTTTAACTCGTTTTTCATTAAGCGCGCTCTATTGCAGACTGCGCTTTCTGGACCATCACAACAGCCGCCATCAAAACGATCGCTGCGATGACTTGGTGCGAGTGGAGCGTGGCGTGAAAAAAACCCCAGGTGATGCAGACGGCGGCGAGCGTTTGCATCATTTCGAAGTAGCCGGCTGTGGATGCGCGCGTGAGTCGCAGTCCCTCGAAGTAGATAAGCAGCGGAATGCCGCCGGAGATCGAAGCGAGCAGAATGAGCGCGCCGATGGCGGTGCCGGGATGGGCTTGCGCCGCTACCGGCCAAAGCGCGGGACCGCGTAGATTTCCGTAAATGAGAAGAATGAACGTCATGCAGACAAGTCCGACGACGATACGCAGACTCGAGGCGAGCCGGAGCGGCATGCCAATCATGACACCGCGCCCCGCAACGGTGGAAAGTCCCCAGAAGAGCGCGCAGACCAGCGCGTAACCGGTGCCAAGGTTCAACCCGGCTTGCGCGAACGAAACGCCGATCAGCGCCGGATATTCTACCGACAGGAAAACGCCGGCGACGATCGCGATGGTGGCGTAGAGAAAAAAGCGCGGAGTGAGGCGGTCGCCAAAAAGCAGAAACGCGCCCAGGGTGGAAATCACCGGCTGAATGTTCAGAATCACGTTGACGACCGTCGGGTTGCCGTTCTTTAACGCGAGGGTGAAGAAAATTGTGCCCACGGCTGAGCCGGCGAATCCGGAAAAGAGCAGATAGCCCCAGGTAGGCGCATCGATTTTTCTCAGTTCTCGGAGCTGCGGAATGAGGATCGGCAGGAACATGAGCAGGATGAGCACGTGCTCCCAAAACACGATCACCTGGGCGTCGAAAAGATTGTTAAGGGGAATCCGCCACGCGCTCTCCGTTCCCCACAAGGCGGCGCCGAGACCCACGAGCCAGGGACCGTAGCTTGCGCGGCTCGCGTCGCTTTTCTTCACGCGAACCGTCTTACTGCTCGCCCGCTGCTGCGTCAACGCATGCCGCGCGACTGTTCAGTCCGTTCCGAGGCCAGGCCGGGCTTTGGATAAACCACGTGCCAGGACAAAATGCGCGACGAAGCCGGCAACGAATACGATGCCGGCGATTCTGATGTTCAAAGTAATGGCCAAAACAAGCTCCGCGATTCCGAAAAGCCAGACGAACATTTCGCCCGCGATTGCCTGGCCCCAGCGCGGCGAGCGATTGCCCGAGGGCACGCGTGGCGCAAGCGCGGGCCACAAGCGCGGCACCGCTTTCATGTAGGCCCGATACGATTCGCCCTGGCTTTGTCGAAGAGCTTCTTCTTCGCGAAAAATCAGTCGGTAAACAAACAGCCAGCTCGCCGCCACAATGAAAAGCCAACCCAGACGGCTGGCCAGGACACCGATGCCTGCGGCCATCGGCAGATTGGCCAGATAAAGCGGATTGCGCACATAACGGAAAGGCCCATCCGCGACCAACGCTTCAGCATGTTGCGTCGTGTCGTGCACGATACCGGTGCGAAGATACGCCGCCGCCCAAGTGCGTAACGCGGCGGTGACAAAAACAAGGAGCGCTCCGCCGCCGATGATGAACCGCTGCACGTTGAGCGCCTCGGGACTACCGGAAACAATCGAGGGCGCAACCAGCTGCCGCAGTGCGGTCGTGAAGGCGGTGTGATCAAAGTTGGCCAGCGAAAATCCCACCGCAAAAATGGCGCAGATGATCCAGAACCGCTTCTCAAACTCAAACTTTGTCGCCCGCATTCGGGGAAGAGAATAACTAGGCGGACGAGTTTAGCGAAGGTAAAGGGATCAGCCGTAGCCGCGAGTTGCGATGATTGCGAGCTCAGAGATCAGTTGTGCGCAACCTTCCGGCCAGCGGATTCGCCTAGAAACCGCGGCTTACAAACCTGGCGCCGGCGTCGGACTCGAATTATCCGAACGATCGACGGTCGCGCTTTGGTCGCGTCCGTGCCCGTGCCGGTGTTGGCGTTGCTGCGTATTGTCGGCCGTTGAGTCATCGGCGCAGGCGCAGTTAAAAAGCGCGCAGCCGAGAAGAAGCGGGACCAGTTTCCCTTTCCTAGAGCGGCGTGACTGGCGTCCGTGCCGTATTCCGCTGATTGAAAGTTCCGATGGCACCAATTGCGAAACGCCGTGGCGCCCCGAGCGAAAAACGCATTCATGCATATAAAAGTTGTCCTCCGTGAACGATCACCGTTCCTCGGCGGTATCCTGGCCTTTCCAAAATAAATGACCGCCCGCAACCCGGGCTGGTTACAACTTTTTTTGTGCGGGCGACCTGACCGATCAAACGATAAAATTTTTGTTGTGTAACCAAACCGCCCTGGCCGCTGTCAAATAAGAAGGGGATGGATACTTTCTGGAATTTTTGCTGCGCGCTCTTGATGTGGGCGCCCTGGCTACGGGCAGGATGGCGTCATGATCGGTCACCCGATTGCTCCCGCCCGGTAGGGTCTTCAGAGACAAAGAGAAAAGCATGAGGTTATTGAGAAAAGCGAGCTACCGGGTCTTGTCTGCGATCGAAATCATGATTGTTCATTTCGTCATAGCTGTCCTGCTGGGGTGCGCTCTTTTCGGTTCCATGCTGCTCCGAAGGCCGCCTCACCGCGCTCGCGAAATCACCGAGGTTTAGTCCAGCATTGGTTGAAAGATAATCTCCGAGGCATTTATGGGAGCAGCTTTGAAGATTTTAGCGGTAGACGACGAACCGTCGATCGCCGCCTCTCTGCATTTCATTTTCGAACGCCCCCGCTATGAGCTGACCAGCGCTTGCGATGCTGATGACGCGCTCGCCCTGCTTTCAGCCGATCCCGCTCCCTTCGACGTGATCATCACCGATAATAACATGCCTCACGTGTCGGGCGTAGAGCTGGTGCGCGAGCTGAGAGAACGGAGCTTTGGCGGCAAGATCATGGTCTTATCGGCGCACCTCACCGCCGAGATTCGCGAGTCCTACGCGCAAATGAACGTGGACGTCATACTCGACAAGCCCTTCGATATCCACGAGCTGCGCAAAACGCTGGACCTTCTGGTGGCCTGACTGTTGCCCCTCAAACGGCGCCCGGCCGATGGACCCCGGAGCAACGCTTATGGGATGCGCATCACAATATGGGGAGTCATGGTCGCCCGCGGGTGATGATTCCGATCGGCGATCAGCAAGAAGTTCTGCTTTTATCTAATAGTTGGCAGCTTTTATCCGATACCGTGGAGTTTCCGCGTGCTTTTATGCTTCGCAGGATGAATCATGAAAAGCCACTGCTTGATTTTGCTGCGCCATGACCTTGCTGCCGTCCACGCCGCCGCGGGCTAATCCCGATGATCGCTGGAAATTTCTGCGCGATGTCGTGGTCTTTCAGCTCAAATTGTTTCTCGACAATGTGCGCGGCTTCGCCCTGATGCCGGTTTCGCTAGGCGCGGCGCTCATCGACCTCGTCTCCCGAGGTGAGCGCGAAGGTGCGCTCTTCTACAAGGTGCTCAAATGGGGTTTGCGTAGCGAAGCGATGATCGACGTCTACAGCGCGATCGAGCACCATGAGACGGGCGATTTCAGAATAAGCAGGGACTATACGGTGGATGGCGTGATCGCACGGCTGGAGGGCGTCCTGGTGCGCGAGTGTGAGAAGGGTGGAACGGCGGCCAGCGTCAAGGCCGCCATGGATCGAGCGATCGATCAGCTTCACGCCGAAACGAGCGGGACACGCAACCGGGCCCGTGATGTGGTCGTCCGCACGGCGGACAAACTGCGCGGCAAGTTCGACAGCGAAACGCGCGAGAAAGATTAGGCGGTTTCAGGCCAAGGCGAGACGATGAATATTGTGGCAGTTTTATGACGATGCTTGCCAACCGCGCCTTGACGATTTTACACGAGTGGGTCCAATCGGAAAGTTTACGCCGGCATTGTTACGCGGTGGCTGATTCGATGCGGCATTTCGCGCAGTTGCGCGGCGCGGACGCGGATTTGTGGGAGGCGGTGGGCCTGCTGCACGACATGGATTACGAGCGCCATCCGAACCAGGAACAAAGCCCGACAGAAGGACATCCTTTCGTGGGAGTGGCAACCCTGCGCGAGCAGGGATGGAGCGAGGAGGTCTGTCGCGCGATTCTTTCGCATGCGGATTATGCGGGCGTAACGCGTGAGACGCCGCTTGAGCAGACGCTCTACGCGGTCGATGAGTTGAGCGGTTTCGTCATCGCGGTGGCACGGGTCCGACCCTCAAAGAGCATTCGCGAGGTGGACGTGGCGTCGGTGAAAAAGAAAATGAAGGACAAGGCATTTGCCCGCGCTGTAAATCGCGATGATATCGTCCGCGGGGCGGCCGAACTGGGAATGCCGTTGGAGGAAGTGATCGCCGGCGTGATTGACGCGTTGAAAGCGGACGCGGAGAGGCTGGGTCTCGTGGGATCCGAGAGCTGACTCCGGGTTGCCGATTGTGAAATGGGCCATCGAGCGCTTTAAAACACCCAGGGGTTTTCGGGTCGCCTCATATTGAATGCACTTGGCATCCGAACTCGGAGGAACGCCCCCGGCTTAAACCGCCACGTGTTGAACGCGCTCGTCGCGTATCCATCGAGCAACTTGCTCCCCGTACTTGTTTCGATCTCGACGCCCGTCACAGCTCCGGTTCTTTTATCGATGTTGAGGATGAAAATTCCCGCTCCCGAGAGCCGTGCTCGTCGCGCTTCCATTGGATATTCGGGACGTTTTGATGAAACCGTATTTTGCTTCAGTTGTCCCTCGGACACCTCGCTTCGATGACCGTCGCCCCAAATGACGGAAATGGCGTCCGGGCGGTCAGCAGCGGATTCCAGCCGTCCAGCGACCAGTAGCATTAGGATCGAGAACGGGATAAAAAAACATGCCCGCATTGAAATGAAGGACACTAAATCGCGAACCCATTGTCAATTCAGCCCTTGAAGGCGCGGCTGCATCCAGCTCGTCCGGATTTCTTCAATGCTTCATCTTGCCGCCGTGCGCAGTCGTTATCCCGTTAATGAACCGGGGAGCGTCCGTTTCCGTAGCGTAGCAAGAGCCGAGGCAAAGAAATTGCCGAGGAACCCACATTGCGATCGGAAAAGTTCAGCGCCGGTGCTCGGCCTCGTAATCGTTCACCACCAGGCAGGCGTGAATGACGCCGGGGACCCAGCCAAGAAGTGTTAGCAGAAGGCTAAGGATAAAACTGAGTATCCGGCCGGTCATTAAGACGGCGACCGGCGGAAGAACGACACAGAAGAAGTAGCGGAGCGCTTTCATTCTAAAAATTGAGTATGAGCAGTAAGGTTAGTTGCCCTTAGCCGGATTCCGGTTTGGATAGGGCGGGACAGGCGGCAGGTCGTAGCGTTTGGTTTTCAACTCAGTCTGGATCTCTTCGATACCCTTGTCGAGCTGTTGATCTTCGCCTTTGAACTCTTTCGCGGGATCGTTATCCACCACGATGTCGGGATCGACGCCGTGGCCTTCGATGACCCACCCTTTGCCATCCTTGGAATAAGGCGCGAACTCAGGACGAAAGAGCTGGCCGCCGTCGGTTAGTGGAAGTGGGTTGCGAATGCCGACAACGCCACCCCAGGTCCGTTTACCGATCAATTTACCTAGACCCATCGCCTTGAAACGGTATGGGAAGATGTCGCCGTCGGAGGCGGAGAATTCGTCAATGAGTGTGACCATGGGGCCGACGAAGGTCTGGGACGGATTGGTTTGCGGCGTGCCGTTGCGCGCGATCTCGATCATGACGAGCGCACGCCGGAGCCGCTCGATGACGAGCGGTGAAACAAAGCCGCCGCCATTGCCGCGCACGTCGACGATAAGCCCTTTCTTTTTGATCTGCGGGAAGTATTGCTTGGTGAATTCGTTCAAGCCCTCCTGGCCCATGTCGGGGATATGGATATAGCCGACTTCGCCATTCGTCTTCTTGCTGACTTCATCGACGTTCTTTTGCACCCAGGCCTTGTAATAAAGCGGTGCTTCATCGGAGATGGGCACAACGGTGATATCGCGCGCGCCGTCATCCGCCGGTTTGGAATTGACGCGCAGAATGACCTGCTTGTCGGCAGTGCCGATAAGCGCGTCGTAAAGGTTCGGCAAGGTGGAAACGGGAACGCCGTTGATGGCGAGGATGTAATCGCCAGGCTTCATGTTCAGACCGATGGCGGTGAGCGGAGAGCGGACGTGCTTGTTCCAATTCTCGCCGGGCAGAATTTTTTCGATGCGATAAGCCTTGGTGGCGGGGTCGCGGGAAAGTTCGGCGCCGAGCAGACCTAGCTTGATGCGCGGCGTCTCAGGCCGCTCGCCGCCAGCCACGTAAGCATGGCCGTTGTTCAACTCACCGATCAGTTCGCCGATGAGATAGGTGAGATCGTTGCGGTGATTCACGAATGGCACGAGCGCGGCGTACTTGTCACGCATGGCCTTCCAATCGACGCCGTTCATGTTCGGCGCGTAGAAGAAATCGCGCATGTGCCGCCAGGCCTCATTGTAGATCTGGTTCCACTCGGCGTGGCGGTCGAGCTGCATATCGAGCCCGGCGAGCTTCAGCTCATGGTCCTTGGTCTCTAGCTTGTCCTTGGGCAGATCGATGATTGCGTAATCCTTCTTGATCTTGACCAACATCTTCTTCCCGTCGGCGGTGATTTCGTAGGTATTGACATCGCCCAGAACGGTCTCTTTCCGGTCTTCCAGGCTGTAAACGCAAAGATGCTGTTTGCGGTCGTTGCCGTCTCCGTCATCCTCGTCGTCGTCGCCTCTGTCATCGGCTATGGTGCGACGGAGATAGAAAATTCGGTTATCCACCAGGCGCAGGTTGCTGTAGTTGCCGGGCGGGATTTCCAGCGCTCCGAGGCGGTCCTGAATGCCATCGAGGTCGACCTTAACGACGACGGGTTTCTTGGCGTCTTTGTCCTTGGTATCGCCGCTCTTCTTCTCGTCGGACTTCTTCTCGTCGGTTTTCTTATCGCCGTCCTTCTTGTCTCCGTCCTTATCCTTATCTTTATCCTTCTTCTTACCGACTTCATCGCTACGCGGGCCTAGCGGTGCCTCGGTTTCTTTCGCAAGCGTGACGAGATAAACCCGCTCAAGATCGCGATAGACATTGGAGAAATCGGTCTGGCCGAAGATCGGCTTGAAATCGCGACTCGAGGTGAGCATGAGATATTTCCCGTCGTCGCTGAAGGTAGGATTGTCGGCGGAATACCAATCGTCCGTAACCGCCGTTTTCTTCTTGTCGGCGGTAGAGAAGAGATAAACTTTATCGCCGCCGTTCTCCTCGGGACGCGACCAGGCGATCCATTGGCTGTCGGGCGACCAATTGTAACCGGCGATCTCACCTTCCTTATCCTGGTCGACCTGGGTAACGACTTTGCTGGCGACATCGACGTAGCGCAACCGCTGCAAGCGATCGCTCCAGAGCAGCTTCTTGCTGTCGGGCGACCAGATGGCTTGATAATAATAAGTATCTGCGCTGCTCGTGACCTGTTGCGGCTGGCCTTTGCCGTCCTGGGAGCGGACATAAAGCTCGTTCTCGCCAGTCGCGTCTGAGTTGTAAGCGATCCATTTGCCGTCCGGCGACCAGACCGCATCACGCTCGTGCACATTCGAGGTCTTGGTAAGATTGCGCGCCGTGCCTTCTTTCATGGGCACAGAGAAAAGATCGCCGCGCGCAACCGCGATGACGCGTTGCGCGTCCGGCGCGGTGCTGACCGACTGGATGTTTTTCGACGCGTCGATGAACGCGGACCGGCCGGAAGCGAAGTCTTCCTTGATCTCGATCGGCACGGGCGCCGCCTTTCCGTTGACGAGATCGTAGCGCCAGATGTAGCCCGCCTCTTCAAAGACAATCGATTGCTTGCCGATCGAAGGAAACTTGATGTCGAAATCCTTGAAGGTGGTGAGTTGTTTGGTGTCCTTTCCCGTCAGATCAGTCGAGAAAAGATTCATCCGGCCGTCGCGGTCGGAGGCAAAATAAATGCGATTGTCCGGTCCCCACATCGGGCAAATATCCTGCGCTTCGTTGTTGGTCAGGTTTTGCGTCGTGCCGGTTTTGAAGTCGTAAATCCAGACGTCGTCCGCCATTCCGCCACGATAATGTTTCCAAGTACGGAATTCGCGGAAGACACGGTTGAACGCCATTTTGGAATCATCGGGCGAGAATGAAGCGAATCCGCCCCGCGGCACCGGCAACTGCTGCGGCAACTCCGCATCCAGGCCCACCGTGTAGAGCGATCCGATGAACGAATTGAACGTGGTCATCCGAGAGCGGAACACGATCAGCGGCTTCGTGTTTTCCCACGTCATCACGATGTTGTTCGGGCCCATCCGGTCCGAAATATCGTCGCGTCCCAGCGTCGCTGTCGTGGTGAGGCGCTTCGGCACGCCGCCTTCACCTGGCATCACGTAAACCTCGGTGTTGCCGTCGTATTGCGAAGTGAACGCGAGCTGCGCGCCATCCGCCGAGAAACGCGGAAACGAGCTGTAGCCCGGGCCGCTGGTCAGCCGTCGCGCAGTGCCGCCATCTTTGGGCACCGTGTAAAGTTCGCCCGCGTAGCAAAAAACGATTTGCCGGTCATTGGTGGCTGGAAACCGAAGCAGACGTGTCGTGTTCGGCAAGTCCTGAGCGGAAGCGGAAGAGGCGAGCACGAGAAGAAGCGCCAGCCTGCGCAAGGCTACGGCTTGGCGGGCGAGCAAGAGGTGGAATGATGAGATGATGCGCATAATGATGATGATAAGAATTGAGCGATTCAGCGAGCTGGTGATTCAGCGAATGAAAAAATCGCCCGATACCCAGCTTGCCCGACCACCCGATGTTTTCATGTGACGATGAGCGATTAAGCTGCGTTCGAATGAGCCGGACGCAACCCGATTTCATCGCTGGACCGGTGCGGCCTTTCCGGATCGGCCGCGTCGCCTGGCTCGACTGATCAGCGTTGGCGAACAGCGCGCTTGCCCTACAAATGAAAAGAGGCGGACCAAAATTGCTCGCCGCCGAGTTCGCACCAGAGCATTGCGGCGGGTAAACGTGCTCCCCGATGGAGCCGACCTGCGAAAGATTCGCGAGATCCTCGGCCCGGACGGCGCAGATGATGTCTTCATGGTCGGTCTGACGCGGGAAAGTCTCGGCGTCCTGCTCTTTCGTCGCGAAGTCACCCTCGATTTCATGGACGACTTGTTCAGCGGAGCAATCTTAATCTCCTGGCGCAAACTTCATGTTTTTGTCGAGGAAGACCGTCGCGCGACGGAGCGAAACACGGTCTGGGAATGGTGCCAATGGCTCGCAGAGCGAATGCTGGAACGCGAAAAGAGTGTGCCTCCAGTGCCAGCGCATATCGCGCACCGATCATGGCGCGCATAGGACGCGCGCGGCTGTTCACAAAGGCATTGACGCCGCAAGGGTACACCCACAGCTTCCGTGACGATGCGCAAATTACTCATACTCTCGCTTCTTTTCATCCCACTTGTCCTCCATGGGGAGACCCCGAAGCTGCCGAAGGACAAGGAACTAAAGGCGCTCGTGTTCGACTCGCTCTTCGCCTTCAACAAAGCGGTGCAGGAAAAGAACTTCGCTCAATTCCACGAGGAGCGGCTCTCGTCCGAGTTTCGCAAGCAGTTCCCCCTCGAGAAATTCACGGCGACGTTTCAGGCGTTCATCGACAAGGGCTACGACATCGCGAACATCGCGAAGTCTGAACCAGTCTTCGATATCCCACCGGCGATCGATAGCGACGGCCTTCTCGTCCTGAAAGGTCATTACCCGACACGACCGAACAAGGTCACGTTCAAGCTCACCTATATTTACGAGTCGTCGGCCTGGAAAGTTCTAGGCATCAACGTGCAGGTGGTTCCGTTCGTCGAGAACACGGGCAAGGTGCCGACAGACAAAGAACTCAAAAAGCTCGCGCTCGATTCCCTTCTCCTATTCAACGTCGCCATCCAAACGAAGGACTTCGAAGACTTTTACGGCCACAGCGCAAAGCTTTGGCAGAAGGAGGTTACTCCTGAAAAGCTGCTGGAGATCTTCCAGTCGTTCATCGACAAGGAAATAAATATCGCGCTAATCGTCAAGCACGAGCCGGCCTTTGAAGGGACCCCGGCAATTAATGAAGACGGGTTTCTAGTGATAAAAGGTTCTTACCCGACGCAGCCGAAGGTCTTTTTCGAACTCAAGTATTTCAATGAGGATGAGAGCTGGAAGCTGGTAGGGATAAACGTCCAGGTGAAACCAGCCGCCGACAATGCGGACAAGAAGGGCAAGGATAAGAAGACGGACGACGACGAGTAGCATCTGGGTGATTCACCCGTCAAAGAGCGGCTGGTTCCGTCTCGTGCAAGCGGCCGTAGTCGACCGTGAGTCTCCCCTCGCCCGTTTCCGTATAGATTTCCACGAAACGCTCACCGAAACGAATGTCGCGCCACGAGTAGTCCTTCTGGCTCTGCACGGCAGCCTGGATCACCGTCTCGATGCCGACGACTGATGCCACCAGCCGCGAATCAGTTGCCTCCAAGGACTCGGCGGTCATACCGTGAAGAGGGCTCTGCTTGTCGATGGTGTGCCGCAGCGTCAGAACTACGGGAAACGTGATCAGCCGATCGAAGTGGAGCTTGAGTGAGTAGAAGCGGCGAAAGGTTTCGCCCTCTTTGATTTGTTCGTCCCGCATGAACATGATTCTGAACTCAGCCTCCGCCATGCTGTAATGCCTTAAGTTCGCTACGCGCAACATCAGAGTCGGCTGGCCGTCGAAAGCGGCGATCACCACGTTTTTGGTGAACTCGATGCGGGCCGTCGGGCGCGAGAAGCGCACAAAAATCAGGCCGGTCATGACCGCCAGCCCAAACATCCCCACCATGATCTCGACCGTCGTGAGGATGTTCCCGTAGAGGGTCGTGGGATACATGTGTCCGTAGCCGACGGTGGCGAGAGTTTGTACGCTGAAGAAGAAGGCGGCCGAGAAGGAGCCAGGTGGCATTTCGGCGATGGAGTTGCCGGCGATTTCGTAGAAGAACGCAAAGACGGCGTTAAGAGCGAGGTAGGCGGCAGAGATGAGGGCTGCGAACTGCGGCCAGCTCAACGACAGGATCCAATGATATGCATCCCGCCATTCACGTTTTCCGGTATTGATCTTCAGGAACTCAAACTGACCTACGTGAACGACAACCCCGCGGGATTTCCTCTTCGACTTCTTCTTCATGGGAGCAAGAACAAAAGTAGAAAGGAGAAAGGAGACGGGCGAAAGCAGAATCGTGAACGAACGTTTGCGCGAAGCCCTGGCCAAAACGAAACAATCAGGATGAGAAAGCTGTCATATCGCATCGTCGATGTTTTTACGGACCGCATCTTCGGAGGGAATCCGTTGGCGGTGTTCCTCGATGGGCGTGGCGTCAGTGACCGGGAGATGCAGGCGCTCGCCAGGGAGATGAATCTTTCGGAGACGACGTTCGTGCTGCCGCCGGATGATCTTGCGAATGATTTCCGGGTCCGAATCTTTACTCCAGGCCGCGAGCTGCCGATGGCCGGCCATCCCACGGTGGGCACAGCATTCGTGCTCGCGCGGGAGAAGATGTTGCCGGCCGGTGGGGATACCTTAACGATTCGACTGGAAGAGAAGGTGGGATTGATCCCCGTGCGTTTGGAGATGAAGAATGGAGCGCTCGATAAGATCTGGATGACTCAACCGCGTCCGGCCTTCGGGCCGGTCTTTCCGAACGCGAGCGCGGTGGCCGAGATGCTGGGAGTCGATCCCGCTGACATCCGAAGCGACCTACCAATCGAGGTGATTTCGTGCGGCTTGCCATTCCTCTTCGTGCCAGTGCGCGATCTGGCGACGATGAGAAGATTGAATTTTAACAAAGATCTCTGTTATCGCGCGCTCGATTCGCTGGGTGTCCGCGAGGTTTTCGTTTTCGCGATGGAGGTGGAGAACGCCGGCTCGACTGTGCATAGCCGCATGTTCGCACCCGAGCTTGGCGTTCCCGAAGATCCCGCGACGGGCAGCGCGAGCGGGCCGCTCGGCTGTTATCTCGTGCGGCACGGTGTCGTGCCCGCTACGCCGACGGCGTCGATCGTGAGCGAGCAAGGAATCGAGATGGGCCGGCCGAGTTTTATCCACATCGAGATCACGCAGGAAACGGACGAGATCACGGAGGTGAAGGTGGGCGGGCAGACGGTATTTGTCGGCGGCGGCGAGATTGAATTGGGCATTGGGCAACAGAAGAGCGAGGTCGGAAAGAAAGTAGAGTCCAGCGGCCGCAGCATCGGCGATGTTACATAGGCGAGGTCAGAAGCAGCGGGCCACTGGAATCGCCACCATTACGAAAAGGGATTAATCATGAGCGCCGAAACCTGCACCCACCTCGATCAGATTAACGAAGACGTCGTTCCCAGCGCCAACGGGTGCGAGGAATGTTTGAAGATCGGCTCGCCCTGGGTCCACTTACGACTTTGCCTGACATGCGGACATGTTGGTTGCTGTGACTCGTCGCCGAATCGCCACGCCACGAAGCATTTTCACGCCACCGCGCATCCGATCGTTCGATCCTTTCAGCCGGGTGAAGATTGGGCGTGGTGTTATGTCGACGAAGTGTTCCTGAGCTGAATCAGGCTCCCCACCACGGGCTATTTTTGAATCGACACTCGCGCCTCTTGTCGGCTAGTACGCAGATCGAATCGGCGGACGGCCGGCTCTACTGATAGCCATGTGGATTATGTCGCTACCGTGGTGGGAGTTCATCCTGCGCGGGATGATCGTCTACTTCTTTCTGATCGTGCTGCTGCGGTTGACGGGCAAGCGGCAGATCGGACAGATGGCTCCGTTCGACCTCGTGCTTTTGCTGGTTCTAAGCAACGCCGTGCAGAACGCGATGAATGGCGGCGACAACTCGGTGATCGGAGGAATGATTTCAGCTGTCAGTCTCGTGGCGACGAACTGGGTGGTGGGACTCTTGACCTACAGGAGCAAACGGATGGAAGCGCTGGTCGAAGGTCGACCTGAGGTGCTCATCCATAACGGAAAGCTTTTCGAGAAAGCGTTGCGGCACACGAAGATTACGCATCACGAATTGATGACTGCTTTGCGAGAGGCAGGATGCGCTACGGTAGAAGACGTTCGAGGCGCCTTGCTCGAAACAGATGGAACCATCAGCGTGATTCAGAAAAGCAAGTGAAGCGAGGCAGGGAGGGCCGCAGAGCAGAGTCGGAGGCGCAGTGAATTTGCCACCGCGCGAGGGAGCGCACGATCCACCTGTGTCGCGCTTAGGCGCTGCGATCGGCGGAAAAGGCCCGGCACCAGACGAAATAAACTGGGATGCCGGTCAACACGAGCAGATAACCAATTCCAGAAGTCGTAGGCGCAAGATACGCGAGATCGATAATCAAAAAGGCAGCAAGAACTATAGAAATAATCGGGACAATAGGATAACCCCAGGTCCGATAGGGACGTTGCGCGTCGGCGCTCTTATTGCGCAGAGCGATGACGGCGACGACGAGCAGCACGTAAAAGACGAGATCGGCCGAGACGATGTACTCGAGCAATTGCGTATAGACGTTGCCATAGCTGACGTCGCCGGTCGCCGGGTTCGTCGTGACAGTGCGAGGCAGGGTAAGAAACGCCGCCCACATCCCCTGCGCGACCAATGCTGCAGCCGGAACATTTCGCGCGTTGATTGTTCCAATCCGCCGGAAAAATAAACGGTCGCGCGCCATCGCATAATAAACGCGGGAGCCCGCGAGGATGAGTCCGTTGTTGCAGCCGAATGTGGAAATCATGATCGCGGCAGCCATCGCGAGCGCACCTGGCTTTCCAAAAACGGAATTCATTGCGGCGACCGCCACTCGATTCTGTGGAGCGTGCTGGATCCCGTCGAGTGGAAGGGTCGCGACGTACGCGAGGTTTGCGAGGATGTAGAGGACGACGACCAATCCGCAGCCGGCAAGCAGCGCGCGCGCGAGATTTCGACCCGGATCGCGCACCTCACTTCCAATGAAGGTCACGTTCGTCCAGGCGGTTTGCGCGAAAAGGGGACCCACCATTGCTTTGCCAAAGAGCAACGCGAGCGCGAGACCGCCGACGATAGTGAAACCGGGCTGCGCCGTCTGCGGATTCCAGCCGTTCCTCCACGAATCCCACCAATCCACCGAGAGCGCCGCGCTGTCCGCCTTCCAACCTAACGAAAGGCCAATGACGATCAGGGCGAGGAGGGCGGCCGTTTTCGCGAACGTAAATGTGTTCTGGACAAATTTTCCGGTTTCGAGACCGCGCGTATTTGCCCAGGTGAGCAAGAGAATCAGGGCGACGGCCATGAGTTGTTCGGTCGAAAGACTGATGGCGTAGCCGCCGAAGAGATGGATCGGACTGATGAGGTAATGATCCGTGACGATCGCAGGCGCGAAGACTCCCACAAACTTGACAAAGGCAATCGCCACCGCGGCGATCGTTCCCGTTTGAATAACGAGAAAGAGTGTCCAGCCGAAAAGAAAACCGAGTGAGGGGCCATAGGCTTCGCGAAGGAAAACGTAGACTCCGCCGGCGCGCGGCATCATCGCCGCCAGTTCGGAGCAACAGAGGGCGCCGGTGATTGTCATCAAGCCGGCGACCGCCCAGGCGAGCAGCAACCATCCCGGGGCGCCGATCAGTCGCGCGGATTCCGCCGAGGTGATGAAGATACCGGAGCCGATCATCGAGCCGACAACGATCATGGTCGCGTCGAGTGGTCCGAGACCGCGGACTAATCTCTGATTTTCGCTGTGCGATTGTTCAGGCTTTTCCATTCGAGCTTTCGTAAATGTTCCTGCGCTGGTCTCCGAAATGACTTTGGTAGGGCGAGACTCCGTCGAGCCTGACGTGGCGAAACAATCCGCCGGCTCGACAGAGTCTCGCCCTACCAAAAAAGATATTCATGGCGTGGGCCGGGGTGCTTGAATCGAAACGCCGTTTTTTTCCAGGCTTGTGCGAAGAGATCGTGCAAACTCGACGGCGCCGGGCGTGTCGCCGTGAACGCAAATTGTTTCCGCTTGGACTTCGACATCTTTTCCTTCGACCGAACGAACCACGCCTTCGCGCAACATTCGGAACACTCTGACCGCGGCTTCCTCGGAATCGTGCAGCAACGCGTCAGGCCGTGTGCGTGGGACGAGCGACCCATCCGCGAGGTAATTTCTATCAGCAAAAACTTCCCGCACGACGCGCAGCTTCGCCGATTGGGCGGCGCGCTCGAGCGCGCTCTCCCCGGGCGCAAACAAAAACAACGACGGGTCAACCGCGAGAACTGTCTGCACAATCCATTCCGCCAGTTTTTCATCGCGCACCGCCATGTTGTAAAGCGCGCCGTGCGGTTTCACATGGTTTACCCGCGCGCCAGCCGCGGTGGCCATCGCCTGGAAGGCGCCAAGCTGATAAGCAACGATTGCGAAGGCTTCCCCTGCCGGAAGGGCAACCTCCATCCGGCCAAAATTCTCCCGGTCGGCGAAACTTGGGTGAGCTCCTACCGCCACGCCACGCTCTCGAGCCGCGCGAATCGACGCGAGGATAGAAACTGGATCTCCGGCATGAAAGCCGCACGCAATGCTGGCTGAACTTACCAGCTGCAACAACTCATCGTCGTGTCCGGCGCCTTCCCCGAGATCGGCATTGAGATCGACGACCAAGTTCATGACGCTTGCAGGCTGAGCCCGATGCGGAAACGCGTGAAATCCTCCTCGCGTTCGCGCAGGAGTTGCTGCGCCACGGCCAGGGAGACGTCATAAAAACGAACGAGACCGCCAGGCCAAAGCTGCGCGGCGATCGGCAGGTCCACTGTGATCACGTGAGCGATTTTCGGATAACCACCGATGGTTTGGCAATCACCGAGCAATAGAATTGGCTTTCCGTTTGGGGGAACTTGCAACGTCCCGGGCCCGACAGCTTCTGAAAGGAGATCGCTCGGATCCTGGCGAGGCAAGCTCGGTCCATCGAGGCGGGCGCCCATGCGATCGGAATCCAATGTCACGGTAAAGGGCGCGCCGACCAATGAAGTTTGCGCTTCTGGTGTGAAGCGCGTCCAGTCTGGGCCTTGAACGATGCGAAGAAAACGATCGCGAGCCGCTGTTGTCACCCATGCGGACGGCGCGGTCCATTCCGCAATTCTCCGATCACCGAACATTTTCGCGACGCGAGCCGGCAAAACCGACGGTTCTCCGAGTGGGAGCGCGTCTCCATCGCGGAGAGCCCGCCCCTCATGGCCACCGAAATCTCCGCGCAGGTCGGTGGAGCGACTGCCGAGGACCGGCGGCAGATCGATCCCCCCAGAAATTGCCAGCCAGGCGCGCGCGCCTGCTTTTGGCGCGGCCATGACAAGCTCTTCGTCCTTCGCGATGAGTCCCGCGTGACCAGGCGGAAGATTTTCGTCGCCGAGGCGAACGGCGAACGCGCCACCACACCACGCCACGACGCGTTGATCGTCAAAGCGGAGGCGCAGGCTTCCCAGCGTAGCCTCCAGACCCGCGGCTGAGTCTTCGTTGCCGGCCAGCGCATTCGCGACCCGCATCGCATGGGAATCCAAGGCACCGCCGACTGAAATCCCCGATTGCCGATAGCCCGCGCGACCCAGGTCCTGCACGGATGTTAGAAAGCCGGCTGAACGGACGAACACGTTCATTGGGGAAAGCCGCCAAATTCTTCGCGCGAAATTTCCCGGAAACGCACTCGATCTCCTGCTCGAAGAATCGTGGGAGGTTCGCGTTGAACGTCGAACAAGCGAAGCGGTGTTCGCCCAATCACGTTCCAACCACCGGGGGAATTTCGCGGATAGATCCCCGTTTGTGCGCCGCCGATCGCAACTGAGCCCGCGGGAACGTCCTTGCGCGGAGCCGCCCGCCGCGGTGTCGCGAGTTCCGATGGCAGCCCGCTCAGGAACGGAAAACCGGCAATGAATCCCACACAATTAACGCGATACGCCGCGCTCGAATGGCGGTGGATCACTTCAGCTTCAGCCAGGCCGGCAACGCGCGCGACATCGCCGATATCGGGAGCGAATTCGCGGTCATAGCAAACTGGAATTTCAATCAATTGCGTCTTGACGCCTTTTTCGCTCCCAGCGGATCGAACCTTCAGTGCACTCTCGATTTTTGCGCTGAGCCAATCGAAAGGCTCCTGTTCGGGTGCCGCACGAGCGATACCGGCCACATCGAAAAAGATGCCGACCGTAGAGTAGGCTGGCGCCAGCTCGGTTACGCCTGGAATTGCGGCCGCCTCAAGAGAGCGAAGAGCCGCGAGCACCGCATTCAAAGAGGCCTCGGGATTACGCGCGAAATCATCGACGACGCGAACGATCAGCGCAGAATCTCCGAGCGGCACAATTTCCATTTGAAGGAATCCGCTATCCCAATCTTTCTACGCTCTAGCGGCGAACAGCGTTACCGGATGAATCCTCCGCCGAGACCGCGACGGCCACATCTTTCACCGATTCCTTAATCTTTTCGACCGTGGGGTGGACTTCTTGAAGCATATCATGCTCGGCCCTCGACAGCGTCTCGATCCGCTTTGTCACTTCGTGCAACTCCTCCAACATGGCGTGCTGGCGAGCTGAGAGGCGGTGCATCCACCAGAAGCAAACTACCCAACAGCCGGTGCCGACCCACGCGAGGACTAATGCAATCGTCTGGACATCGAAACGCGTATTCATTCAGCGAGTCTTCACAGGTGATTGAAATCTCGTGTCATCCGTATAATAGGCAGAGAATTAATCGCTTCACTTTGGGCGAAAGCCAACTAATCGGCGACAATCTTATTGCAGTCTGAAAGAACTCCGCCTTCCCGATGTCCAAACCACTCATAATCTGTCTGATCGCCGTGACCGTTAATCTCGGCGGGATGGTCGCGATTTGTTCGTTCATGGCCTTCTTCCTTGCCCGGCTCCATTGGCACGGTCGCGGCGTCCTCCCCGTGCTCGTGACGATAATTGTGGGGGGATTGTTCTGGATTGTGCCCGCGATGATTGGCTTCGACTACTCCATCGTCGGGACCTCCGCCTCTTATTCATTGTGTTTTGGCAACTGGTTGGTCTCGGCATTTGCCATCGTCCTTTTCTGCCAAACCGTGAAAGGGATTCCGCGCCAACTGGAAGATTCGGCGCGAGTGGATGGATGCTCTTGGTTGGGGACCTATTGGCATGTCGTCTTACCACTCGTTAGGCGCGAGCTTTGGTTCATCGCTTTTTTGATCGTGATGGCAACTGCGCTTCCCTTTTGGACCAATCTTACAGCGCCGGGTGGGACCGCCCTTGGGCCATTCTTCGCGTTTGCTCACATAGCGGCCTACGGCTCCGTCGGCACCATGGCAGCCATATCCGTAATCACGAGTTTTCCCGTCATCGCGATCTTCTTGGCCGCGAAACACAACACCCCCGCGGGGGCAAAGCCTTCTGAGTGAAGAGCGGTTTGCGCGCGGTTACTTTGCACGGGCCGCTTCGATCTGAATATCGACCGCGACTTCGTCGCCGATCATCGAGACCGCTTCGACGCTTTTGCTCCACGATAATCCAAACTCACCGCGTTTGAGCGGCGCTGTTGTGATACGCCAATGGCTTATCTGATTTTCCGCTGCTCCAAGCAGCTGGGCATGGAGCGTGATCGTCCGTGTCACGCCATGCATCGTCAAATCACCTGTAATTTCCCCGGTGCTGGGGCCGGTCTGTTTCACGTGGCGGCTTTTGAATGTGATTTCCGGATACTTGCCGACGCTAAAAAAATCCTCGCCGCGCAGATGCTCGTCCCGCTTCGCGATCGCGGTATCGATGCTCGCGGCCTGAATCGTCGCGATGACGGAAGATTTCTCCGGATGCTCGCGATCGACATCGATTGTCCCACTGAACTTCGTGAACTTGCCGGTGGCGGTTCCGAAGAAGTGTCGAACCTTGAATTCAATCGTCGAGCGCGATGGATCAAATCTGAAAATCTCATTCCCACGAGCTGAGGCACCGCCAACCACCAGACACAAACCAAGCGCGAGAAGCAGACGAGAAGATTTCATGTGCAAAGCTGCTTCAATCGTCCACGCGTTGGCAAGTGGTCGATGGTAACGCCGGTGTTACCTTCGCAAGCAGACCGACCGACCGCAAGTTGAAGCGCTTCAGTATCTCAGTGCGCTGCAAGTGACTTGCGCAGGTTCGCACGCGAGCTCGGCAGTCGGCCGAAAAGATTTGCCAACGCCAAAGCGGGATCGCTCTTCAGCATTTTCGTATCATGCACACCGGCGACCCGTGCCAGCTCGGTTTCGAAATGGAGAAGGGCGCGAAGGTTTGGATCTTTCGCGCTCAGATAAGTGAAGGCGCGCCGAAGCAGTGCGAACAGCTCCGGCTCGTGATGGTCGGACTCTGTGCAGATCTCGATTAATTCGACGAAATACGATGCGGTCTGCGTCCGGCGAAAAGTTTCCCGAATGCCGCCAAATGGGTTCTTGAGCGCAACTTCCGTCAACGTATGCAGGTTCGACTTCCTGCTGCGTGCGATCTGGATTTCTGCTTCGAAGAATAGATCGAGCTTGCCGGCAAACGGACTTTTCGCGCGCCGAGCGCCCCGCGCCACGGTCTGAATGCAGCCTAAAGACTCAGTGCACCACGAAACGATGAGACTGGTATCGCTCAGCTTACGTTTCCGAAGCAGGATGCCAGTCGTGGTTTCCACGTTGCACTGTTACGGCCGGTTGGTCGCGCGTGCACCTCCGCGGTGCGGCGGGAGACGCCCAGGTGGATCGGGCGCTCCGCCGCGCGATGCTTCTATTCCCCGGCTTCGCCGGCACTTTGTCATCGAGCGCGGAGCGCTCGATCCACCTGCGAACGCGACGCCGTCAATCGCCGCTCTTGCGGACCGTGATGGTGGCCGGTGTTTTTCCCGGCCGATACATGGAGGCTCCGTAACAAATTGCGGCGGTTCCTTCGCGCGCATAACGCGCCTTTTTCAGGCTCGCGTCCCAACGTTCGACGTAGCTGCAGTTCGCGGTTTTGGTACTGCCAGGAATGGGAACATAACGCACGTAATCCATAGCCAGGAACGCGGCTTCCCCGGGCAGTGGAATTGGCGCGGCCCAATTCGGCGATAAGCGCACAAAGCGACGATTCGTCAGGTCGAGTGCGTAATCGGTATCACCGTCCGTGCTGTTCAGGTGCACTCCAAAAAACGCGAGGCGGAGCGGTGGCTCTAGCAGAAAACGATCCTCCCTCCCCTCTAACTGAAGTTGCTCGACCGCGCCTTCAAAGCCGGGGAGCTTCGCAAATTCCATTTCCTTTCCCGATTTCAAATCGCGCAGGAGATAATGCCTTCCGTGGCCCGGCCCGTTGATCGAGTCGTCTTCGTCCTGCTTTATTTCGCGCAGGACCAGCTCCACCGAACCGTCGGGCGCACGAAAGTGAGGACCGCGTTGCCCAAAGGGCGTCGAATTTTCATCGTCACCCGATCCCTGATCCGGCCAGGCAAAATAGGGCGAACTCTTCGCGGCCGAATACCACTCCGGCGCCGCATCCAGCCGCTTAAGCGCAGCATCACTCGGCTGGATGCTCCAAAACTCGAACTTGTCCTCGCCGATCTCGCGGGTGAACACGACCGTTTCGCCGTCCGGCGCGAAAATCGGATCCAGATCCTGGCCCGAGTCGTCCTTGGTCAATTGCCGGAGAAACGTTCCGTCTTCGCGATAGAGAAAAAGATGGGCGTGGCTCGTTCCTTCGGCCTCGAGATAACGAATCGCAACCACTATCTCCGACGCCGCGTGTGCTCGCGCCATTGTCACAACCATCCATACCGCGACCGCAAATAGTCCGAGCGCTCTTCTCATTTCGCCGGTTTGCCGCAAGCCGCGGCTCTTGTCAATCATGCCGCGCCGTTCCGCTCCAACTTGCGGACGCCGCAGCGCGGCGTCCCTACCTGTTGCCGATGTGTAACGCGCGCTTCTCCACCGCGAGCGCGGCTTCTTTCACGGCCTCGCTCAGCGTGGGATGTGCGTGAACGGTGCGGCCGAGATCTTCCGAACTGCCGCCGAACTCCATCACCGCGACGGTCTCCGCAATTAACTCCGATGCGGCGTGCGCAAGAATGTGCGCGCCGAGGATCCGATCGGTATTCGCGTCGGCCACGAATTTCACGACACCTTCGACATCTTCGTTTGCGACGGCCCGGCCATTCGCGCGGAACGGAAATTTGCCAACATGCACCTTCATCCCTTTTTCTTTCGCGAAATCTTCCGTAACACCGACACCTGCGAGTTCGGGATTCGTGTAGATGATGCCGGGGATGACATCGTAGTTCACGTGACCGGCTTTCCCGGCGATCATTTCGACGCAGGCGATGCCTTCTTCCTCGGCTTTGTGCGCCAGCATCGGGCCCGCGATGACGTCGCCGATCGCGTAGATGCCTTCGACGTTCGTGCGGAAATGCTCATCCACTTTCACACGTCCCCGATCGTCGAGCGCGACACCAAGCTTTTCTCCGAAGACCCCTTTGGCGAAGGCGCGGCGCCCGACCGAGACGAGCACCTTATCGGCCTCGAATTTCAGCTCTTCGCCGCCTTTCGTCGCGGTGGCGACCGCGCGTCCGTTTTCCACTTTCACCGAGCCGACCTTGGTCTCGAGATGAAAGGCGATGCCCTGCGCCGTGAGTGAACGCTGAAGCAAATTCGCGAGCTCGAGGTCAAAGCCGAGTGCGATGCGCGGAAGAAATTCCAGCACGATCACTTCCGAACCGAGACGGCTCCAGACGGACCCGAGTTCCAAACCGATCGCGCCGCCGCCGATGACGAGAAATTTTTCCGGCGCCCTCTCGAAAGCGAGCGCCTCGGTGCTGGTCACGATCACATTGCCGTCGAACTTCATGTTCGCCAATTCCACCGGCACGCTGCCCGTCGCGATGACGATGTTCGTCGCTTCGATCTCCTGACTGTCGCCCTCGTCCGGCTTGATCGCGACGCGGCCAGGGGCCGTGACTGTTCCAAGGCCTTGAAACGTCGTGATCTTGTTTCCCTTCATCAACTGCCTGACTCCGCTGTTCATTGTCTTCACGACCTTGTCTTTGCGGGCGAGCATCTTCGCCAGATCAAGGCCGACGTTCTCCAGAACAATGCCGTGCTTCGAGGCTTCCTTTTTCGCGAAAACGAAGTGGTCGCTCGAAGTAAGGAGCGCCTTGCTCGGGATGCACCCGATGTTCAGACACGTGCCGCCGAGTTCCTTGTCCTTCTCGACGATCGCCGTTCTCAAACCAAGTTGCGCTGCGCGAATCGCCGCGACGTAACCGCCGGGTCCCGAACCGATGATGACGACATCAAATTTATCCATAACCTAGGAAAGGACGCATCTCCGAGGCGTCCGACTTTTTAGCAGTGCAAGCATACGCAGAATTCCACAGACGGCTCGGAGATCCGTCCCCACCTGTCAGAAATCGAGCGGGAGTTTCTTCGGATCTTCGATGCACTGCTTGACAGTAATGAGGAACGTGACGGCTTCCTTCCCGTCAACGGCGCGATGATCGTAGCTGAGCGCGAGATACATCATCGGGCGGAGGACAACCTCATCTTTGATTGCGACCGGCCGCTTTTGAATTGTGTGCATGCCGAGGATCCCGCTTTGGGGCGGATTCAAGATCGGAGTGCCGAACAACGAACCGTAAACGCCGCCGTTTGAAATCGTGAACGTGCCACCCTGCAAATCTTCAATCTTGATTTTCCCTTCGCGCGCCCTGGTCGCGTAATCCGCGATGTCGCGCTCAATTTCGGCGAAGCTTTTCTTGTCCGCATCGCGCACCACTGGCACGACAAGCCCTCGCTCCGTCCCGACCGCGACCCCGATATCGTAGTAGTGATTCTGAATCATATCGTCGCCCTCGATCCGGCCGTTGATCGGCGGCACTACTTTCAATGCTTCGACGGTCGCCTTAATGAAGAACGACATGAAGCCGAGCTTCAGCGCATTCTTTTTCGTGAAGGCATCTTGTGATTTCGTGCGGAGGGCTTGCACCTCCGTCATGTCGCATTCGTTGAAGGTCGTGAGGATTGCGGCCGTGTGCTGCGCCATGACGAGTTGCGCCGCGATCTTTCGCCGGAGCGGCGACATCTTCTTGCGGGTAAACCGTTCGTTCTCCGATTGAGGGGCCGGCTTTTCTTCCGCGCGACCACCGGCAGTGGCGTCGGGCACTGACGACGGCTCTGGAACCGCCTCGCGATTCTTCGCGGCGGCGAGCGCGTCGCCTTTTGTCAGGCGGCCGCCTTTGCCGCTCCCACTGATCTTCTCGGGATCAAGTTTTTCCTCCGCCACGATGCGTCGCACCGCCGGGGACATGGCGTCGGGCGATTTTTTTGCGGCAGTCGGGACTGGCTTGGTGTCGCCTTTGGGCGCACTCGGCTCTGCCGCCCGTTTCTCGACGCTTCCAGAGCCCTCTTCGATCACCGCCACGACTTCGCCGATCTTCACCTCCGCGCCTTCCGCGACTCGGGTTTGCAGAACGCCATCTTTCTCGGCCGTGATTTCTGTCGAGACTTTGTCTGTCTCCAACGTGAAGAGCGCGTCGCCGGCCTTGACCTGGTCGCCGGATTTTTTGTGCCACACGGAAACGACCCCGCTGGTAATCGATTCACCAACCGCCGGAACTTTTACCTCGATGCTCATGAAGGCGTTACATTATGCGCAATCGAAGCCGGTGGGCGAACAGCAATGTGCAGGTCCCTAGAGACTGAAAGCATCGGAGATTAATTGCGCCTGCTCGCGCTTGTGTATCGCGAGCGAACCAACCGCCGGACTGGCGCTGGCGTTGCGGCCGGCATAGGTGATTTCGCGGCCGAAAAGCGCCCACAACCGCGGCTCCATGTAAGTCCACGCGCCCATATTCTGCGATTCTTCCTGGCACCAAATCAACTTCGCGTTCTTCGGAAACGGTTTGATCGCCTCGCGCAATTTGCTTTCGGCAAGCGGATAGAGTTGTTCGACGCGGACGATCGCAGCGTTGGCAATTTTCTCGGCTTCGCGATGATTCAAGAGGTCGTAATAAACTTTGCCCGAGCAAAGAATCACGCGTTTCATTCTCTCGGCCGGTCCCACTTCGGGCGACCCGAGAATCTCTGCGAATCCGCCACTCGTAAAATCTTCGGTGCGCGACGACGCCTGCTCGGAGCGCAGCAAACTTTTCGGCGTCATGATGATGAGCGGTTTGACGAAATCGCGCTTCATCTGACGGCGAAGAACGTGAAAGTATTGCGCGGAAGTCGTCACGTTACAGACCTGTATATTATCTTCCGCGCACGACTGGAGAAAGCGCTCCAGCCGGGCGCTGGAATGTTCCGGCCCCTGCCCTTCGTAGCCGTGAGGCAGGAGCAGCACGATGCCGCTCGGCCGCTGCCATTTCGATTCCGCCGGAACGATGAATTGATCGATGATGACCTGCGCGCCATTCGCAAAATCGCCGAACTGCGCTTCCCACAGGCAGAGCATGTTCGGATAATCGAGCGAGTAACCGTAATCGAACCCGAGGACAGCAGCTTCGGAGAGGAGGCTGTTGTAAATGCAGATGCGCGCCTGCGTCCCCGCAAGATGGCGCAACGGAATGTAGGGCTGGCCTGTCTTCGCATCGTAGATAACCGAGTGGCGCGTGCTGAAAGTCCCACGCCGGCTGTCCTGCCCGGAAAGCCGGACCGGAATTCCTTCGAGGAGCAAGGATCCAAAGGCGAGCGCTTCCGCGTAATGCCATTCATAGGGGCCACCAGCGTCGAAAACCTCCCGGCGCCGATCGAGCACGGTGCGGCGAACTTTCGGGATGACGTCAAAGTCTTCCGGCACGCGCGTCAGTCCGTCGACAATCTGGCGCAGCATTTCGGGACTAATCGAGGTCGGCTTGCCCTCATCGGTGTACTGCGGCTGAAAAATCGCCGTGGATTCCTTGAAGCGCGCCTGGCTGCCCGCTGTCTCTTCCTCGATCGATTTCACTTCCTGCAGGACCAACTCGAGGCGCATCTCGAATTCCGCTTCCAGACTGGCGGCTTCGTCGTCGCTGAGTGTCCCAGCTTCGATGAGCTCTTTCTTATAAAGCTGAGCGACCGCGGGGCGTTCCTGGATTCTCGCGTAGAGATCAGGCTGCGTGAAGGAAGGCTCGTCCCCTTCGTTATGGCCGAATCGCCGGTAGCAATACATGTCAATCACGGCGTCGCGTCCGAACTCCTGTCGAAAATCGAGCGACATCTGCGTCACAAACAAGACCGCGAGCGGGTCATCGCCATTCACGTGGAGAATCGGCACCTCGATCATCTTCGCGACGTCCGTCGCGTACATCGACGAGCGCGCATCTTCCGGCAGCGTCGTGAAACCGATCTGATTGTTCACGACCACGTGCAGCGTTCCGCCGGTGCCGTAGCCGGGGAGCTGGGACATGTTGAGCGTTTCCGCGACGATGCCTTGTCCCGCGAAAGCGGCGTCGCCGTGAATGAGCAAGGGCAACACTTTCCGGCGCAGTTCGGTATCGCCGCGCATGCGCTGTCGGGCGCGCGCCTTTCCTTCCAC
>PNAS01000065.1 GCA_003169695.1 Spartobacteria bacterium
TTTTTGGAGAGGTGGCTGAGTGGCTTAAGGCAGCGGCTCGCAAGAGCTGTTATGCGGTTAAGAGCCGCATCGGAGGTTCGAATCCTACCCCTCTCCGCTATCTTAGAAAGTAAGTTAGCTTTTTTTCCCTTCACGGATAGTTGCAGGAGTTCCAACATTTGCGATGCCAGGAATAGCTGGAATTATCAGTCTTAAGTCTGCCGACGAGTGTCAGCGCAGTGTGAGATGCATGCTTGGTTCCATGGAACATGAGCGCTTCTACGCCTCGGGAACTCACTTCGAGCCGGGCATAGGAGTTTATGCGGGATGGGTAACGATGGATGGCTCCTTTGCCGCCAGCCAGGCATTCTTCAACGAAGAGCGAAATATTGTGCTGATTTTCTCTGGCGAATGCTTCCTGGACGCAGAGATAGGAACTCACCTCAAACAAAAAGGTCACAACCTCGGAAAGAACAAAGCCGAATGGTTGGTTCATCTCTACGAAGAAGAAGGCGATCGGTTTGTTGCACGGCTGAACGGGTTTTTCGCCGGCCTGCTGGTTGATCGAAGGACCGGGCGGGTTGTGCTATTTAATGACCGTTACGGACTGGACCGGCTCTATGTTAACGAAAGCGCGGAAGCGGTTTATTTTGCCAGCGAAGCCAAGGCGTTGCTTCGGGTTCTGCCCAAACTGAGGGAATTTGACACTGAGGGTGTCGCGCAATTGTTGACTTTTGGATGCACGCTCGAGGGGCGGACATTGTTTCGAAATGTACAGCTGCTTCCCGCAGCGTCGCTCTGGTCTTTCGAAGGACGGAACTGCCGCAGAGGAAATTACTTTAGCGCGGAGTCTTGGGAATCTCAGCAGCCCCTTTCAGCCGAATCGTTCATCTCGGAGTTTGAGCGGACCTTTAAGAGAATTCTACCTCGCTATTTCGAGTCTGAGTCAAGAATCGGCATTTCGCTGACCGCGGGTCTGGACACTCGGATGATCATGGCGTGCCTGCCCGAAGAGAGCAAAAATGCACTTTGCTATACATATTCCGGACAAGGAGCTGACACGCTGGACGCCCGCCTGGCCGCGCGAGTTGCCGCGGCATGCGATTTGGAACACACGATTTTGGGAATTCGGCCGGATTTCTTTTCGAACTTCCCAGTTCACGCGGATCGGACGATTTACATTACGGATGGTTGCTTTGGGATTTCAGGTGCTCATGAAATCTACATGAGTGAGCAGGCTCGACGCCTCTCACCCGTTCGCCTGACGGGAGTTTTCGGTGGAGAGGTACTTAGAGGCGTGTCTACCTTCAAGCGACTCGGCTTGTGCCCGCAACTTGTGAATTCCCAGATCCGCTCATCGATGAGGTCAGTAGCGGAGCGGTTCCATAGCACAAAGGGGCACCCCGTTACTTTTGCGGCGTTCAAGGAGATTCCGTGGAATTTGTCTGGCTCGATTATGGCATGTCGCTCCCAGCTCAGCTTTCGAAGCCCGTATCTTGATAACGAACTCATAGCCTTAGCCTACCGGGCTCCGGATTGTATTCGGCGCTCAGTTGTTTCAGCTGTGCGCGTCGTGACGAATAACAGCCAATCTATGGCTGATATTCCGACTGATATGGGATACCTGGGGAAAGCTTCGGGATTATCTGCTCGTTGGGGCCGCATCTCATCGAAGGTAACTTTTAAGCTCGACTATCTGAACAATGAAGGATTTCCCCACTGGCTTTCGCCGCTAGATTCGATGTTCGCACGATTGACAGCGGCCGGAAAGATTCTCGGGCTTCATAAGCACCTGCATTATCGCAATTGGTTTCGGCATGAGCTGGCGCCATACGTCAATGAGGTGCTCACCGATCCATGCACTCTTCGGAGTCCATTCTGGGATTTTCAGTTTCTGAAACAGATGGCCGTCGACCACGCATGCGGTCGCAGAAATTACGCACTGGAGATCAATGCGGTGCTTACGCTGGAAGCGGTGGAGAGGCTGCTCGTCCGGGGTTTTCCCAATAACGGTGAAGAGTCCGATCTGGAGCCAGCACCCTTCAGAGCCGAACGCCGAGTCGCAAGCTAACAATCGATGGAACGATTGGCTATACTCAACCCGCAAGTTTGTGAGTTGGCACGGGAAGCTGGTCAGAAGATTATGCACTTCTATGAGGGTGGGGCCTCGGTTACGTGGAAAAGGGACGCGTCGCCTTTGACGTCGGCGGATAGTGCCTCGCACGACTTTCTGATGGAAGCTCTCCGATCCCTGACTCCGGGGGTCCCTGTAATTTCGGAGGAATCGGACGAAGTGATTAACGGCGCGGTTGCCGCCGACATTACGTTTTGGCTGGTTGATCCGCTGGATGGGACCAAAGAGTTTATCAAAGGAACAAACGAGTTTACGGTGAATCTGGCGCTCGTCGAAGCGGGACAACCGGTAATAGGAGTTGTTCATGCACCGGCCCTCAGTCTTACCTATTATGGTGTGCGAAATTTAGGGTCCTGGCGCCAAGCGGGCGATGATCCGCCAAATCCGATTTCGAGCCGACGAGCCGGTTCTTCTCAATTGGCGGTCGTGGCCAGCAAGGACCACGCAGGACCTTTGGTCAGTGCAATGCTGTCCCGTCTGATGAACCCAAAGCTTCGATCCATGGGGAGTTCACTGAAGTTTTGTCTGGTGGCCGAAGGCAAAGCCGATCTTTATCTGCGAGATCTACCGACGATGGAATGGGACACGGCGGCCGCCCAATGCGTAGTTGAAGCTGCTGGTGGGGGCGTGTACTCCCTGGACGGCAAGCCACTTGGTTATGGCAAACGTGGCTTGCGAAATCCGGCGATCATGACCGTTGGGGACGTGCAGTACGATTGGCCCGCGCTGATCTCCAGCTAGGAGTCGGATTTACGGGCGTTGTTGTTCTCATTTCTTGACGCTGTGTTGCGTGTGACACGATGAATCTGTTGATTATCAAGCTCGGTGCCACTGGCGACGTGGTGCGGACCACGCCGTTGATCCATCGGCTTAGGGGGCAGATTACGTGGGTAACGGCGGCGAAGAATACCGTGTTGCTCGAGGGCGTAAAAAATAACCTGCGCTGCCTTTCCTGGGAAGAACGAGAGAGAGCATTAGACGCAAACTATGATCTCGCGATAAACCTGGAAGATACTCTCAATGTTGCACAATTTCTGAAAACGGTTGAGTGCAAAGAGATCTTCGGTGCTCATGTCGATTCCGATAACGCACTGACATACACGGAAAACTCGAGGAGTTGGTTTGATCTTAGTCTGATCAGTACCTACGGAAAGGAGGAAGCGGACAAGCTGAAATGTCGGAACCGGTGCACATATCAGGAGATGATCTTCGACGGCCTGGGTTTCCGTTTCACCGGTGAAGCATATTTGCTGCCGAAATCGATCGAAACAGGATTATCAGGCGACGTTGCCATCGCAGCCGACGCCGGCCCGGTATGGCCAATGAAGAAATGGGGCTATTATCCCGAACTGAAACAGCAGCTTGAAGATCAGGGAGTGACGGTAAACGTGCTGCCGGAAAGGTCATCGCTCCTCGAACATTTGTCCGATGTCCGAAACCATCGGTGTTTAGTTGGAGGCGACAGCCTGCCGATGCATTTCGCGCTCGGAACGGGTACGCGCTGCGTTAGCTTGTTCAATTGCACCAGCCCATGGGAGATTTATGACTACGGTATTCAGACGAAAATCGTTTCGCCCCTCCTCGAGGAGTTCTTTTATAAGCGCGGGTGCGATCGCCGCGCCACAACGGCAATAAGCTTGGAGGAAGTACTCAGCGCCGTGATGGCTCAACTTGAGACGGCGGCCCCAATTGCCAGTCACATCACTGTCAAATGACGGACGGAATCCAAGTCACTGCTGCGGAGCCCGCTCCCTCTCGCCCAATCGGATTGGACCGGGTGAAATCAGCGGACAAGGGCGGTTTCTCTTCCCTCTCGGAACCCTTACCCTTCAACCATCAATCATCAGCCAAGTGCGTTGCATTGCTGACCGGTGGCGGAGACAAGCCTTATGCGCTCGGCCTGGCAGCAGCGCTTAGCTCGGGAGGCATATTGCTTGATTTCATTGGCAGCGACGATTTGAGCGTGCCAGAACTGCTCAACGATCGCCGGGTGAACTTTCTCAATTTGCGAGGAGATCAACGTCCGGAAGCAAGTCCAGTAGCGAAGGTGCTAAGAGTCTTGAGCTATTACGTGAAGCTTATTCGGTATGCGGCTACGGCCAAACCGAAGCTCTTCCACATTTTGTGGCACAATAAGTTCCAGTTTTTCGACCGCACAGTGTTGATGTTGTACTACAGATTGCTCGGCAAGAAAGTCTCTTTTACCGCCCACAATGTGAACGCCGGCAAACGGGATTCGAACGATTCGTTCTTGAACCGGCTTTCACTGAAAATTCAGTACCGGCTGAGCCATCATATTTTTGTTCATACCGCGAAAATGAAAAGCGAACTCGTCTTCGAGTTTCGTATTGCGGAGGGCAAGGTAAGCGTTATCCCGTTTGGAATTAACAACACGGTTCCGAACACTAGCCTCTCTACCATGGAGGCAAAGCAAAAATTGGGATTAAGCAGCAACGATAGGACCATGCTCTTTTTTGGAAACATCGCGCCTTATAAGGGACTCGAATACTTGATTACCGCTTTCACCGAAGTCTCAAAGAGAGGCGACGGAAGTTATCGTCTGATTATCGTAGGAAAACCCAAAGGGTGTGAGGATTACTGGAACCAGATCCAAGAGGCGATCGCAGACAGCGGCGTGCGTGACCGGATAATCGAGAGGATTGAATATATCCCGGATGAGCAGACGGAATTGTACTTCAAGGCGGCTGACGTTGTCGTTCTACCGTACGCCTATGTGTTTCAAAGTGGCGTGCTTTTCCTGGCATATAGTTTTGGTCTGCCCGCAATTGCTGCGGATGTCGCGACCTTGAAAGAAGAGATCGCGGAAGGCAAAACCGGGTTTGTGTTCAGGCCGCGGGATTCATCCGATTTGGCGAAGACGATAGGCCGGTATTTCGCGAGCGAGCTATTTCGCGAACTTGAAAGCCGGAGGCCACAGATCAAGGAGTACGCCAACGAACGATATTCCTGGGATAAGGTGGTTGCGATCACAACGATGGTTTACTCAAATCTCCTGGAAACCTGACCTTCGACGTCTGACCAATTCTCTTCGGAACAACGATAGAGTCGGCTTCGTCGCCAAAGTATTTAACCAGAACTTACGAGAAATCTTTGTCTTTAGAGACGACTACTTCGCGCGAACTAGCTCAACATTATGGCTGAAATTCTAACTTCTGACCTTCACGGTAAAACAAGGCTCAGGGTCGGCGAAGCGCCGCCTCCGCCACGAAGCGCTCTTGTGCGATATGCGAGCGGACTGGCGCAGTTTTTTGCGATCATCGTGCAATTCGGCTTGATCGTCCTGATCGTGGACCAATGGCAGTTCGAGAGCATATCGCTCGCTCGACTCATGGATTTGGCATTTGTCGGCTTCGTGATTCATCATCTGCTTCCACTGCGATTTCGCTTTCCGTTCTTTGCCGTGCTCTCGCTGGTGGCAACAGTCATGGTTCTCGGCCAGTTGTGGCCCAGGACGGTGATGGCCGGGCTGACCGGCAGTACCTCATCGATTAACCTTCTCTACCATCTGATTCCCGGGGTGACATTGATCGGGATCGGGCTGGGTCTGATCGGACTATGTCACCTTCCGATTCGCTTTGGGGCACGCGTCGGGCTGCTGACGGCGGTCGGCGCCGGACTGGTCTTCTTGCGGGCGCACAGCCAGTGGTTTCCCGACGTCACCGGAATGTGGGTCATTCTCGGCTCGATGTTCATGTTCCGATTGATGATCTATCTTTATGATCTGAAGCATCGCACAGCGCCCTTCAGCCCGGCGCGCGCGATATCATACTTCTTCCTGATGCCGAACGTTTGTTTTCCGTTGTATCCGATCGTGGATTACAAGACCTTCTGCTCGACATACTACAACGAAGACTGGGTAAGAACCTACCAGACCGGACTTAGATGGATGCTCCGGGGAGTGTTCCAGTTGGTTTTGTATCGAGTGGTGTATCAATATGCGCCACTGGATGTTTCCAAACTGTCGTCTGCGCTGGACGCCGTCGGATTCATGGTGGCCATGTACCTGGTTTACTTGCGTGTCTCGGGAAATTTTCACCTGATCGTAGGCCTCTTGCACCTGTTCGGTTTCAATCTTCCCGAGACACACCATCTGTATTTCTTGGCCACGAGCTTCACTGACCTCTGGCGCCGAATCAACATCTACTGGAAAGACTTTGTCATGAAGCTTTTCTTCTACCCGACGCATTTCGCTGTGCGGAAAATAGGGACGCTCCGCGCGATGTCGATCGCCATGCTGGCTACCTTTCTCGCTACGTGGCTGCTGCATTCCTGGCAATGGTTCTGGATTCGCGGTACGCCTCTGTTCACCTGGAAGGACTTTTCCTTCTGGGTGATCCTCGGAATCCTGGTGTTGGTCACTGCGCTATACGAAACCACTCGGGGGCGGCAGCGAACACTTACGCCGTCGCGGGTCAGCCTGCGTCAGCGGTTCACGCTTGGATTGCAGGCAGCCGGGATGTTTTCTCTGATGTGTGTCCTCTGGACATTTTGGACATGTCAATCATGGGCCGAGTTCCAAACGCTGGCCGATGCCGCTTCCCGACCGACGCTGCGCGAGATCGCGGCCGTCCTCGCCGGCCTGGCTGTCATCTGCGGATGCGGCATGGTATGGGGCCAATCTAGCCGCGAAACATCGGAGGGCCGGACCAGGCAGGCAAGTCAAGGGCCATTCCATTTCTGGCGATCGGCTGCCGCCGTTGCCGCAGGCGCGCTCTGCATCCTGGTTGGACCGTCGGTCGCTATTCGGACGATCCCAGGCGTCCACGATGTAATGGCTCGGCTCCATAACGACACGTTGAACTCACGCGACATGGCTTTGCAGCGGCGCGGCTATTACGATGAACTCGACGTGAACCGGGGGGAAATGTGGAAGTGGCGCGAAACAGACCCGCCCAAGGGATGGCATGACGGCAGAAAAGTGCTCTACCGACAGCGGTCTGACTTTCTGCTCACAGAGATCGTTCCGTCCGTGTCCATCATTCTCTCCAACGCCCCCGCGACGACAAACCGTCTGGGGATGCGCGACCGCGAATATGAGAAGATTAAACCGGCGAACACGTACCGAATGGTACTGTTGGGCTCCTCACACGACCAGGGCACGGGAGTAAAAGACGACGAAACGTACGAAAACCTCGTCGAAGACCGTTTGAATCACCAGCCTCCCAATCCGCGCTATTCTCATTACGAGATTCTCAATCTGTCTGTGGGTGGCGACTCCGTCCTGCAGAGACTGTTGCGCCTCGAGCAGGGGGGCTTCGAATTTGAACCCGATGCTGTGATCTTCTCCGTTGCAGCGGCCGATCGGCAATTCCTTGTCCAACACCTGAGAAAGACTCTGACCAAGGGAATCAATCCGCCTTCTGACTATCGCGAGTTCTTAGAAGGGGTCGCCCGCAAAGCTGGCGTCCAGGGGAAGATGTCCGACGTGATGATCGAGCGTCGCCTATTGCCTTATGTCGCCGAAATGTACGAGTGGACATTCCGCCGGCTCAAGCAACAATGTGCGCAGCGCGGAGTTCGTCCGCTGGTCATCTACCGCCCGGACCCGGTAGATATCGAAGGTGTGGAACCGGCCGGTCGAAGCGAGATATTGCGCCTTGCCCAAGCCGCCGAGCTCGAAGTCATCGACCTATCGTCGGCCTTCGACTCGGTGGGAAATCGCGACACACTGATCGTCGCCAAATGGGACCAACACACCAACGCCGTCGGTCACAAGCTGCTCGCGAACAAACTGTACGAGAGCCTCGTGCCAGTGCTGTTTGGTTCGCCACGCCAACAATAGTAGCAACGGAACAGTCGCCGTTGATGATCCTGTTGTTAAACGCGGGAACAGCGAGACCGGCGCGCTGCGGACCTAGTACGCGGCAAATCGGATTTCTGAACACCTTAGTCGATCACTTTTTCTCGGAACGTCATACGACGGCGAACGAACAATGAAGCGAGCAATCCTGCTTTACGTCATATTGGTCTCGTTATTCGGGTTTGGAATGTACCTGACGCTGGACCATGGGCGGCACTTGCTGCCGCCTAAGCCGTCAGCGGATGTAGCGGCTACGATTACGCACACCGCGTCGGCTTCGTCGAGCGGCGCTTCGAGCTTGTTGTCCGCGCTAAATGAAAACGCGAAGGGGCCTTTGAGCCGGCTCTTGCTTCAAGTGATTGTCATTATGGTCGCCACACGGACCGTTGGCGCACTTTTCGCGCGGTTCGGCCAGCCGCCGGTTATCGGAGAAATGGCCGCGGGAATTCTGCTGGGTCCATCGCTTCTTGGATGGGTGTGGCCGGAAGCATTCAGTTTCGTATTTCCCAAGGAGTCCATGGGCATTCTCCAACTGTTGAGTCAGATCGGAGTCTGTCTGTTCATGTTTGTGGTGGGAATGGAGCTCGAGGTCAGCCACCTCCGGCGGAACACAGACAAAGTAGTGCTGGTGAGTCATACGAGCATCATGTTCCCTTTTCTTCTTGGCTCGGTGGCGGCGTTGTATCTTTATTCGGAGTACGCGGCGCCGGGCGCGTCGTTGCCGGCGTTCGCGCTGTTCATGGGCATTGCGATGAGCATCACAGCTTTTCCGGTGTTGGTGCGCATATTAGAAGCACGCGGTATTGCCAAAACTCCTTTAGGCACTATGGCGATCACGTGCGCGGCGGTGGATGATGCGACGGCATGGGGCATTCTGGCCTTTGTCGTTGCGATCGTGCGAGCGACTGGGCTGGGTTCGACAATTTTCAATCTGAGCCTGGTCATCGCGTTTGTCGCTCTGATGATTTGGGCGGTCCGGCCGCGTCTGCCGCACTGGCTCGGTCTGGACCGGACGAGCGACGCGATGCCGGGGCGCGGCACCATGGCAGCGGCGTTGCTCATCATGACGATTTCGGCGCTGGTCACAGAGGTGATCGGTATCCATGCTTTGTTTGGCGCTTTCCTTGCCGGGGTCATGATGCCCCGGAAGGAGTATTTTCTCAATTACCTCGTCGTGCGCTTGGAGAACTTTAGTTCGTTGTTTTTGTTACCGCTTTTCTTCGCTTTCAGTGGGTTGCGAACTCAGGCGACGCTCTTAAATGACGCGGCCAGTTGGCTGATCTGCCTGGCGATCATCGGCATCGCCATGCTTGGCAAGCTCGGCGGGACCATGTTCATCGCGCGGCTGATGGGCTCGAAATGGAACGACGCCTTCGCGCTCGGCGCATTGATGAACACGCGCGGACTCGTAGAACTCGTGGCGCTGAACATTGGCTACGATCTGGGCATTCTGTCACCGACCATCTTCGCCATGATGGTTTTGATGGCGCTGGTGACGACCTTCCTGACCGGCCCGTTGTTGAGCTTGGCTGAACACATGAAACGTCGCCCGGTAGCGGCGATCGCTGTGTCGTAATAGGGAAGGCAGGACCAAGCGCCGGCATTTCAGAATTGGAATATCTTTCAATTATCCACGAAAGCTGGTAGTGTCTAAATTCGGATATTACCGAAAAGCTTCTGAGGGGAATTGATCACGGGGAGATCCAAAGTATTAACTATGAAAACTGATGTTGTGATAGTAGGCGGCGGTCCCGCAGGGACAGCCAGCGCCATGTTCCTGGCTCGCGAAGGTATCAAGTCGGTGATCGTCGAGCAGGAGAAATTTCCGCGCTATCACATCGGTGAGTCTTTGACTGGCGGAGGCGGCCAAGTTGTGCGGCAATTGGGCTTGGAGGCTGAGATGTACAAGCGCAAGTATCCCTGCAAGCAGGGGGTCAAGGTCTATGGCCAGAGCAAAGCTGGCAGTTGGTTCGTGCCGGTCACCGGACGCGACGCGGATTGGAAGCTATTTCCTTGGGATACATGGCAGGTGCGACGGAGCGACTTCGACAAGATGATGCTGGATGAGGCAGTCGCGAGAGGGTCCACCTTGATTCCTGGCAAAGCACTCAAACCCATTTTGAAGAAGGACGGTTCGGTGGGCGGTGTGCAAATTCGCCCGATGGACAGCGAGAAGACAATGGAAATAGAGGCTGACGTTCTCTTGGATTGCTCAGGACAGGCGACCTGGCTGGCCAACCTCGGTGGCCTGACTGGGCCTAAGTATCTAGGCTCTTACGACAAGCAAATCGCCATCTTTTCACAGGTGGTCGGCACAATCCGCGATGACGGCGCAACCCGCGACCAACACAAGGCTAACACGCTGATCCTCTACGCGAGCAAGTTCCATTGGGCATGGTTCATTCCGCTCGATGAGGATGTCGTCAGCGTTGGAATCGTGGTCCCGTCAGCCTATTTCCTGGAGAAGAAGGAGAGCCTCCGCGATTTCTACATCCGCGAGTTGCACGAGATTCATCCCGAACTCAAGCGGCGCATTCCCGAGATCAAGCTGGTTGAATCCGTGCACGTGATTCCGAACTACTCGTTTCAGGTGAAAAAGTTTTGCGGCAAAGGCTTTATCTGCGTAGGGGATGCCCATCGTTTCGTGGATCCGATTTTCTCGTTCGGGATGACGATGGCTATGTGGGAGGGCCAGCTCGCGGCGCCACACATCAAGTCCTACCTGAGCGGCGAGCGACGCGATCAGCCCAATCCCTTCGCCGACCACCAGTTGTATTGCGAGAAGGGAATCGATGTGCTGGAGGATCTCATCGATTGCTTCTGGGAACAACCCCTGGCCTTCGCGCTTTTGGTCTACACCCGTTATACAGATTTTATCACCGACATGTTTGCCACACGGATTTATGACCACCAGCCGTCCCCGGCTCTGGACGCGTTCCGCAAACTGCTCAACCGCGAAGGTCTGCGCGAGAAGTCCTACGAAACCGAAGACTTGTACTCGGTGCCGATCGGTGCACGCTTCCATCCGGAACGAGCGGCGATTTGGGAGACGAATTCGCCTGTCCAAAGCACGGAAGACTGGTTAGGGCCGCGCTGATGGAATCTCATGCCATCCTCTGGCGCCCGTCGCGAGACGTGACAGTCCACCCGGCATCGGACTGAGACAGGCATTGCTCAGTCTGAACTTCGGGCGGTGAGAGCCTGGAAGGAAATCGAATACCAACGAGAAAGAATTACTAACCATGAAAACTGATGTTCTGATAGTCGGCGGCGGGCCCGGCGGTGCGGCCGCTGCAATGTTCCTTGCCCGAGAAGGGATCAAACCAGTCATCGTCGAGGCGGAGACCTTCCCGCGCTATCATATCGGTGAATCCATGACCGGTGCCGGCGGCAAAGTCCTCCGCGACCTGGGACTTGCTGAGGAGATGTACAGGCGCAAGTACCCCACCAAACAAGGGGTCAAAGTCTATGGCCAGAGCACGGCTGGCAGTTGGTTCGTGCCGGTTACTGGCCGTGATGAGAACTGGAACCTCTTTGAATGGGACACCTGGCAGGTGCGCCGGAGTGATTTTGACAAGATGATGCTCGACGAAGCGGTCTCGCGAGGCGCGACGTTGATTCATGGCATGGCGGGCAAGCCACTTCTTAAGAGCGATGGCTCGGTAGGGGGCGCGCAGGTTCGGATGGCGGACAGCGACAAGGTTCAGGATATTGAATCGGAGGTGCTGCTCGATTGCTCCGGACAGGCGACTTGGCTGGCCAACCGCGGCGGCGTCACCGGTCCCAAATATCTCGGCGCATACGATAAGCAGATCGCCATCTTCTCACAGGTGGTCGATACGGTCCGGGACAACGGGGGGACTCGCGAGACTCACAAAGATAACGCAGTGATCTTCTACCAGAAAAAATTCCACTGGGGATGGTTCATCCCGCTCGATGAGCAAGTCGTCAGTGTCGGCATCGTGTGTCCCTCGGCGTACTTCTTGGAGAAAAAGGAAAGCATACGTGATTTTTATATTCGGGAACTGCGTGAGCTGCATCCGGAGTTGAGCCGCAGAATTCCCGAAATCAAGTTGGTCGAAGACGTCCATGTGATCCCTAACTACTCCTATCAGGTGAATGGCTTTTGCGGCAAAGGATTCATCTGCATCGGGGACGCGCATCGCTTCATCGATCCGATCTTCTCGTTCGGTTTGACAGTCACGATGCGAGAGGGCCAGTTTGTGGCACCGGTCGTTCGAGCTTACCTGGAGGGCGCAAATCGTGATAAGGCCAATCCCTTCGCCGAGCACCAACTTTTCTGTGAAACGGGAATCGACGTCCTGGAGGATGTCCTCGATTCCTTTTGGGAGCACCCGTTGTCCTTCGCCCATTGCGTCTACTCGCGCTATACCGAGTACATGACAGACATGTTTGCCGGACGCATCTACGGCCACGAACGGCAGCCCACCCCGGCACTGCTCTCTTTCCGAAAGTTGCTGAAGCGGGAAGGCGAACGAGAGCGGTCCTATGAAACCGCCGATCAGTACTCGATCCCGATTGGATCTCGCTACCATCCGGAGCGGGCAGCGATTTGGGAGGTGAATTCGCCGGTCGAAACCACCGAAAAATGGCTGGGGCCGCGCTGACGCAGGTCCGCGCGGAGCAGGGGCGACCCTTCTTGAGTCAAATAAGATGATGACTCTACGGCCCGTCTGTCATATACTGGAACTGGAGCATACTTATCATGGACGAACCCGAGATCAAAGCCGCAGTAAAAACCTACATTCTCAACGAGTACCTGCCTGGAGAAGACCCCGCGGCACTGACCGACACTACCGAACTAATGACGACCGGAATCCTTGATTCCATCGCGGTGCTCAAAGTAGTGACGTTCCTGGAAAGCCACTTCGGGATCACGCTCGAACCACACGAGGCCGTAGTCGAGAACCTCAATACGTTATCGGCTATCGCCCGCCTCGTGATGTCGAAGAAAGCGTAATCTACCGCCCAGATGTTGGGCGGAATTCACTACTCAGTCCACCCGCGCTAAGTATCCCGCGATATTTCCCCTGCGAATTTCGCGTGACGAAAGATACAACCCATGACTACGAGAGCGCTGCATCAGCTCCTGGACTTGTCCGCTTCACGGTTTCCAGATAAGGCCGCTATCGAGGAGTCCGAAGGCGATAGCATCCGCTACGGCGAGCTGGCGCGCCTTTCGGATCGGGTCCGGGACCGTCTGCGCCAAATGGGGGTCGAGCCGGGTGATCGCGTGGGTATTTGTTTGAGAAAATCCGCTGACGCCGTCGCTTCATTGTTTGGAATCATGAAGGCAGGGGCAGCGTATGTTCCGGTGGATCCGACAGCCCCTGCCTCGCGAAACGCCTTTATTTTTCGTAACTGCGCGGTCAAATCAATCATCGTCGAGGCACAGCTCGCGGACGGATTGCACCAGGAATTCAGCCCAGTTTGTTTCGCCCCCGAGTCGATCGTACTGGATGGAGTCGGGGCGGGAGTCCCGCTCACGCACTCTCTCGACCAGCTAGACGTCGTCAGCCCGGCTCCCTCGACGCCAAGCGCGGTTCCTGACCCAGCCCGTCTGGCGTACATCTTGTACACCTCGGGCTCAACCGGCCAGCCGAAAGGTGTTATGCTTTCGCACAGCAATGCCGCCTGCTTTATCGATTGGTGTTCGAGCGTATTTCAGCCTAACGAGCATGATCGGTTTTCTTCCCATGCTCCGTTTCATTTCGATTTGTCGATTCTTGACATTTACGTGTCGATCAAACACGGAGCGACGCTGGTAATCGTCGAGGAACAACTGGGTAAGGAACCTGCGCGTCTGGCAGCGTGGATTGCCGAAAAAAAGCTCACCGTGTGGTACTCGGCCCCATCGATCTTGAGCCTGATGGCGCAAGTCGGACGGCTAAAGGACTACGACTATTCCTCACTTAGGGTCGTGTTGTTTGCCGGCGAGGTGTTTCCGATCAAGTATCTGAAGCTACTGAAATTGCTCTGGCCGCATCCCCGCTATTTCAACTTGTACGGCCCAACGGAAACAAACGTCTGCACCTTTTACGAGGTGCCGCAGGTGATTCCCGATTGCCAAACCGAGCCGGTGCCGATTGGCAAAGCGTGTGCGTACTGCGAGCCGCTCGTGGTCGATGAGGCCGGCACAGAGATCCTCCCTGCCGCCGAAGGAGAGTTGTGCATTGCCGGCCCCAGCGTGCTGGAGGGATACTGGAATCTGCCGGAAAATACCGCCAAAGCATTCCTGCCAGGGCGCGACAACCGCTGGTATCGGACGGGCGACATAGTTGTCGAACTTCCGGACGGCAACTACAAATTCTTAGGCAGGCGCGACCGTATGATCAAGAAGCGCGGGTATCGAATCGAGCTGGGTGAAATCGAGGCGGCGCTCTACCGGCACCCGGCAATCAAAGAAGCAGCGGCCGTGGCGCTTCCCGACGATAATGGTGTGTCGGTCAAGGCGTTCGCCAGCACACGTAACGGGGCCAGGCTTTCAACTATCGAGCTAAAGGCCTTCTGCGCCGAGAACCTCCCATTGTATATGGTTCCCGACTTGTTCTGCTGCGTCGAGTCACTGCCCAAGACTTCGACCGACAAAGTCGATTACCAGAAGCTCAAGGCCATGAAATGAGATCGCCAGCCCGCGACGACATTTCCTTCGCCGAGATCATCCAAATCGTCGCTGGCGCCCAGCGATGGGGAGTCATATCGGAAAACCGAATCATTCCAATGAATTTTGAACTGACGCCTGAACAACAAACCTTGCAGAAGGCGGCGATTGAATTCGCCGGCAGCGAATTGAACAGCAACGTGATCGAGCGCGACGCCCGGCAGATCTTCTCGCGCGAAGGGTGGCAAAAATGCGCCTCTTTCGGCGTGCAGGGGATGCCGTTACCCAAAGAGTACGGTGGCAGGGGCGCTGGTCCAATCACCACTATCGCTATGATGGAGGGACTGGGTTACGGCGGTTCCGATCAAGGGCTGCTCTTTGCAATTAATGCCCACATGTGGACCTGCTCGATCCCGCTCCTCAAATACGGCACGCCCGCACAGAAGGAGAAATATCTCCCGGGACTTTGCGACGGACGCCTCATTGGCGCCAATGGTGCCAGTGAGCCGAACGCTGGGTCGGATATTTTCTCGATGCAGACCCGCGTCACGAAAGACGGCAGCGACTATGTTCTGAATGGCAGGAAAATCTTTGTGACCAACGCTCCGGTCGCTGATTTGTTTGTGCTCTATGCTACCGTCGATCCGCAACTCGGCGCGGCAGGCATCTCAGGGTTCGTTATCGAAAAGGGAACGGCAGGGCTTAGGACGGGAGAAAGGAAGGACAAAATGGGACTGCGCACAGCGCTCATGGCCGAGGTAGTTCTTGAAAACTGTCGCGTGCCGGCCACTGCCCTGCTCGGGCGAGAGGGCCGCGGGGCCGAAGTCTTCCACTATTCGATGGCTTGGGAACGGGCCTGCATTCTCGCGACCTGCCTGGGAACCATGCGCCGCCAGCTCGAACGCTGCATCAACTACGCCCGCGCCCGGACGCAGTTCGGCCAGCCGATCGGCAAGTTCCAGTCCGTCGCCAATCGCATCGTGGATATGAAGCTGCGTTACGAAGCAGCCCGCTTGCTCATTTATAAGACGGGCTGGCTGATGCAGGAGAACAAATCGGCCGACATGGATGCCGCCATGGCCAAGCTGTATGTCTCGGAATCCTTCGTCAAATCGTGTCTCGACGCGATTCAGATACACGGCGGCTCGGGCTTCATGACCGAACTCGAGCTTGAACGTGAAATGCGCGACTCGGTGGGCAGCACACTCTACTCGGGGACATCCGAGATTCAGCGGAATATTATCGCTCGCGGGCTGCGGCTCTGATCTGGACGCAACTTTTTGAAAGTGGTGGAACCTCTCGTCAACTGCATTGGAGTAACGGAGCGCAAACCGAAGCGGCCGATCTCGCAAAAATGTTTATGATCGAGGCGCCTGGAAAAGAAGAAATCATGCAAGGCCAGAGAGGTTTTGTGTCCAGGCTGCAGGACTCATCCGATTTGGCGAAAACGATGGGCCGGTATTTCGCGAACTTGAAAGCCGCTGCGTAAATAAACTATGGACTCCGAAACAGCACTAACTCGGGTAGTTTCTTCCCTTCAACAGGGAGCGGAACTGAGGATCAAAGTCGCGCAAGATTGCGGTCGAACGATTGTTGAAGCGGCTTCCCTGATTACCGAATGCCTCCACTCCGGCGGTAAGCTTTTGTTTTTCGGAAATGGGGGCAGTGCCGCTGACGCGCAACACCTGGCTGCTGAGTTTGTCGGGCGATTTGTCATGGAACGCCACGCCCTGCCAGCTATGGCGCTGACGACGGATTCATCGATTCTTACCGCTGTCGGCAACGATTACGGGTTCGAGCAGGTTTTTGCGAGGCAGATTCAGGCCTTGGGCCAGCCCGGTGACGTGGCCATTGGCATCAGCACGAGCGGTAATTCTCCCAACGTCATCGCGGCAACGAAGGAAGCCAGGAAGCGGCATCTAAAAACCATCGGACTAGCGGGAAAAGATGGGGGGATCCTTGCCAAATGTGTTGATATACCAATCACAGTTGGCGCTGAAAACACGGCCCGAATTCAGGAGTGCCACATCGCAATCGGACACATCCTTTGCGAGTTGGTGGAAAATGGTTTGTTTGGCAAGCAAGGGGTTTGACAAGGGTGGTTGCGATGCAATTGAAAAGATGAGAATAGCCTACATTGCGCCTTACCAGGGACCAGCTCTGCTTAAACAGCGTCCAATCATTCGAAATCTCAGTTTGGCTGCTCGGGTCAAGGTGGAAGTGATCGCCGAACTGCTGCAAAGGAGTTCGCACGATGTGGAAATTCTCTCGCAAGGCGAAGTCATTGAACGGGGGCTCAAATTCTATCCCGCCTTTTGCGAACCGGAGCCATTTCATCCGGACATCCCCATCTACTACGCTTCTGCTTTGCCTATTCGATTTCTAAATGCAATCTGGTCGAGTCTTCGCACAGTTCGTCTCTTTCAGACGCGGCATCAAGCCGCTCCGTTTGACGCGGTTATCATATACAATCTCAAGCTTGCGCAGATGAGGTGTGCGAAGCACGTCTCTCAGCGCCTGGGCCTCCCCGTCATCCTGGAGTACGAAGACGACGTGTTTGTTAACATTAAAGGAGAGCAAGAGGCTGGCTTCAAGGCGAGGCGGCATCTTTCGACCGTCAGAGCGATTTTCAACCTGGTTTCCGCAGTTATCGGTGTGACGCCGCATCTACTGACACAACTGCCGTCTTCAATACCGAAGCTTCTTCTACGCGGAGTAGTGAGTGATGAAATCGCGAACGCAACTAAGCCAACGACAGATTCCCGGAAAAATTGGGTGGTGTTTTCCGGCACGCTCTTCAGAACTAAGGGCCTCGAGCAATTGATAAAGGCATGGGATATGGTGGGGCCTCCGGACTGGGAGCTCCATATCGCGGGAGCGGGTGAACTGACCGATCGACTGCACCGTTTGGCGGCCAATAGCCGCGGCATAGTATTTGATGGGCTGCTCAACCGGCGTGAAAACGCGCTTCTGCTTTGTTCGGCGAGAATTGGCATCAACCCGCACGACCTCAGTGAGACCCCTGGAAATGTCTTTGCCTTTAAGATCATCGAGTATCTGGCTGCGGGTGCTCACGTGATCAGCACACCAATGGGCACGCTGGAGCCGGAAATCGAGAACGGAATCACTTATATCTCGGACAATAAGGCAGAGACGATTGCGGCGGCCCTTAAACAGGTGATACAGAGTCGCTGCTACGAACGCACTGCGGCGCAAGGGGCTTTGCAAACCTACGGTCCGGGGGCCGTCTCAAAATCACTCGACAATCTTCTCATTAAAGTCATGGCGGCGCAGACGGAAAAGGGTAGGTCGCAATTCGGTAGCTGTGGCACGAAGTCCCCCGTTTGAGCGCTCGATCAATTACATGAACATCCAGAACCCTCGTACTCCTGGCAGTCGACTCGCACCCAGCGGCTCGACCCCGGTGTGTTCGATCGCGGTAGCGGAAGATGATCTTCACCAGGAGCACTTTAATACCGACCATCTCCTAAGGAATCTAAAGGGGCACACAATATCGAGCGGAGCTGTCACCATGTCAGCCCAGGGAGGAAAGTTTCTCCTAAGTCTGATCTCCACGATGATCCTGGCACGACTGCTGATACCGCAAGATTTTGGCCTTGTGGCAATGGTAACAACTGTTACAAGTTTTCTGCGCGTCTTTAAGGACGCCGGTCTTTCCATTGCCACAGTACAGCGGGAAAGAATCACGCACGCTCAAGTTTCCAATCTTTTTTGGATAAATATCGCAGTTAGCGTTTTGAGCACTCTGATTGTGGCCGCCTCGGCGCCGGCAATCGCCTGGTTTTATCATAATTCCCGGTTGACGAACATCACGCTGCTCCTCTCCACCACTTACCTCATCAGCGGCTCCGCCGTCCAACATCAAGCCTTGCTTAAGCGACAGATGCGCTTCAAGGCGTTGGCGCTGATCGAAGTCAGCTCCATGACTATCGGTGTTGTTACGGGAGTGGTTATGGCGCTGTTGGGGTACCGGTACTGGTCCTTGGTCGGCTCAAGCCTGTCCACGGAGATTACGGGGCTCTTGCTCACATGGTCGATTTCTCGCTGGCGTCCACAATTACCCAGTAGGCGCAGCGGAATAGGTCCCTTACTGACTTTTGGACTCCATCGAACGGCGGGTGATTTTATCACCTCTGTTGCCCGGGGCAGCGACAACCTTTTAATCGGCCGAGTCTATGGGTCCGGTGCAGTGGGTCTCTATTCCAGAGCAAGCGACCTGCTCATCCGGCCGTTGGAACAGTTTCTTAGCCCGATTAACGCCGTTTTTGTACCAGCGTTATCCCGATTACAATCCCAGCCACAGCGATACCGATCCACATTTCTGCGACTTTATGAAGCCATCGCCTTAACAGGCTTCTTTTTCACAGGCCTATTCCTTGCACTGGCCCGCCCGCTAACCCTCGTCCTGCTGGGACCAAAGTGGGAGCAGGCGGCCGTTATTTTTGGAGGATTCACAATTGCGGCTTTTTGCGCCCCGCTCGCGACTGCGTCTGCTTGGTTATTTACCAGTCAGGGACGCGGCCGGGATATGTTAGTTGCGCAATCGTTTAACTCTTTTGCGACCTTTTTGTCCTTTATTGTTGGTCTGCCCTTTGGGCCAGTGGGTGTGGCGATCGCTTTTTCCGCTTCCAATCTCCTGATTCGGGTGCCCGTCTTCTATTTTAGTGTGGGACGGCGCGGTCCGGTGAGGACAGTTGATTTGTGGATAGTGTTCCTTCGGCACCTGCCTGTTTGGATTGTTGTCTTTGTTGTGACCTGGTTGACGCGCACCCTGGTTGTGAACCTGGCTCCAGTGGCACAACTGCTCATCTGCGTGCCGGTTGGTGTCCTTGTTGGCGCTCTGTTCATCTGCTGTTTTCGTCCGCAGCGACAGGTGGCGAGTCATCTCTTGGAGACTGTGCGAGAACTACGAAGGACGCGATAAAACAAAGATACGATCATGCCAACCGAGGACAAAAGTAATTACAAGTATGTGTTCGTGTGCGGGCTACCGCGAAGCGGGACGAGCGTGCTCGGTCGCAATATCGGGAGACTGGAGAACTGCACCGGTCTCAAGAATACGGGTGTACTCGAGGACGAGGGACAGTTTCTGCAAGATGTTTATCCAACTGCGTCTGAGCATGGTGGAGATGGCAGATTCGGATTCGATCCACGCATGCACATGACAGAGACCTCAAGTTTGTTAACGCTGGGGAACGTGGCTAAGCTCCGGTCGAGTTGGCATTTATATTGGGATAAGAGCAAGACGATCTGTGTGGAGAAGACGCCCGGGAACCTTCTTATAACACGGTTTCTGCAAGCAGCATTTCCCGATTCGTACTTCATAGTTATCAAACGCCATCCGGTACCGGTGGGTTTGGCCACCCAGAAGTGGAAGGTCAACGTAACCTCGCTTTACAACCTGTTTGAACATTGGTTGCATTGCCATGAGCTTTTTGAGGAAGACAGTAAATATTTAAAATATGTATACGAGTTGAGGTACGAAGATTACGTCGAAAATCCCGCCAAGTATCATCAGGAAATCGCGGCCTTCATCGGCACACGTGTTTCGGAGCCATCAAGGGAAGATAAATTTCATACCGTGGCCCAGTGGCATAATCCATCTGGTTTGCGTGTCGCGGAACGCGTGATGGAAGGAACAACCGGAACTTACAACAAGAAATATTTCGATCGTTGGTGTAACCTCCTGACAAAGTCGCCTTACAAGAGTTATTACCGCTACATTGCCGGGAAGTATGAGCCCAGCTTTGCGAAGTACGGGTACTCTTTGACAAAAGGGTTTGGCATTGATGAGGAAACGCTGCAAGGTGGAGGCAAAGTCTCCCCTGCCCTTGGAGCTTTGTGTTGCTTTGGGGCAGATGTCGGTGCTTTTTTACGGCGCTCTTGGGCATGGGCTAGGTGGTATCCAAAGCAGCTAATCAAGGCACTGTTACCCGAATTTGTTTTGTGGGCAATTCGGCACATGCGCCAGAAGTGTTCTCTAAGCAAAGGCGGGGTCGATGCGGTTTCTTAGATATGCAGAAGGACGATAACGGTAGGTACAAGTATGTGTTCGTGTGCGGTCTGCACCGAAGCGGGACGACTGTACTCGGGCGCAACGTTGCGCGACTAGAGAACTGCACCGCTTTGGAGAATACACCGAGGTTCATAGATGAGGGGCAACTTTTGCAGGATGTTTACAGAATCGATACCGAGTTTGGCGGCGCCGGCAGGTTCGGATTCCACCCACGCGCGCACCTGACAGAAACCTCGGATCTGTTGACGCCGGAAAACGTAGCTCGACTGCGAACGAGTTGGCACTTGTATTGGGATAAGAGTAAAACCATCTGTGTGGAGAAAACTCCCGGAAATCTTCTTATGACACGGTTTCTGCAAGCAGGATTTCCGAACTCCTATTTCGTTGTCATTAGGCGCCATCCGATAGCAGTGAGTATGGCTACCCAAGGAATGAAATTACCCGGTATCATGTGGAATGTAAAGATAACTTCGCTCCATCGCTTATTTGAACATTGGCTGCGCTGTCATGAGCTTTTTGAGGAAGACAAGAAACATTTGAAACACTTATACGAGTTTACTTACGAAGATTACATCGACAATCCTGCCAAGTGTCATCAAGAGATTGCTGCGTTTATTGGCACTGGTGATTCGGAAGTGGGCAACGCAGAAATAACGGGATCTTACAACAAGAAATATTTCGATCGCTGGTCCAAGCTCCTTACACGCTCTTTTTTTAAACGCTATTATCAATACATTGCGCGAAAGTATGAGCCCAGATTTGTTAAGTATGGTTACTCGTTGACGAAGGGGTTAGGCATTGATGAGGAAGTGCTTCGGGGTCATGGAAAAACCTCCGCTGCACTTGGCGCTTTGTATTGCCTTGGCGCAGACGCTTGTGCTATTTTGCGCCGCTTTGAGACTTTTGATCTGAAGCTCCAAATTAAGGCACTATTGCCAGGATTTATCCTGGTGAGAATCTGGCGAGTTCGTCACAGGGCACTTCTAAGCAAAGGGAAAGCGAATGTGGTTTCACCTTAGGCTAAATTGCCAGATCTTCGGCTGCCCAGTGTTTACCTCCCGGGGTATAGATGAGGTGTCGTCCGACCTGTGACGCGAATGGAATGTGCGACATCCGATCAAATGACATGATTCGAGTGGCTATCCGAGTTCACCCTTCGGTCGACGCACTGGAGGCACGCCTCCAGGAGGCGCTGACTGCGCTAGTGCCGGTAACTTTTGTCAGTTGTCCGAACTTAGCGGAGTGCCGTGAAGGGGACGCGGTTATCAGTCTCTCGCGAGATGATGAGCTAGTCGGGCAATTGGCACAGAGGAAGATTCGATGTCTCCATGTGACGACTGGAACTGCCAGGACCGATGATCTACCGATAGGTGGTAAGAGTATCCGTTTTACGCGGTCCACCACCCTCGACCAGCGGCTTCGCGGTCGGTCTCTTTTGCATGAGCCGATGCCCGGGTACTCTGGCCTGACGCCCGAGCCAGGTGATGAAATCCTCGCATGCTGCGGTGACAACCCGGTGTGGATCGTGAGGAATGGAGGAGGTTCGCCAATGCAGGTCAGCTCTGTTCCTTTGCCGAACTTCGCCGCTGGCGAAACGCCGTTCAACCAGCTCCGCAATAGGCGATTTTTCCGGTTGTTGCCGTTGGTGCATTTTTTGCGAGAAGTCACCGCCGGATCCGGCTGGAAGAACCCGCCTCTGAGGGCTTGTCTGATGCTTGACGATCCCAACTTGCACTGGACGTCCTATGGATTTTTGCAATACGCGAAATTGCTCGATCAAGCGAAGTCCTGCGGGTTCCATGTTGCCTTCGCTACCGTTCCACTTGACGCATGGGTATCGCATCCCGGAACGGTGAAACTATTTCGGGATCATCCTCAGCAGTTCTCCCTCTTGCTTCACGGAAACGATCACGGCAAACGAGAATTATGCCAAAGCCGTTCGAAGCAGGATTATCTTTTCCTAGCCGCGCAAAGTCTGCGTCGAATTGATCGTTTAGAGAGAAACACAGGTCTTCACGTAGCCCGAGTGATGGCGCCGCCGCACGGTGTTTGCACCAGTAATTGCCTGGCTGCCTTGCTAGCGGCTGGCTTCGAAGGCGCTTGCGCAGCGACAAGTTTGCTCGGCAAGCTGAACCCTCACCTTCTTCGTGATCCGAGCTTTGGTCTTGGATTAGCCGAACTCGCGCCCGAGGGCGTTCCCGTAATTCCACGGTTCACGCTGGAGCCGTCGTGCGAAGGGGCGATCGTTATTTCTGCTTTCCTGGACAAGCCGATTATCCCTGTAGGCCATCACCATACGGCCGCCGACGGACTCGATCCGCTGGTCCGAACGGCGGCGACGATCAATTCGCTCGGTCCCATTAGATGGGGCAGCCCCGAAATGATCCTCCAATCGAATTTTCGCACCTTTCAGGAGGATGGGACGCTCTGGGTAGAGGCATTTTCTCGCCGCATCAGCCTGACGGTGCCGGAGGGGGTGACGGAGGTAGGAATTTACCGGCCAAAAGGAAGGGCGTCGGACACGGAGTTAAATTGCGCCGTGGTAACTAACTCCGTATCGGGTTTGGAGCGCCGACAGCACACGAATGGATCACCGATCAAAGTTGGCCGTGACGATCGTATCCAACTCCATTCGCTTGAACTTGGGAAGATCGATTATCGGCAGGTTAAGCCTCCTCAGTTTTCCCTAGGCGCATTCCCACGGAGGCTGCTCTGCGAGGTCAGGGACAGATGCATGCCATTACTCCCAAGACAAGTTATCCCAAAGAAATGGACCAGCGGTTGATTGAGGAGCTCGGAGCAGATCAGCGCGGCTCCTTACCCGCGCTTCGCACACAAGTGACTTGGGTCTAATGTTTTCTTACGAAAAGTCTTCTCAAAAGTTCTGGGGAATTCTTACGCGAAGGGAACGTTTGGGCTTGTCGTGGTTCGGTCGGCTGCTTGTCGCATCGATGGTGATGCTTGCCATTTGTGTAGTGATTTTGAATGTTCATCCATTTCTGGCCATAACGAATCGCCTGAATACAAACATTCTCGTCGTCGAGGGATGGATACAGCGATATGCTATTCGTGCAGGTGCTGACGAGTTCAACAGCGGTTCGTACGAACGCATCTTTACGACCGGTGGACCCGAGAATGGCGGCGGAGGCTACATTAACGACTATCAAACCTCGGCCAGCGTGGGCGCGGACGCTCTGAAGAAATTTGGAATCTCGGATGACCTCATTCAGGTAGTTCCATCTCGCGTAATTGGCCGGGATAGAACGTACAGCTCCGCGGTCGCTTTGCGGGAGTGGTTCCACGAACACAATATGCCGGTGACTAGCATCAACGTTTTGACTGAGGATACCCACGCGCGCCGCACGCGTCTTCTCTTTCAGGAAGCTTTCGGCAATACGGTCGAAGTCGGCATTATCTCGGTTCGCAATCCGGACTACAAACCAAACCAGTGGTGGCGTTATAGCGAAGGGGTCAAAGATGTCCTGAGCGAAGGCGTTGCTTATCTATATGCCAAGTTCTTCTTTTATCCATCGAACGCGTCACATGACAAAAAGACAGGCCGGACTTCTCCGGCAGCTCGCTGACACCGGACAATGAAAATAGCTATCGTGGGTCTCGGGTATGTTGGGTTGCCGCTAGCGATCCAATTTGCGAACTCGAATGTCGTCGTCCTAGGGCTGGACATCGATGAGACCAAAGTGGATATGATCAAGCAGGGGCGCAGTTATATTAGGCACATTGCGCATGAGACAATTGAGCACGTGGTGAAAGGAGATCGCCTCTGCGCATCTACCGACTTCAGCCGGATCAAGGAAGTGGAGGCGGTGATCATTTGCGTGCCAACTCCGCTGAGCAAAAACCGTGAGCCGGATATCTCGTTCATTCTCGAGACCGGCCGGACGATCGCGCCTCATCTGACGAAAGGGACATTGGTAGTTCTCGAATCAACGACTTATCCTGGGACGACCGATGAAGACCTGCGCGCCGTATTGGAGCAAGGGTCAGGAATGAAAGCAGGTGTGGATTTTCATCTGGCTTTTTCTCCAGAGCGAGAGGATCCAGCTAACGATCAAAGCAAGGTGAAGCTGATTCCTAAGGTCGTCGGAGGTTACACGCAAGTCTGCCTCGATCGCGCAATGGGGCTTTATGGCAGAGCGATCGACACGCTGGTCCCAGTTTCTTCCTGCCGCGCTGCTGAAGCGACCAAGTTGCTAGAGAACATTTTTCGGAGCGTTAACATCGCGCTGGTGAACGAACTGAAGATGGTTTATGCGGCGATGGGTATCGACATTTGGGAAGTCATCGAAGCGGCAAAGACGAAGCCGTTTGGATTCATGCCGTTTTATCCAGGGCCGGGTCTCGGGGGGCATTGCATCCCGATTGACCCATTTTATCTCGCTTGGAAGGCGCGCGAATTTGGTCAACACACCCGTTTCATCGAGTTGGCAGGCGAGATCAACACCCGAATGCCAGAACACGTTGTTAACCAGGTGAGCGCTGCTCTCAACTCTCAACGAAAAGCTCTCAACGGTTCCAGGATTCTGTTGATTGGCCTGGCTTATAAACCCAATGTCGATGATGAGCGAGAATCGCCCAGCTACGTGTTGATGGACTTGTTAAGTAAGCACGCTGCAAAGGTGGAATATTACGATCCTTATGTGCCAATTATTAAACAAACCCGCGAGCATTCGCAGTGGGCGGAGAAAAAGTCGTTAGAGTGGAATCGCGATAATATTGCCCGCTTTGATCTAGTGCTGATTGCGACGAATCACACTTGTGTCAACTATCAGGAACTTGGCGATTGGGCGCGGTGCATCGTGGATACGCGCAATGTAATGGCGTCTGTAAAGGTGGCGCCTGGGAAGGTTTGGAAGGCTTAAGCTGCAAACGTGGCAAGTTTCAGGGAGATTGGTCAAGAGCGGTTCTTGTCAGCCGGCTTTCTTCGGTCTTGTCGCGAGTTTCTGGATCGTCCGGCACAACATTTCCTGTGCACCGAGCGCGACTTATGCTCGAACGATTCCGCTGCCGAGCACGCTCGAGGCACCGGATGTTACCCCAGATGCGGAAGTTGACACCACGTGGACGCCTGATTGGGTTCGCTGCCTTCGGCAGCTGCTTGGTGCTCGTCTTTCTGCGCCCCCTGGCCGCATTGGTGGTTCTTGCGACCGGGAGCGAGCTAAACTCGCACATCTTGTTGATACCGTTCATATCGGGTTATCTCATTTGTCTTCAGCGTAGCCATCTTCCACAACTATACGATTCTGCGCCGCGATGGACGCTGTCGTTTCTGCTGCTCGGACTTTTGTCCGCAGCCTCGACCTGGAGCTTGAATCCGACCAAAGGGACTTTGAGCCAGAACGATTATCTGGCACTGATGACTTTTTCGTTTCTTTGTTTGCTGGCGGCAGGCGGTTTTTTCTTTCTCGGCCGAGAGTTGATGGCCGGGGCTGCGTTCCCGATCGTCTTTTTGATTTTCATGATTCCGATGCCGCTCGCCATGGCAGATTATCTCGAAATGGCATCGCAACGTGCCTCGACGGAGGCCGCTAGCCTGTTCTTCGGCATTTCCGGCACGCCGGTGTTGCGGGAGGGCCCCGTGTTTCAATTGCCGGGGATTGTTATTAGGGTCGCTCAAGAATGTAGTGGCATCCGGTCGAGTTGGATACTTTTTGTCACAAGTATCCTGGCTTCACATTTATTTCTGAAAAGCCCGTGGCGCCGAGCACTACTGGTCGCTTTCGTAATTCCGCTCGGCATTCTGCGCAACGGGTTCCGGATCGTGGTGATTGGGTTACTCTGCGTTCACGTGGGGCCGGAAATGATCCACAGCGTCATCCACCGGCGCGGTGGTCCATTCTTTTTTGCGCTCTCCCTGATTCCGTTATTTTTCGTTTTATGGTGGTTGCGTAGAACTGACGTTGCAGATCCAAGGATGTGTGTGGGGCCGGCAGAATCGCCGTTGGCTGACGTCAAACCGGTGGAGGAACCCCGGTGAGCACGCGAATGACCGCGCCAAACAACCGGAGGACCGATAATCTAATTGTGTTAGGCGCCATCGAACCCCGTTTCTCTCCTTCTCAGCACGGCGTATTTCGCCGTATCGCATCGAACGGCGGCGCGCGCCAGACCCGGCGCGTCGCAGGAACCGAGCGATAGAGTTCGAATGGGCGATAAGTGTTGCCCGGCACGTTGGGCGGAACAGGCGAGCGCTGAAACGCCAAGTAATTGCTGATCCCGCGGTCAACGTGCGAGGCGCGCGTAGTATTTTATGTCGACGTGGAGACGCAATAGTTTAACATGAGAAGCTCAATGAAGAATCCCACCTTGCATCATCGTCCTAGATCAGGCTCCTCGTTAATCGAGGGCAGCGATCGGCTTCAAGGGAAGGGGAAAGGCGCGGCAGCCACGATGCGTCGCGCGTTGGAGTTGGCGGCGGGGGCGGCGGTCATCGCGACTTTATTCAGTGCGGGTTGCGAGAGTGCTGGCACTGTGCCCCAAGCCGCAATGATACCTTCGCGATCGGTGACGTTGGCTCCAGGCGACACGGTGAAATTGACTTTTCCCGGCGCACCCGAGTTGAGCCAGTCCCAGAAGATTCGGGCGGATGGGAAATTGAGTCTCCCCCAAATGGGCGAAGTGAAGGCGGCCGGGAAGTCGCTGCCGCAATTTCAAAGTGAGCTCGTGCAGCTGTATCGGTCGCAGCTGAGGAACACCGATATCCTCGTGACGCTGGAGAGCGGTATGATGCAAGTGTACGTGACGGGCGCCGTGCACAAGCCGGGAAAACTTTCCTTCGATCGTCCGACGACAATTTTACAAGTGATCGCCGAGGTTGGTGGAGCGAACGAGTTCGGTTCGCTTAAGAAAGTGCGCGTCGTTCGGCTGGAGAATGGCCAGCAACGGGTGCAAACTCTCGATCTTCGGTCCGCGATGAAGGGCGCGGCGACTGGAGCATTCTACGTCCGCGACGGCGATATCATCACGATTCCTGAAAGCGCGTTCTGAGCCTTTGAAACGCGCTTGTCGCGAGCGCAAAGGTTTATCCTAGCGCGTAGATCTCGACCAAGGCGACATCCTCCGGGACCGCCCACGCCCCGGACGACCACGGAGTAATTTCCTGCCGGCAGAGTTAATAGTGATCGCCAATTCTTTTTCGGCAGAGGGCGCCATCCTCGACGCGACGATCTGTGCCTGCTGGTCGCTGCGCCAATTATCGTTCCGGAAGATCAATAAGCCGTTTCCATCGCAGAGTTCGGGTTCCGGATCCGCCTGCGGCTGAGAAACGTGAGCTTCAGAGGGCTCGGGTCGATCGCGCGCACGATGACATTTGTCGAATGATCTCCCGTCAGGATAAACCCGGCGATCATCACGTCGTCCCCAAGTCCGACCCGCCCGAGCGTCGAGAGATTGACTACTCCTGAGGCTGCGTTGTTGCAGAGTTGATACAGTTCGAATCACGATATTTTGGGAGCCTTTGGTTTCCAGCGAGGCATGTATGCACCGGGTGGTAAAGTTGTGACCACGATAGAGTCCAAGGCGTCCTTGTGCGTAAGGCCGGTCGCCATCCTTGCTGGATCTTCGTCATCCCGATCGTCATTAGAGGCGAGTACCGATCCCGTGGGATCGAAAAGCGTGATCACTGGATCTGTCGCAGCGTGTTCTACTCCCGATCTTGTCAGAGATGGTCCTAACCACGGAGAGCCACCTGCGGGGGTGTTGCCTGTGATGATGAAGCCCCGAATCATTACGTTTTACTCGCTCGTGACGCGAGCCCGAGTTGAGACATTGACGACCGCTGCGCTTGGGAATCGGGGTTACAGCGGGCGTAGGCTGAGGGGCCGGGCGAGCCCCCGGAAACATCATAAGATATTTCGGCCGAAAGCTCACTTTCGAGGCCGTCGATATTGTAAGCTACCGCTGCGAAGTAGTTTGTCTCCCCGTCCTAAAGGTCGCTGGCGTCCGCAACCGGCCCAGGCACATCAACTTGATTGGTGTACACCCGGCTCTGTCTGCAGTAGAACCGCCGGTAACCGACTCCGGCCGGGTCGCTGTTGGTGTCCCAAATGACAGTGACGTTTTAAGTCGTCGCCACAGCGGTAGTCGCGGCGATCACACGCCGCAAGAATAAGGCGCAAAGAGTTGGCGCGAATGTTCTTGTAAACGTACGAATACGAGAATTACAGGCGGGCGGTGTACCGGGAGTAATGAGAGCGGTTTTGGCGGCGAATCGCCGCACGCCAGCGCCTACAGATTTCCGCTCGCAGCCCGGATCAAATCGGGCACATAGCGCCGTCAGCGGGCGGCTGTGGAATGAAGCCGGGGGCCGGACGAGAGGGATCGACAAAGCGTCTTGAAATATGATGATATCGCCACGACTGAATTCGTGAGACCGCCCTTTGTGCGGCGCAGCTGTAAAAGACCCCGCCGTCAGTGTCAGACGAGAAACGGATGAACACTACCATGTTGTTATACCTAGGGCCCGCATGCTGCGCGTGTCTGGCCGTAGCCGCAGTGGTTCGTAAGCACAGATCCGTGGCAAGCGGCGCGTTTGCGGCAGGCATGCTGATGCTAGGTGCCGAGAGCGTGTTTGCCGGATTTAGCCTTGCGGCTGTCACCGCAAACGCCGCACTCGCTTGGCAGCGCTGGGCCCTCATTTCCGAAGCTTTTGTCCCGGGTTTCTGGCTCGCGTTTAGTCTCTCGTATTCTCGGGGAAACTATAGCGAATTCCTACGCAGGTGGCGTTTCGCATTGGCGATGGTTTTCCTCCTCCCATTGGCGCTGGTGCTCGGTTTCGAGGCGCCGCTGAGGGAGGTGTCGAGCCCCACCGGTGACGAGTGGCTTCAGGTTAGCGGAACAGGTCGCGTCCTCGCAGCAGTGCGGTTGCTGACCGCGGTTCTGGTGCTCACTAACCTCGAGAAAACATTTCGCTTAACCGTCGGGACAATGCGATGGCGGATCAAGTTCGTCATGCTGGGAGTCGGTGTGATATTTGGCTCGCGCATCTACACAGGAAGCCAGGAGCTGTTATTCTCAATCTACGATCCAAATCTCGCGACTTTCGAAGCCGGCGCGCTCTTCCTCGGGTGCTGCTTGATGGCCATCGCTTACCTGAGAACCGGCTTCGCGGAGGCGGACGTTTATCCCTCACGCGCCGTCCTTCAGGGCTCGATCACAGTGCTGGTCGCAGGCTGCTACCTCCTTATTGTCGGGGTGCTGGCGCAGATTGTCGCTGCGATGGGCGGTGTGCGTCATTTCCGTGCCCAAGCGTTCCTCGTATTGCTAGGAATCGTTGGACTAGCGACCATCCTTCTGTCGGATCGGTTTCGACAGGGCCTACAGCGCTTCATCACCCGTCATTTCCGACGTCCCCAACACGATTTTGAGAAGGTTTGGACGGAATTAACGGGGCGGCTCTCCAATGCACCCGACGAACATCGGGTCGCGGCATCTGCCGCTCGCCTGATTTCTGAAACGTTCAACGTGCTTGCAGTACGGATCTGGCTGATTGATGCAGAACGAGATGAATTAGCGCTGATCGGTTCGACATCTGACGAGGAGGCGAACGTCGAACGAGAGCAGCGACTTAGCGTCGGATTGGCGGAACTGCGCTCGATCTCCCGGACGACCAATCTGGATGAACTTTGTTTCACTGGGACAAACGACCTCAAGGAAGCGAATCCGACACACTTTGCTCATGGGGGTCATCGTGTCGCCGTGCCCCTAATTTCCGGCGAGCAGTGGCTCGGCCTGGCTGTCCTGGCTGATCGCGTCAGCGGCGTCCCGTATACGATGGAGGAGTTCGAACTGCTGAGGTGTATCGGGAATCAAGTGGCAGCTGGCCTGCTTAATTTGCGTCTTACGGGTGAGATCATGCGAGCGAAAGAACTAGAAGCCTTTCAGACTGTTTCGGCCTTTTTCGCGCACGATCTCAAGAATGCCGCCTCGACGTTGAATCTAACTCTGCAGAATCTGCCGACCCGTTTTGATGATCCTGAGTTCCGAGCAGACGCGCTTCGCGGTATCGCGAGTACGGTTGACCGAATCAATACTGTAACCAGCAGGTTGAGTTCGCTGCGTGATCCAATTGAGATTAGGGTAGTCGAGCTTGATCCGAACCAGCTGATGACAGAGGCAGCGAGGGTTTTTGAGGAGGATCCATCGCTCGTTGTGATCAAAAATCTCAATCCCGTCTCCAAGATTCACGCCGACCGCGAACAGATTCGAAGTGTGCTGACAAACTTGCTTTTGAATGCGCGCGACGCAGTCTCAGGTGGTGGCGAGATCAGGCTCGAAACGACGGAAGGCAACGGACGCGTGATCCTATCTGTCGCCGACAGCGGATGCGGTATGACTGCCGACTTCCTGCGCACATCGCTATTTCGACCGTTCCGGACAACGAAGACGCGCGGCATCGGGATTGGCATGTTCCAGACCAAGGTGATTGTTGAAGCCCATGGAGGGATGATTCAGGTGATTAGCGCCCCGGAACAGGGCTCGACTTTTCGCGTCACATTGCCGATTCAAAAGACGGAGCTATGAAGCAGAAATTACTCATCGTAGATGATGACGACGCGATCCGGACGCAGATGAAATGGGCGTTGAGTGACTATTATGAAATCCTGCTCGCAGAGAACCACGCGGGTGCCTTGAGCACCTTCAGAAGGGAACGCCCGGCGGTTACACTACTCGATCTCGGTTTGCCGCCGCGCCCGAACGATCCGGACCAAGGGCTCGCCACATTATCGGAAATTCTCTCTGTCGAACCGCAGGCGAAAGTCATTATCATCTCGGGCCAGGGAGAGAAGAAAAATGCGCTCGAGGCCGTCGGCGCTGGCGCGTACGACTTTCTGTGCAAGCCGGTGGACGTGGATGAGCTGACCCTGATCCTCAGGCGCTGCATTCATGTCGTCGAACTCGAGCGCGAATACCTCGAGATGCAGCAACGCACCCGCGCCGACGTGTTCGAAGACATGCTGGGCGCAAGCAGCCAGATGCAGGGGGTTTTCGCATTCATTCGCAAAGTGGCGGGGACGACCGCGCCGGTGCTCCTGCTCGGCGAAAGCGGAACCGGGAAAGAAATGGCGGCTGTTGCGATACATCACCGAAGCCCTCGGAACGGCGGCCCTTTCATTGCCATCAACTGCAATGCCATTCCTGAAAATCTTCTCGAAAGCGAGCTATTCGGTCACGAAAAAGGGGCATTCACTGGCGCGCACATGCAACGGAAAGGGCTCGTTGAATCGGCTGCGGGCGGGACTTTGTTCCTCGATGAGATAGGTGATTTGCCACCCGCGGTCCAAGTAAAGCTACTGCGATTTCTCCAAGAACAAACGTTTCAGCGAGTCGGCGGACGCCAGGCACTGCACGCCGATGTCCGCGTCATTGCCGCGACCCACGCTGACCTGAAGAAGACAATCGCGAGTGGCAAATTCCGCGAGGACCTGTATTTCCGGCTCGCGGTAGTCGTGATCAAATTGCCTCCGCTGCGCGAACGCGGTGATGATGTAAACCACGTCGCGCGCGAGTTTCTCCACCGGTATTCCGCCCAGTCTGAGCGGAAAAACCTTTCGTTCGCGCCAGACGCCCTTCGCGCGATCAGCGGCCATGCATGGCCGGGTAACGTCCGCGAACTCCAAAACCGCGTGAAGCGCGCGGTGATTATGGCGGAGGGAAAGCGGATTACCGCCGCCGATCTTGAACTTGACGACTCGGGCGAGATGGTGCCGCCCACCACCCTTAAAGAGGCTCGCGAACAGGTCGAGCGAGAAATGATTCAGCGCACGTTAAAGAGAAACTCGGGTAAAATCACTTCCGCTGCTGCCGAGCTTGGGATCAGCCGGCCGACTCTTTACGAATTGATGGAAAAACTTGGCGTCGCTAAAGAGCGTGCCAACGCCGACTAAGATCGACATCCAACCTACGGTCCAATGAAAACATCGAAGACTCTATTCACAATTTTGACGATAATTTTTGCGGTGACGCTCATCACCGCCTGCTCCAAAGAAAGCCGGAAAGCGCGGCTTCTTGGCGAAGCAGACAATTATTTCAAAACGGGAAACTACGACAACGCCAAGCTCACCTACCTGAACGTGCTGCAGCTAGATTCGCAAGACGCTCTTGCCTTTGAAAGGATCGGGGCCATGTGGTTCGAGGCAGGCGTGCCGTTGCGCGCCGGTGCATTTCTCCTCAAGGCGAGCGAGCTGGCGCCCAACAATGCCGAAAACCGGCTGCGGCTTGCCCGTTGCTATATCGCCTTCCACCAAATCGCCGAGGCCAAGAAAGAAGCGCTCAAAGTGATCGAGCAATTCCCGGAAAATGGCGATGCCATTGTCACTTTGACTGAGGCGGCATTGAGCAAAGAAGATATTGAGGGCGCCGAGCAACAGCTCCAAAAATTTCCGCAGAAGGACGGCATTTCCTTCCACCTCGCCTCGGCCAATCTTTTTCTCCGCAAAGGCGATCTTACCGCGGCCGAAAATGCCGTTAAGCAGGCGCTCGTTTTAGATGCTAAATCGAGCGCCGCGCATATGGCGATGGGCGTTTTACATTTGTTTCAAAAAGACACAAAACAGGCCGGCGAAGATTTCAAAACCGCCGCAGATCTTGCCCCCGCACGATCGACCGAACGGCTCAAATACGCCCAGCTCATGGCCGTCACCGGCGACGCCGAGGAAGCAAAGAAGGTTTTGACCGAGACGACGAAGCGGGCGCCCGATTATCTTCCAGCCTGGTGCGTCCTGGCCGAGATTTCGCTCAAAAACAAAAAATACGACGAGGCGCTGTCGCTCCTGGAAAATGTTTTCGGCCGGGACGCGGAAAACCCAGAGGGACGCAGACTCGAGGGCGAGGTCCGCCTCGCTAAGGGCGAGACGAAGAAATCGATCGCTGTTTTAGAGCGATTGGACCAAAACTATCCAGGCGTTCCCACCATCAAGTTTCAGTTGGCACGCGCCTACCTCCAAGATAACGACGTTAATCAAGCGAATCTCGCATTGACTCAAGCCATCTCGGCAGATCCGAATTACGCCGACGCCATTCTGCTTTTGGCCGAGATCAATCTTCGCACCGGCCATCCCGACATGGTGATAGCGCCGGTAACTGATCTGTTGAGGAAAGCGCCCGCTCTGCCGCGGCCGCGCGCGCTTCTGGCCGATGCCTACCGTTTGCTAGGCCGGCTGGACGATTCCGCAGCGGCCACTCGTGAGCAGATCAAGCTTGCGCCAGACGATCCGCAACCCCAAATCTCTCTCGGTCTCATTCTTCGGCAGGCCAACAAAAATGTCGAAGCACGCAAGGCGTTGGAGAAAGCGGCGGAGCTGGCACCGGAGAACCCGATGCCGGTCGATCAACTCGTCGAGCTCGATCTGTTGGATAAGAATTTCGACGCCGCCCGGCAGAGAGTGCAACGCCATTTTCAAAAAGCGCCCGACTCGGCGGGCGCCCATTATTTGGAAGGCAAAATATTGGTTGCCGAAGGAAAATGGGATCCCGCCGAAGCAGCATTGCAGAAAACGCTGGAGCTCGACCCGAATTTTTCCAGTGCTTACGATTTGTTGGTCCAGACTTACCTCGCTGCGAACAAACTTCCGCAGGCGAGCAGCGAGTTGCGGACTTTCCTCGACAAAAATCCGGAAAATTTGGGCGCGCTGATGCTTTTGGCGCTCATCTACGAAAAAATGAATGATTTTCCCAAGGCTCGCGACGCTTACGAAAAGTTACTTTCGAAAAGTCCGGATTTTGTGCTCGCCCTGAATAATCTCGCCTATCTTTACGCCGAGCGATTGAACAATCTCGACAAGGCTTTCGAACTGGCGCGTAAAGCCCGCGATTTGCAGCCAACTGAAGCTTCGGTTGGCGATACTCTGGGCTGGGTTCTTTACAAGCGCGGCGATTACCAGAAGGCCTTAACGATTCTTCGAGAAACCGCCGAAAAAGTTCCCGACAATCCGGAAGTACAATTTCACCTGGGAATGGCCAGTTATATGATGGGGCAGACCGAGGCGGCCCGAGGCGCCTTGCAGAAGGCTGCGAGCGCAAAAATTGATTTTCCGGCCAAAGAGGAAGCCAGGCAACGGCTGGCTTTGCTGGAGGGCAACGCTCAGGAGCAATTGTCAATCGTGCAACTCGAACAGATGGCGAAGCAACAGCCTAACGACCTTCTGGCCCAAATGCGTCTCGGCGAAGTATACGAAACGCAGGGTGAATCCACCAAGGCGGCGGCCGCTTACGAACAGGCATTGAAGCTGAATCCAAAGCTGGTCGCGGCCATGACCAAGCTAGCCCAGCTCAACGCCGGCCCGCTCCAAAACAAGGAGAGGGCCCTCGAATATGCCAGGAAAGCAAGAGATCTCGCCCCCGCTGATCCGCAAGTCGCCGCCATTCTTGGCAAAATCGCCTATCAAGCGGGAAATTTTGCCTGGTCCTATGGTCTACTCCACGACGCCGCCCGCCAGCTCGCGAGCGATGCTGCGATTCAGTACGATTTGGCTTGGGCGGCTTATAACTCGGGACGAGTCGCCGAAGCGCAACAGGCGATGCAAACGGCCTTGAAAGCGAAGCCGGACTCGCAGCAGGCGGCCAACGCAAGACAGTTCCTGGCAATTACCGCGTTGGATGAACCCCCAAAAGACCTCGCCGCTTCCGAGCCGGAAGTGCAAAAAATTCTTAATTCAAATGCTGATTATATTCCCGCGCTCATGGCCAAAGCTGCTCTTCAGGCACAACGCGGCCAGACAAAGCTGGCGGCCGAAACGTACATCGACATCTTGCGCCGGTTGCCTGATTTCGCCCAGGGGCAGAAACGCCTCGCGGCGTTGTACGCAGACGATCCAGCGAACACAACTGCCGCTTACGACCTTGTCACAAAAGCCCGCAAGACTTTGCCGGACGATGCGGAGCTGGCGGAGACCCTGGGGCACGTCAGTTACCAAAGAAAGGAATACTCGCGCGCCGTCCAGTGGTTGCAGGAGAGCAGCCGGAAAAAGCCGCTGACTGCAAAATCTCTTTTTTACCTGGGAATGTCTCAACTCCAGGCAAAACAAAAAACCGAGGCACGTGCGGCCCTCAATCAAGCCCTGACAGCCGGCCTTCAAGAGCCGCAAGCCACCGAAGCCAAGCGCGTCCTCGCCGATTTATAGCGCAGGGCGTGCCGCCTCCTTTCCCGCCGCTAGTGAGCAGCGTCGTCGGAGCCATTCGAACGCTCCGAATGCGGACCAAAGCCCGAGCGTCGGCTTACCTAAGCCATCACGATTCTGACTATATCGCTTTGATTTTACATCACTTACAACTTGGTGCCATCAATTGTATCCCTGCTGGGTGTCGGTAATCTTTACGGTTTTCCAATCTGATTTGACGCTCGTAAAAAATGTTTCAATCGTAAATATCTAGAATTCAATGGCTTACATATCTGATTGAATTCTTGGCACCATCTCTGCTA
>PNAS01000060.1 GCA_003169695.1 Spartobacteria bacterium
AAAACGCTCTCTGTCGGTCCGCGATGATAACGCTCGTAGCTGTAGACCAACGCACCAAACGACGCGAGCGCGAATACGACCACACCGACAATGAGCCGTTTCCTTAATGGCGACCGAGCGTGTGTGGACGAAAAAAGCATCTAACGAGAATAAGATCAGCGACGGCTGGCGGAGTGGCGCGTGGCTGCGGGTTGAGGGTGGAATTTCATGGGAAGTGAGGAATTGAGGCTGCCAGCCGTTCGCTGCATCGCATGGTTAGATGGTTGGCGTAGATTCATGCTGCGCGATGAACAAGTGCTCCGATCCGAGCGGCGAGCCAAACCGCACAGACCAATAAGAATAATGCGGCAATCACCGGTAGAGCAAACCGAGCAATAGGACGCCTAAAAAATTCGAAGAAGCGGCTGAACGCCATGAGAAACAAACAACCAAAGCCGAGTGCGACCACGGGAAATAAGTATGAAAGTAGAACGCCGGTAATGGTGCGCGGAGGCTGGAGCGCGATGATGGCGGACAGCGCGCCGAGCGAAACCACGCTGAGTGGAAAACCAACCGCAACTCGGTAAAGGGGCTTCACCATCTAACGAGAATAAGATGAGCGACGGCCACCGAGAGCGAGCGCGGCTCGAAGTGCAAGTAATTTAATCATCTAAAATGTGAGCGCGCGGCGGGTGGCCGTTCGCTCCATCGCCTGGTTAGATGGTTGATCAGTATGCATCGAAAGTGGATGTTTTGATCCGACCTATCTCATTATGCCGCGTGATCATATATGTGGGGCAAAAGATCCAGTATTCGCGGGGGTCGCCCGAGTCGCGGCCGAGAACTAAAAACAGCGGCTTTGGACCGCGTATATCAACGCTAAATCTCCTGCCCGGCGAGGAATGGTGCGCCGGAAGATCGCGGAGCGCTCTTAGCGTGGTCAACACCTCAGCGGAATTGGATACCTCATGCCCGTTTACAAGGACCCTAGAATTCTCGGGCGAGCACAGACCCAGCGCTTCGAGCACGCGCGCCTGAGCCAGAGACTGGCCCGTCGAAGTGGTGCCCATAAAAACAAGGAGGGGAATCCCGAAAAACAGAAGGCTCCGTATCGGAGCTCGACGGAAGTAATAAAAGGAAAACGGCAGCGCGGTGAGAGCCCCGATGAAGCCAACACACGCGATGATGTCAAGCAACCTCATGCGAGCAACTCACCATCTAACGAGAAAGAGCTCAGCGACCGCTGGCGGAGGCGAGCGTGGATTGCAATGGATGCGTTTTCATAATCTTTTGCGGCACATCGGAACGGCCAGCGGTTCGCTGCAGCGAGGGGTTAGATGTTTGACGTAGCATCGGAGTGTCTCCGCCGACGTATAAAGGCAAACAGAAGCAAAGCAAGACCGACCACGAATGCAAATGCCGCAACGACTGCAATGCGGGCGAATAGATGGATACCCGGATACGCCTGCTCTGACTGCTGCGCCTCGCTGTAGTATATCGACGGAGCGTTTGATCGCATCGTCTCCACAAGGACGTGATCGGTCGCGGGGAAGTGCGACCACACAACTGCGAAAACAACGGCAGCTGGGAACCAAGGGAGCAGAAGCAAACCGATCTTCGTGAGGCGAGAAAACGAACACCGAATCATCTGCAGGGGCTCAGCATCTAACGAGAACAAGATGAGCGACGGCCGCCGAGAGCGTGCGTGGATCGCAGTGGAGACGTATTAGCCACTCTAAATGTGAACACACGGCGGGTCGCCGTTCGCTCCATCGCGGGGTTAGATGGTGGACGTGGCTTCACGATGAGGGTGGAACTGAAAACCTCGGGAAAGAGGTGGGCTTTCGCCGCATGGGAAACAGTGAATCAGAATCGGGAGAACAACGCCACTCCAAAATAAGCAGTTCACTCAGACGACTTCAGCGAGCGGTGGAATTGCCTTCGATGCTCTGCCGCCAGCTCCCTCTCTCGGAACGCGCACAATCATCTAACGAGAACAAGATGAGCGACGGCCACCGGGAGCGAGCGCCAATCGAAAGTGGAAGTGTTTTAATCATTGGCAAACGTGATCGCGTAGCGGGTAGGCGTTAGCTGCATCGCCTGGTTAGGCCTTTTGCGGCGACTCTATCTTCCACCCCGGTGGCAACATAGCAACGGCGCTTACTCCTGATAACGGTTTCAGATCGTGTAGTAAACGCTCAAGGCGAACGATGATAATAGCCGCGATCGCATAAAAGTCTGCGGCCGGACCGCTCTTGTCCTTGCCAATCTTGTTCTTGAAGTCGCCATAGCTTGCGTGAGTTGAGAGAGGGCGCACCAGCTCCTGAATTCGGTCTCTATGTGGGCCATGATCGAATGTGCTATCAGATACCTCATGGGCAAATGAGTTCCGGAGCCGACGAAACAAATGCAAGGCTCTTGCGAACTCCGCGTCGATCAGACCAAGTCGGTACGAGGCATGAATCCTTGCGCTGAAAGTTCCGAGCGCCCGGTCCGTGTCGAGAAGGTCATCTTGGCCGCTAGCGTTTGGGAGAAGAAATTTCGCCAATATCTGTCCGCATAGGTAGTCAATCTTCGCGGCGCACAGAATCACACAGGCGCGATCACTTTCCTTCCTGTATTCTCCCACGAACTTTGCAATTTGCTCGTTCATCGCGGCGTACGGCGAAGGCGTTTTTTCTGGTTTGGCGGCCGCAATCGCCTGCTTTGGCGCTTCAGGTGCGTTCATCGGTACTTTAGGCCTAACGAGAATAAGATGAGCGACGGCGGACGAGACTGCGCGTCGCTCGGGGTGAAAGTGTAGAAGTCATCTCAAAAGTGGAGCGTACAGCGGTCCGCCGTTCGCTCCATCGCATGGTTAGACTTCATTGGGTGACGGATTGAACAACGGGATCGTTTCGGTAAATCCGGCGGTAAACCGGGAATAGCTTTGATGCGGCAGCACTGAGATCGGCGGTGGCGAGCAATCGAGAGCCCTCGTAATATGGCATCTCTCCGCAGTGGGGGCACATCATGACGTCGATTCGCCTCCGTCCGATGAGGAAAGAGGCGCCGAACACGGGTTTGAACGCGCAATACAAGGATGGCCACTTGACTGAATAGGCCCTGACAAGGACACGAGCGAACAAGTCGCGAGTTTGTTGGTCCGCCATTGTAGGTCCTGCGACAATTCGGTAACCGTGAAACCGTGTCCTTGTGTGTCGAATGATAGAGTCAGGGTCGAGCCGATATAGCGTGAGCTGCTGTGCCTGCTGAAGTGGCGGAGCCACTCTAGACTCGGCGAACGCCGCGACCGCGAGGCTCAAGTAAACCAGCGCTGTAAGGAGAGGTCTCATGGAGTCTAACGAAAATGAAGTGAGCTACCGCCACCGAGAGCGAGCTGCGCTCGAAGTGGAAGTGGTTTAGTCGTGGAAAGCGTGAGCGCAGGACGGGTGGCGGTTAGCTCCACTGACTGGTTAGATGCTGATGTAAAAATCACTTTACGCGTGTCCAGACGAGTTTTTGCTTTTGGTTCTGTGCGTTCACCGAAACGAACATGCCTGGCTGAATATCTGAGATGACAAATCGCAATTCCTGACCGACCAACTCCTGCTGGGCGTCCCAAGTGAATTTCAGCACGAGCTCGCTCCCTTTGACGCGCCAAGTGCCGGACAGCATGTGAGCGGGTGGCGCTCCGTGTAGGTGAGCCGTCTGGGAAAATGTGTGATCCGCTTTCAGCGCCGTGATGTCAAAGCCGTTGCTTGGGCCGCTGAATCCATCATCCGTCAAATTGACTGTGCGAGGAATCGACCAATCGCCGACTAGCTTCGATTCGGTGAGTAAGCTGCCCACGGCACGCAGTACTGACGAATGCCGCTATCGCAATCAATGTGTAAGCAAGTCGCTGCATCTAACGAGAATAAGATGAGCGACGGCGGACGATGCCGCGCTTCGCTCGGAGTGGAAGTGTGGAAGTCATCTCAAACGTGGAGCGTACAGCGGTCCGCCGTTCGCTCCATCGCATGGTTAGATGAGTTAGCTGTGCCACGAGTAGTAGATCGGCTGCGCAAACACGAGGTATAAAGTGACGAGGCACGCGGCCTGCATGAGCAGAGCGAGAATCGATAAGGTCGCGTCGTGCTCCTCAAGATAGCGAAAGCCAAATAGAAATCCGAAGAAGCGTAGCTGATCTGATGCGGAAAACCAAACACGATGCCCGCCGAACCGCTCGTGGAGCTCGTGGTGGTGATCACGGATGCGCCGGTAGACTGATACAGCTAGCGCGAAGTAGACAATCATCGCGCTGAGAGTGTACCAACTAAATGCGTATTCGGTGACGACCGCAATCATCTAACGAGAACAAGATGAGCGACGGCGGACGAGGGCGCGCGTCGCTCGGAGTGGAAATGTGGAAGACATCGAAAAGTGGTTATCAGAACGGCCAGCGGTTAGCTCCATCGCCTGGTTAGACCTCATCAGGGGTTACGCGCTCGAATACAACCTAGCCAACGCCCTGCAAGGCTCTTGAGACCGTCCGTGTCGGCTGGCGTCTTGAGGGTGTCAAAAGCATAGAGGCAGAGAGTCTCTCCCTTCAGTTGCAGGGCGATGTTGATCGAACCGAGCCACAGCGGTGACAGCACTCCGCTACCTGTCGACTGGAATCTTGTCACGGCGCCAAAGGAAATGGAGTCGGCTGTCTCATGGACGATGCCGAGTGGCACGCGCTCCTCAAGCTCAAGCGTAGCTGGTGCCTTCGTGTGGTCTGGCATGCTGCCTTGTTGTGAATGAATGTACTGCTTGAATCCCTCGAACTCCGAGTCTGACATCGTCGTAGCGCGCTGACCGATGAGGTAGCGGCTGAATCCGCTCTTGTCTCCTTTCTGGTAGCGCCGCCACTCCTCTGTAGGAACGAAGTAGCCAATGGTCTTCACGCTTGGCGGATAGCCCTGCGTCAACTTCACGCACAGCTGAAAGTCGCGGGAACAGACGTCCACAAAGCCGTCTAATGGAGCGAAGTCGACTCGACTTCGCTCTCGTGCGTCGCGAAACGAACCGCACGGCCCAGCGAACGCCACTGATGCGATAAGGAGGAGTGCTGCGGTTGGAAGCTTGCGTGGCGATATACGGCGTTTGGCGATGAGGTCTAACATATGATTATGCCGACAATTTCGACGGATATCCAGCGTATTAGCCGACAAAAGCCGCAACTGTTCAAAATCAATACAGACAGCTGGATATGGAACTTTCGGTAGTGTCCTAATTTGAAATCAGGGAAGTTTTTTCTCAGTACCAAACCCTGCCCAACGCGAAAGCGCAGGCTATTCCTCCAAGCGCGCACCCCGCGAATAGATAATCAACGCGCAAATCCCACACCGAGGCCAATCGCCGACCATATGCGAGCGCCCACAAACCGTTAAACACGGCCAAAACTATCACTGTTAAGGTCTTGTGAGATGGCGCGACTAATCCGCTAATGCCAACCGCGATGAACCCAGCCATAAATCCCGTGAGCACCAGTTCCGCTCTTATCTGACATGAAATCAGACGTGCCAACATCGTTCCAAATATGGCGCAGGCTAAATAGGCAGGGAACACCGCAACCCACCGGAGCACATTAAAAAGCATTTTTCGCCTTCGCCGCAATTGCCACCTTGCCGCAATCAGGTCGTCGGCCCATGCAGGCCGCCGACAGCGTTGCGTATGGGTACAACAGCCTCATAACGCCGCGTCTCAATCACGTCGCCGGCTGCGTTAAAAATGCGCAACTCGCTCCCGATTTTTTGGGAAAGGAATCCAACGAGATGCACTGCCGGACGCGGTTCAACGTCGCGAAAGACCAGCGGCTCTGGCAACTGCCCTCCGCGTAGCTCAAAGCCATTCTCTGCAGGTCGCAGCTCGAATTTGTGCATTCCCTGATTCACTGTCTCAACGATTGGATTGCATTTCGCGTCACCTTTTCGGCTTCAATAAAGGCTGTCAGCCTTTCGTCCGATCGCACAATGTGGCGTTTGCCATCGTCGCGGTGAGCATCAACAACAAAAACATCGCGCCCCTCGTCATTGACGACAGAAACGCATCCCCAGCTCCAGCCTGATTTGTTCAGGCGATCAACTACGCTTCGCAATCTTGAATCTCATCTGCGAAAATAGTGTCCGAAACATAATGGGAACAAAATGCAGACAGGCCAGATTCCCGATGAAAATAGGTGGCAGCGCATACGGGGATCGAACCCGCTTTGCGTATTTCGTGACTTTGCGCGAATCCTGCCGAAGTCTGCGGCAATCAGCGCGTTAACGGCAAATCATTAAATGGTTGGAATTGCAGAATCGCGCAGGATTACGCAGTTCCCGTGTCCGAATTTGTCCGAAAACAGTCTTGCATCGGTTAACCACTCGCGCGCGCGCCTGCGCAGCGCCCGATTCCGTATTTCCACTTTTATTTCATCCTAACCGGCTTTACTTGTCTTTTTCATGCTTTCTCCTCATTTAAGCGGGCTGCGCGACTCCGCGACCGTAACGTCGGAAGGTCGCAGCACCAGTTCCCTGCCAGAGGGAGTCGTTCTCCGCGACCTCGTCACACATCTCGACGAGCGCGGCACCGTTTGCGAGTTGCTCGATCCGCGCTGGAAATGGCATCCGGATCCGCTGGTCTTTGCTTACACATTTTCCATTCGCTCCGGCATGATCAAAGGGTGGGGTATGCACAAAACGCATGACGATCGTTACTCCCTTCTGTCCGGCGAACTTCTTCTTGTTCTTTTTGATGATCGCGCTGGTTCCGGCACACGTGGACAAGTCTTCCGCATCGTCTTGTCTGCCTTTCATCGTCAGCTCATCAACATTCCCGCCGGCGTCTGGCACGCGAACCAAAACATGGGCAGCGATGACGTAATTGTCGTCAATTTCCCCACGGCGCCGTATGATCACGCGCATCCGGATAAGTATCGGCTGCCTATCAATACCGATAAAATACCATATCACTTTGATGTCGGTCGCGGCAGGTGAAGTTCAGCATTCTCACCCCCACTCATAATCGCGCTGATGTCCTGCCGTTTGCCGTTCAATCGGCCCTCGCCCAGACCGAGAACGATTGGGAGTTACTCATTGTCGGCGACGGCTGCACCGATCACACTGCTTCTGTCGTCGCACAGTTTCGCGACCCGCGTGTGCAGTGGTTCGATCTTCCGAAGGGCATTGGCTTTGGCTACGACAATCGCAATTTCGCCTTCCGTCGCATGCGAGGTAAATACGTTGCCTACTTACCTCACGATGATCTCTGGTTTCCCGATCACCTATCCTTACTCGCTCGTTGCCTCGAGGAAAATGGCGCCGAATGGGCTTATAGCCGTCCCATCTGGGTGGAACCTGACGGTGCGCTTTTGCCGGGCGACTTCGATTTGGGGGACGCCGCCATCCGCGCGCAATTTCTCCAGCGTACCTTAAATGGTGTTCCCTCGGGGTGCGTGCTGCATCGGCGGGATTGCTTCGGACGCTACGGCTACTGGAATAATAGCCTGCCCACCTGCGGCGATTGGGATATGTGGGCCCGAATTATCGATAGCAGCGACCGGCTCGGCTACTTATCTACTCCCACCAGCCTTCACTTTCGGGCGAACTGGCGCACGCAATCCAACGCCCTCTCACATCTTCTGGCACATCCCGATCTGACAGACATTTTACCTCGCCTCGCGCCTGCACCAACTCCGCAACAATCAGCGTGGCAATGCATAACCCGACAACCGGATTGGGTAACCTCTACGCGCACCTGTATTCACAAACTCGACCAGTTGATCAAGCGGCGCGACCAATAACCATGTTCGACCTAATGCGGCTTGGCCTTGATTTTTTCCCGCGTTTATGTTCGCATGAACATGATGCGAGCGAACCGGCTTCAGAACGCCCTCAAACACCTGAGCGAAGCGATTCAAGAGGCCGAGGCCGCTCTGGAAGAAATGCGCGCAGAGTCTGATCCACTCGCCGTACATGTCTTCGTCTCGCGTCGTGAATACCGGAACATGCCGGACACAAAGAGCGGCAAACGGCACGAAACGGCGGCTCGCATGAGTTGGCAGACGGCTTGCGAGCTTGGGTTTCGGGGCACGCTCGGAGAATGGGAACGGCTATTAGATGCTGTCCCGAAACGACAATCAAAAGGAAGCTGATGAATCGAACGCAATTCAAACGTCGAGGCCGACCAACCATACGAAGCACAGAGATCGAGACGCAATCTGCCTCCGCATCGCCTGTGGAGAGTCGTCAATGCGCTACTCGCTGATCCGACGCTTTCGCCCCAGACGCGCAAGGCTGCGAAGCAAGAGCCTTTTCGTGCGCGTGAGCGTCACGACTGCCGACCGCTCCCTCACAACACTCTCGTGCGCACTGTCCTTGCGGAGACGGCCGCGCGGCGCGCTTTCGTCCTGTCCACGCGGCGCGCGGTTTTGCTCAGCGGGAGAAGTCGCGGCGTCGCTCATAATTTACAAAAATCACGTTCCAGGCCAGTAGTTCTGTTGCGAAATTCGGGCCATCGTAGAAACAAAGCTCGACACATCAATGCCGGGCAGCGTGCGAGGCTTAGTGAAGGAATGGACGAAATTAGAAGCTCGAAAATGTCTGCCTAGAGTACAGGTTGGGGCATGACGAACATCCCCTTTTCTCCGCTACGGCATTTCGCGAGACTGGCGTTTCTCGCGTTTTTGCTAACGTTCGTCGCATCCCGAACTCTCGTGATTTTGATCATGACGCGCCGGATGCCGGATTTGTTTTTGCATATGGGCGGGACGCATGTGCATCATCTGAATTACGGGATTTTCCTGCTCGCGACGGTGGCCGGCGTCTTGCTCTTCGCGCGGTTGAATCAGGCGCAGCAAAGTTTGTGCGCGCTGTTCTATGGCGTTGGCATGGCGCTCACCTTCGATGAATTTGGGATGTGGCTGCATCTTGGCGGAAGTTACTGGCAACGAGCGAGCTTCGACGCTGTGGTAGTGGTGCTGAGCGTTTTGGGGTTGCTGGCCTTTGCACCGCGTTGGAAGCGTCTGCGTGCCCATCATTTCGCCGTAGGCGGCGTAGTGCTGCTAACCGTGGCCGGATTCTCCGTCCTGCTGATCAAGTCTCTCGGCCACGCGAACGAGAAGCTGATGCCGAAGCTGATCGAGATTGAAGAGAGCGGACCGGGGTAGGCGCGCACACCTTAGTCTCGGGGAACAACCGCCGTGTAGACTTCGCAAATTGCGGCAATTTCGCCACAATATTGTGGAGAACTGCGCGCTAACCGTGATCTGAGCAAATGGGCATCATGCCGGATTCACACAGAATTACGCGGTTTCTGTGTCCGAATTTGTCCGAACCTGGCGAGTTAACTTCCTCTGAGCCGCATCGTCGGCGCCGAGACCGGTCTTGGCTCGCACAACTAGCTCGCTAAAGCGCGCTTTGGCTTCCGATTCGCGGCGTATAAGGGGATAGCGGCTCTTTTACTCCGAGGCGGCCCAGATCGCAAACCTCGTAAACTGCGGATCGGACGTCGCGAAGATGACCACCGCGTGGCCTTTATTATTGATCGACGCAGCGAGGGGGCCCGAGCAGGTTGGTCCGAGCGTCCCACAGGGCACCGGGCCATTGACCCTTCGCGTCGGCCCCCACGTGCCGGCGCCGGAGGGCCGCACGGCGGCGCGGATCGTGCCGTCGCCGTCGCCCCACTCCGCGACCGCGGCGCCGTTGGTACTGCCGCCGAAGCTCGTCAAGGCCACCACGCCGGAGGGATCACCGCTCGCGCTGGACAGGTCTGTCGCAGGATTCCAAGCGTTGGTCGCAATTTTTCCATCGAAGGTGACAACCGTAGTTCCGGTACCCGAGAGATCGAGCGCCGCGACCGTCATTTGCCCGTCGTTGGCGATATTCACGCCCGAAAGTAGCGCTCGCGAGCTTGCCGTATAAGCTGTCGCCGCCGGACCCCAGGGCGCGCCATACCTCGCCTGGGTCTGGGCTGAAACGATTGCTCCAAATGGAGCAACATAGACGACCGCAGCATGCCCGATCCCATCCACGACCGGAAGGGCGGTGTACCCCGGATTGTTGACCCCTGCGTTCAAGGGTCCGGAATCCTGCCATGTCGTGCCGGCGCGTTGCTCACGTGACACGTGGAGGACGAAGTTGACATCCACGCAGAAGCGGCTGCACCTAACCTGAAACGTCTGCCAGGTGACCGCGAAGTCGCCCGCCTCACCCATCGCAGCGCCGCTCAGTGCCAGAACGGAGCCGCTGGGCGTGGTAGTCACTACTTCCTGGGCACCCCAGAACGAAGCTCCGGCGGCCCGTCGATACGCGACAATCTCACCGTTGGTTGCGAACACGACACCGGCATCTCCCTTTGAGTTCATCACGAATATGGGCGCCGGGAACCGAGGTTCCCGTCGCCAACAGCAAGGGCGCGCTCCACGTCCCTCCATTGGGCAGATCGGCAGTAAAGACAGCCGGAGTGGAAGCCACCCAGACGGCGGTCGCGTTGCCGCTGGCCGTCATATGCACGGTCTGGGTCGGTGAGCCGGTACCACCAAAACTCCGCGCCATACTCCATTGACCATTCTCCCCCGGGCGGTAGTTGTACTGCCCGCTCCAGAGGGCGATCGCGTCGGCGTTGGTGTCGAGCGCGCTCGAAACCCTGTATCCGGCAAGGTTATTCGTCGCCAGCGCGACGGGTGGCGAGAAGCTCGCCGCAGTCGCGACCCCGCGACCTGTGACGAACAGAGCGGCTCCCACGAGGCCGGCTGAAAATCCGCCCCACAACCTCCGTGCGGCCAGTTTGCGACCGTTTGCTTTGCATTCAGGATTCAGGATTTTGCAAACGTATAATGGCCGCAAAGTGCAATCAAGTTCCATCTCAAGTCAAATCAGAGTGCTGATATGGATGTCTTTCAATTCAGATTACGCCGACAAAAAAAATCGCCATTCAAGGCTCTGCAAAAAATACAACCGATTTTGCCGACTTACGCGATTTACCACAAAAGTATGGAATTTAGTCTTATGTTCGCGGGAAGTGATCGAAATAGACCGAGTCGGTTCAGGCACACTTCGGATAAATGCGCTCGATGGCGGAAGGTTGAAGCGTGAGCCCGCGCATAAGGAAGCTGATTGAAGCCATAGAAACGACGCACGAATGCAGAGCGGTGCATGCCGAGACGGACGTGGTGGCAGAGTTCTTTCATGATAGCGTCGCCTGGAACGGGATAGTCGAAATCTTCGACTTGGAAGGCCATCCGAAGGCCAGACGGTGCTACGCTTGGAGCTACCCAGTAACGAACGACACGCAATATGTCACGGTGTTGGAGATTCCCCCGGTAAACTCGGCCGAATCGGCGGTCCGAATGGCCATTGCCAGCGGACAGCAGAAATAAGCCTGATTAGTGGCCAGTTTTCTAAAGACTCGAAAACCGCATGCTGCCGTCCGGTAAATACTCGAAGGTCCAGCGTTCCCACTCCGCGATCTGCGCTATGCCGTTTAATTCTTGGGCGCTTGAAACCTCGCCGGGGCACAGCAAAAACAATTCGTCCTTGCCTACGTAACACTCGCCATGTTCCCGAATCTCGGCTCGTATCTTGTCGATCTGAGCGGCAAACTGCGCAACCTGGAGAAACTAGCGCGTCATGAAAATGAGAAGACTGTACCTATCCTCCAGGGGGCCTTTGGAGCGAATGACAAGACTGCATGAGCTGCTGAAGGCAAAGCGGTTCCCGAATTGCAGAAAGCTCGCGGAAGCGCTTGAGATATCACCGAAGACAATTCACCGCGATATCGATTTCATGCGCGACCGGCTCGGGTTGCCCATCGCGTACGATCAACACCGCTTCGGCTGGTATTACCACAAGAAGCCTGCTCGTAAATTGCCTTTTGCTTGGTCGCAGTCACAACCGGGCAACCTCGCCAGTGCAACCGAGGGAATTGACTGGTGAACAAACAAGTTGCGGTGCGTATTCGCATCGGAGGCCTTCCCCGATCAAGAGCGAAGCAACGGAAGCGGCGGCGCTTCTATAGTGAAGCCGAAACAAACCGACTCCTTGAGATTTCTCAATCGTGGAATCTCGGCGAGTTCAGCGTCGTGGCTCGTCAAGCGAGCCGAAATTAGCAACGTCTCCGATCGCCGCCGAGCGTGTTCAAACGCTCGCGCGGTGATCAGGGATGCGCTTAAATTCAGCGTCCGCCGTTACCGTCCATGCCGGAACCGGCATCGACGCTGTGTGAACTGTTGGACTTCCACAATCCCATGAAAGCATTTCGCATATGGTCGTAGAAAGACCCAAAGCTCAAAGTGAGCGAGAGCAGTAGTACTGCAACGGTCGATTTTTTATTCATTTGCATATATGCACTTACGATGATTCTCGAATTTTGCGTCAGGACTAAAATCAGACCATTCAAGACCGAAGAAGGATCAGGAATTGCGCGCCGGATTGTGGCCTATCCAGCGTAAAGGCGAGAGCATGTCGGTAGCGACAGAAGCGCAGCCGAAGCGCAAGGGAGGCCTCCCTGCCACAGGCAGGAAGAGGCTCTCTGACATGATGAAAGCCCGGTAGGCTGCGCGGAAACGGAGGGGCGCGCCAAACCAGCGGAGGTAGATCCAAGACCAAGCTGGAGGCTCAACAGCGCAACGCTTCCATTGAGGCTTGGGCAATGCAAATCTCAACGCGCGCGCTCCGCCCTTCGTCAAATCAATAGACAATTTGCATAATCTACAACGTTAATCCTATTGGATGACTAGAATCAGGCAGCACGACATGTTTGTTCTCGCGTTAATCATTGCCGGCTTTCTTTCGATGCTCGTTTCGCGAGCAAATGCGGAATCGGAAACAGCCGCTGACCGGATTTCCTTTCATAAACTGCAACAAGACGTTGAGGTTGCAGAGCTTCTGCGACGACTCCAAGCGGAAGCTCCTCACGGCGCGCCGATCATCTTTCGCAACGTTCGGGTCGTCAATCCAGAGGCGGAAAATGTAACCCCAGGTCAAACCGTGGTCGTGACTGGGAGCCGCATCACTTGGGTGGGTGACTCCAGCAAAGCACCGACTGTTTCTTCAGGCGTGGTCGTCGAGGGTAACGATCAATTCTTGTCGCCTGGCCTCGTTGACATGCACGTGCATTCATCATCTGCCGCGGGGTGGCTGCTTGATCTCGACAACGGTGTCACCACGGTTCGCGATATGGACGGCTTTCCCTGGCTTCTCAAACTGCGCGACAGCGTGAACGCTCGCCGAATGCTGGCCCCTGTCGATATCGTGGGCGGGACTATCATTAACGCGGTTCCCCTCGATGGATATGCCGTCGTCCCGCGCACCTCTCAGGACGCGCGGCGTATCGTCCGTCAACAGGCAGCCTGCGGCTATGACTTCATTAAGATTCACAACAATGTGCCCCTCTCTATGTTCGATGCTATCGCCGACCAAGCGCGCAAGCTGGGCATGGATTTGGTTGGGCATGTGCCACATGACATCACTCTGGATCACGCGATCCACTCCGGCGGCATGCGGACTACCGAGCACTTGAAGGGATTTCTTATCGACCAGACTCTTCTTCCTAGTGACGAGGATTTCAGCAAGGCTCTCAGCGGAGCTGAAACTTGGATCACGCCCACGCTCTACACGCGCTTGGGCTACGATCGTGGAGAGGAAGGGAGACGCATACTAACGGGCCCAATGGCGAAGTACGCGCCCGAAAGAAAGCGAAGTGAATGGGCTACACTCCTCGACGAAGCTCCGACTTCTGAAGATCGAATCCAAGCTGAAAAGACGGGCGCACTGTATCGTGACACCCAAGAAAAAGTGATGAAACGGCTGGTTCCGCTTCACCCTCATTGGCTCGCCGGCACCGACGCTGACGGCTATTCTTTCAATGTTATGGGTTATGCCCTGGTCGAGGAACTTCAACTCCTCCGCAGCGCAGGCCTCACGCCTGGCGAAGTTCTACGCGCGGCGACCATTGAGCCAGCACGAGCGATGCGACAACCCGAAGAGTTTGGGTTAATCAAACCTCATATGCGAGCTGATCTCGTGCTGCTGCAGGCCAATCCGCTGGAAATCGGTGCGGAGGCCTTCAGAGTGAATCGTGGAGTAATGGCGCACGGGTATTGGTTAGATCGCACCAAGCTCAACTCAGCCCTGGAAAGGCTTTCGGCAATTTTTGATGAATCCGATGCCAACGCGAAAATAACTCCAGATGCGGCGTCATCACTCCTTCTTCGCACAAAAGACCTTATGGACAACGGCTTTGTTTTTGACTCAAACGAGTTAGTGGGTGTTGCGACCGCATTGCGCCGATCGGGAGTCTCGGAAGTGGCCCGTCAATTAGAGTTGCTTGCCGATGTACCGACAAGCGGCCCTTGCGCGGAGTTTTTGCCCAGTCAGTGATGAGTTGGCGATTATCTTCGGCATTGTGCACTTCACACATGTAGCTCTTGTACAGAGGGAAATTATCTACGACAACCCGAGGGAAAACTCAGAAACTGGCAGAACGGGCATCGGAAACTTTTTGAACATGCGGAGAAAAGCCTGTCCCGTCGCTGTGATGTGATCAATCGCCGAGAACGATCCCTCTTTGCCATCGTCAAAAGTTGCTTCCACCATGCCCGAGCTAGCCATGAGCCGCATCTGGCGATCAGCCTGCATGCCGTGCAGCTTTATTAAACCGTCATGTGGCTCGTCCACTGCGGCCATGACTTCATACATATAGGGGAGGTTCATACGACGTTGTATTTGAGCAGATGCCGAGCCTTTCCCGAATGAGGAAATCCGTCTTTTCAACCGGGACAACTACCTAATTTGAATCCGAAAGCCATGCGCAAAGTTTTCTTAAAATCGCTGTGAAGACCTCCCGAAAACTTTGCGGCATGGACGCGAATCCTTACCAGCGCGCGATCAGAGATCGTCTAAAAGCGGCCCTAAAGGCTGGTCTCGGCCAGCGGTTGGCTGCATTGTCTGGTTAGGATCTTCGCGATGGCGGCCATCATGATTGTGTGGAAAACACGCGAATATCTGGTGCAGGCTGGCGCTGGTAGAAGGTGCCCTGCAAAGTCGGTGCGTGTCCACCGGGCACGACGACTAATCCAAGACGCAAATGCCCCCAACTCAGCATGACCCCGGCCACGCGACCGGCCGTATCCACGTGCAGATAAGTCTCGGGGGTGAGGCTCAGCACGGCTCTATACTGTGCAAGCACCTGAGGCGGGGCGATGTCGGTGGCTTCCACGCAAGGCAGGAGGTCAAGATAGTGAACGCCGGCGGTAGGAACTTCGCTCCCGTGTTGCGCTGCCAGGACGGCGGCAGCCCATGCGCGCAAGGCTGCGACGGTAGCTGGCTGACTCAATTCATCGACGAGGTGGTCCACCCATTGAACAGCCCCTGGCTTGCCAGCAACGAAGCGCGCCACTCTCCCAGGGACGGATCGCTTAAAAGCAAATGGGCCCTGGAAGCTGGTATAAACGGTCCAAGCGATACCAATCACTCCCAACGTCAGTAGAATCTTATAGGGCGTTCTCAAGTTCGTGCGAGGCCTAACGAGAATAAGATCAGCGACGGCTACCAAAAGCGAGCGCCAATCGGAGTGGAAGTGTTTTGATCATTGGAAAAGGTGATCGCGCAGCGGGTAGCCGTTCGCTGAGTCGCATGGTTAGACGGTTGGAGCAATCGGCGAGGCAACGCCAAAGATTTCTTTAACCGAGCGACGCGAAAGAACGATCACAGTGAACACGCCAAGGATCGTGCCGAAAGGCATAAACAGACACTGCACACACGCGTTAACGAAGACGAACCAATAGCGCTGGCGGCGACGAAGGTATCGACCGGCCAAGAGAATGCACACCGCCATCGCCTCGCCTATGAGAAAGAACATGGCTCCGAATGCGATGAAGAACCAACCCATAAACGCTGGCGGAGGCTCGCCCTGGCCCTGAGCTGGAGCGTAGAGCATCAGACAGCCGAATCCGACATACATCAGCGCAAAGCACGAGAACAGTGCCGCGAGACCACCCACGATGTAATGAAAGATCGCTAGCAGTCTCAGATGCTCTTCGTCGTGTTCCATGGGTCTGTCCGTCTAACGAGACCGAGCTGAGCCACCGCTGGTGGCGGCGAGCATGGCAAACTCTGAGAACTGTTTCATAAAATCAAATGTGGACTTTACAACGGCCAGCCGTTGGCTCCAGCGCTTTGTTAGACCTTCGAGTGCCATTTACACACGTCGAGGCGCAGAAATCAGTGAACCTTGCAGCAGCGGAACATGCGAGAGAATACTGCATACAACTAAACAGAAACAAATGCGCATAGTATGATCACCGAAACAATGATCAACTGCACCTCTTCACTCTGCTAGGATCGCTTGGTCAAAACGTATTTCTCGGATTCCTCGCCAGCGCCTTTCTTCCAAATGATCTCCAGATTCACATGCTTTGGGTCAAGAATCTCGTAGACGATCTTTTGAACGTGGGCATCCGAGGCGTCTTTGAGGTTGGTGATGTCAAACATGTCGAATTCGTAGCGTCCGGCGGGACCGCCAGATTTCAGCTTCAATCGCGGTTGATTCCCCCGATTGCAGAAATGGGTCATCAGAAGGCTGCCACCATCGCTGTAAAAAACCGACAATTCCTTGCCGAACTGCTCGGTCACAATCGTACCGTTGGAGCCAACAGCATAAGTCATGTCGAAGGGTAGTGTATTATCACCTGCTCGTATCATCCACGCGCCCTTAAGACTTTGGAAAACCTCGAAGGGCGTCAATTCGCCGGCCAAAGCGGGGCTGGCGACTGCTGGCCCCGAAAGCGCGAGGACGAGTAGTCCAATAGAGGCAAGCGAAAACCGGATAGTCATAGGTCTAACGAGAATAAGATCAGCGACGGCCACCGGGAGCGAGCGCCAATCGAAGTGGAAGTGTCTTAATCATGGAAAATGTGATCGCGAAGCGGGTAGCCGTTCGCTGCATCGCCTGGTTAGACGCTTGGCGTGGAATGGTCATGGCGCCGGTAGAGGTCTGGACTAAGAGCCATTAGAATAAGAATACCCAAGACCATTCGCCCTAGAGTCATGTGGAGTTGCTCAAGAGCCCAAAAGCGCGGCCAACTGAGATCTGTATGCTCACCTGTGTGGTGCGACAACAGATAAAATCCGAGCGCACTCCACGCGAGGCCAAGAGGCGCAACGATAAAAAATCCGGAGCGAATCCATCGAGGAGCGCGCCGGTATTTGGAGCGGAATGGCGCGAAGAAGCAAAGAGCCGAGCCGACTGCAATAGCCGCGTCCGGAATAGCGTGGTGCAAGTTCATCGTTTTAGCGTCTAACGAGAATTAGACGAAAAAGTTTCGTCTAACTCAGAAATGGGTAGTGGTTTGAGGCGGGGCCGTTCGTCATCGAGCGGACTGCGGATGCCCAAGCCGGGTTTGTTTAGAACGCGGGTGTAAATCATGGTGGTGGAAACGTCTTTGTGGCCGAGCAACTCCTGCACGGTCCTGATGTCCTGTCCGTTTTCCAGCAAATGAGTGGCGAAACTGTGGCGAAATGTATGACAGCTAGCCGCTTTCGCAACGCGCGCCCGCTTGATCGCCGTTGTGACGGCATTCTGGAGGTTTTTCTCTGAAACGTGGTAGCGTTGGATCTCACGGGAGCGTGGATCGGTGGAGAGTTTTGCGGCTGGAAATACGTATCGCCTCAGACTTTCAATTCCTCGTAGGAACAGCCCGCAGCACTCCCCGGAATTTCCCGTAGTCTAGCGCGACCGGATTACCGTCCTGCCCGCGAACGACGGTTGCATTGATCCAGTAGTAACGATCTATGAATTTGTCTTTCTCGATCGGTAGCAGCGGCGCGACGGGACCACCGGGCCAGTTCAGCGTCACCCCGTCAGCGTCAGATACTAAGTTTAGCGTCGCGGAAGGCCTGAAGAAATCTGGACCAAAAACAAAATCTCCCGCCGGGTGTCCCACTAGCGCGGGCGGCACCTTATGACAGCTGAAAGCCTGATAGGGTTTTCCCAGCAGCAGGAAGGCAGCGTTTGGAACAATCAACGGATTTGCTGCATTTTCAATGTTTGTCAAAGCGATGATGGCCGTATCTTCATTGGGCAGATATTCCATGAAGCACGAAAAGCCCGGCGAGCGCCCACCAACAAGATATACCTTTTCACCCAACCGCTCGCTTAGTGCCGTCTCCCACCCGTAACCCTGGCTCCCTTCCAGCATCGCTTTCCTGCTGCTCTCCGACAACAGATTGCCGCGTAGAAACCCTTGAAGCCATTTCCACTCATCGGAAACAGTCGTGTAAGCCGATCCATTGCCACTTTTGGCCGACCAATGGATAGCCGGTGCGGGTTTCAGTCCAAAGGTGCCGGAGAGCTGATGGCCCTGCGCAACCGGACCACCGATTGGACTGTCGTCGTCCACGCCACTGTCACGCATACCGAGTGCATCGAACACCTCGGCTTTCATCGCTTGCGCGAACGTCAGTCCGGTTTTTCGTTCGATGATAAGCGCCAATAGATTCTGGCCGGAATGCTCCTCTCGCAAACTCTTGCCACCTGGTTCGGAAAACGGCGGTAGTCCCCGGATTTGAGCCACGAGCGATTCAGGAGTCTGGTGAGCATTTAAGAGGTCATCATAGTTGGGAAGGTCGTTCGCGTCCGGCAGGCCGGAATTCTGTTCAAGCAGTTCGCGAATGGTGATTTTTTCGCCGTTGGGAACGCCGGGCACGATGTCTGAAACATGAGCATCGAACGAAAGTTTGCCCTGATCTATGAGGCGCAGGACTGCCGTCGATGTGAACAATATAGACATTGAAGCGATATGGAATCGCGTATCGAGCCGATTCGGTATCCGTTTGCCGCGATCAGCAAAGCCATAGCTCTTCGCAAATAGAACCGTCTGGCCGCGCTTGATGAGCACGGAGCCGGAAAAGTTGTTTGTCGCGGCATAGGGTCTAAAATAGGCGTCTATTTTCGCCGCGCTAGGCAACGCGTTCGCACAAGCTGTATGTAAGAACACGAGAGCAAAGGCAGCGGAGGCGAGCCCTTTCAATTTGACATGGCGTCGCCTTGTTCGCGCCTTTAGTGTCCAGCTGGTCATGCAATACAGGCTTCTTGAAAACAATAATCCACGGTATTTCTTAGCGACTTGGCGAGTTACTTACTCATCGCTCTTTCCAGCCGCGGTTTGGAAAGCGCCGTTTCGGCTGCCCATTAACCAGACTGCCAGCAAAATCATATCGCCGCGACGAGGAGAGCCGAGAGGATGAGGAAGGATTGACTCGATCGGCGGTCCACCAGCCGAAATTTGCCAAGACATCGGACTGCCACCAAGCGGGCTGCACGTCCCACTCGAGAGGCGGATTAAGGCCACGCGCCGTTGCCTCCAATACGCAAAGCGTCAAGAATATTGCGGTCACAGCGGAGAGCAACGACGGAAGGCGTCTCATAGGTCTAACGAGAAAGAGCTCAGCGACCGCTGGCAGGAACGAGCGTGGATTGCAATGGAGGCGTTTTCATAATCTTGTGCGAAGCATCGGAACGGCCAGCGGTTCGCTGCAGCGATTGGTTAGACGATTGGCGCATTACTTATGAGCAGCGTGCCACTTTCTCATGACTTAGTTGTAAGCGGTAACTTCGGCAAGAAAACATGCTGTCGCTTCGCACGCATGAACAGAAAACAAGGGATAACCCGTACCACTGTCATACTGACGGAGAGGACCCGGAAGTTGGACGCTCTCGCTTAACAGTACAATACGAAGCTTCCCGTCTTTGATATCCGCACGAGCAGTTGCGGCTCCAGTCTCTTTATCCGCGGTGATCGCAGCCGGACCGTTGTTGAGCGCGATTTCAGGGCTCTTGATCGGGGACTCCTCGCCTCGCGGCAACTGCGCCGCAGCTACACCGGCTCCGAGGAACACTGCTAAGAGGCCTGCTTTCATTGGGTGGTAGAAGCGTCTAACGAGACCAAGATGAGCGACGGCTGGCGGGAGCGAGCGACGACCGAAGTGGGTTGCAATGGACGTGTTTTCATAAAATGAGACGTGGCTTCGAAACGGCCAGCGGTTCGCTGCATCGCCTGGTTAGGCCTTTTTCTCCATCCGAATCAGGGCTTCGGCGAATAGGCTCTGCACGTCCTCCAATCGAGTTGAAGGATCGTTGTTATAATCCATGAGCCGGTGATCATAATTTCGACCGGCAGATCGTTCGTCCACGATCTGCCTCACCACCTCTAGAACCGGTCGCCGGTGATGAAACCCGCCGGTTACCTCGATGGTGGCTCGTTTCATTGCGCAGTAAATACTCCACTTGGTATCGGTTGGCGTGCACTTACGAGTGTCAGCGCGGTTCCAAGCACCTTCGTTGGAAAGGATGGCTGCAGCGCGCTGCACGACCTGCCGGTCCAAGTCATTCGACGGAACGGGATGAAAAGTATCGATCTGAAGACGCATCACCTTGGCCGTAACCGTAAACCCAGACACTGGAAACCATCCGTATTCAGATCTCAGCACCCCCGATCCTTCGGCATATATTTCGATTTCGAGGGGCCAATTTGGAGAACCTGATTCCGTCATATCGCCTGCCCAGACAAATTTCGACTCCACGTCCTTGCGCCATACGCCGGTTGTGATTGCTTTGGCGGGCGCGATACTGAGCTTCCGATTTTCTCCGAAGAGAGATCCACACGAACCCTCCCAAGATTTTTCGCGCGGATGGAGTTCGCAGACGACAGACGGCTGGGGTGTGCCACCCGAACCTGACACTGGCAAAGTCGCTCGCACCAGGCCAAGCGATAGCAGGAGGAGTATTGCAGTCACGGGCGTAGCCACATCTTTAACAAGCAGCTTTGGTTTCATTAAGATCGTCATTCTGGCAGTACGCACGAAGCATAGGTCTAACGAGAACAAGATCAGCTACCGCGCGGTTGGACATCGGCTGCCTGTGTGATTGAGGTGCTGTGCATGCGTAGAGTTGTTGGTACCACGAATGGATGTTGCCCGAGCTGCCAAAGAGCGGACCCCGTGCTCATAAGTAAAAGCGCGCAAATGACGGCTTCGGAGACCCTTTGCTTCTTGTCTTCGGAGCGAAGGATCAACGCGTAGGTGGATTCGAACGGTTCAGGATTGGTTGGATTTGTTTTCATTGGTGTATTTTCTCCGGTGCTATTTGTGTGCCGGTTGCTTCTGTGAATCCAAGACTCCGGACAATCGCGAGTTCGCCGTAAAGAGTGGTTGCTGCTGCATCTCTATTGTGATGCGGTGAGTTGGCGTTTTGGATTCACCATTCGGCGGGACGGAGGATCCGGTCTGCCGGGAGACTGCGGATATTTCGCCTACAAACCGTAAATACCGTTTCGGACCTGGCGGCGGCCTCATAATAGAGAGACGCCCTTGGCGCGAGATTTTGTCTGAATTTACGCTTTTGACGCTGTAGGTCGCAATTTCATACGTCTAACGAGACCCAAGATCAGCCACCGCTGGCGAGGACGGGAGTGGCAGCGAGGTGAAAGGTTCGAGTCATGGAACACTTGGTCGTACGCCGGCCATCGATTGGCTGCATCGCATGGTTAGGTGATTCGTGTTCAATACTGATCGACATCGCTCATGGCAATACGCTTCATCTGGTAGCCGCCGTAGACAATCTCGCGCTTGGTCAGCTTGGTAATCAACTCGCAGCCGTTATCTCGAAGCCCTTCGCCCTGCAGATATACGGTCTCGCAGAGCCGATGGTCCTTAATCCACCAGTGACCGTGCGTGACTCGTGGCTCGGGTCCGTTCGGCTCGGGCTTGCCCATCCACCATGTGCCGTCAGCAAGGTAAACGTAATCATGCCGTGGCGACCTCCATGCGCCAATCATAGAGCGAGTAAGTTCGCGATCGCTTTGCTCAACCGCATAACTGGAGGCCACAAAAGCGAGTGTAAGAGCGACGGCGATAGAACGCATATCACCTAACGAGATTAAGACCAACGACGGCTGGCGAGGTGGCGCGTCGCTTCAGATTGAGGGTGGAATTTCATGGAGAGTGAGGAGCCAAAGCTGCCAGCCGTTCGCCCCATCGCATGGTTAGATGACCGCGTCGCCTCGCCACTTGTCGAATATGCGGTCGACTTCTTCCTCTGGCACCGAAATGAACTGTGACCACACAGCCTCCTTTTCATGCGGGTATCCGACCGCAAGAGCGCGAATGTCCGAGCGCATGTCGTCGATCAGCACTGTTTTCATTGTGGCGCGGCTTGTCACCTAACGAGAACAAGATGAGCGACGGCGGATGAGGGCGCGCATCGCTCGGAGCGAAGGGGTGGAAGTCATCTCAAATGTGGACTCGCAGCGGTCCGCCGTTCGCTCCATCGCTTGGTTAGGTCTCTTTTCGATCGAGAAATAATGCACCTGTGATGTCTGCCTGTCCGACGAGAATGCCTCGCTCAAGCAGGACGTGCGCTACCGCCTGCTGATACTTCTCTGTGTGCCACCATGCTGTCTCCTGCATCGTCCCCTGTCGATCAACCTCAGCGCGAAGCTGCGCTGTGGACACGCAAGCGAGTCGGCGGCGAACCTCCTCGAGTGTTGCTGGAGTATACCAGATGCCGAGATTCGCAGCCGCCTTGCGGCTGCGAAAACAAAAGCGCCTGCCCTGAGCATGTGTAGCAATCTTAAACTCCTTACGCTCGCCGGCAAGATCATATGGCAATCGGTGCTCCATGTGGATCGCGCCGTCCAGAAAGCTAGCTAGCGTGCAAACCGTGCGATCATGTCCAGTCTTCGGATCACAAATCGTGATCAATACGTAAAGCGAAGAGGTGCTCATGCTTCCAGACACGGCCATGTTATCTCTGGACATGGCGTGGCGAAACATCTGGTCCGCGTAGCGAGTCTCGGCCTGCGCTACTGCGGTGACAAAACAGAACGTGGCGAAAAGAACGCGCGTCATAAGACCTAACGAGACGGAGCTCAGCTACCGCTAGCGGAAACGAGCGTTGATTGAAACGAGGACCTTTTCATAATGTAATGCGGCCTATCAAAGCGGCCAACGGTTAGCTGCAGCGATTAGTTAGATGGTTGAGGTGGAATAAATCATGAAACCCGACTGGTGGAACGGAGTCGAACGACGCCAATGACCGAAACAACGAGCGTGAGCACAGCGACGACGGCAACTGCGAACCAGAGCCAGCTGAGAAAACCGTAGTGATGCTGAGCTGCCACCTGGACCGGAACGCCGACAAGCGCGGAACCAGCCATAGTCGCGACGAAGAACTGTAGCGCGGCATAGACGGCGATGGCAACGCTCACGATCGCGGACAGCAACAACAATTTAGTTCGTTTCATGAACGAATGCGCGATACCATCTAACGAGAATAAGATGAGCGACGGCTGGCGGGGGGACGCGTCGCTGCGGGTTGAGGGTGGAATTTCATGAATGGTGAGGAAGCAAAGCTGCCAGTCGTTCGCTCCATCGCACGGTTAGATGCGCGCATCGCCATCACTTTACGCGCACGAGCGGCGGTCTGCCAGGCTCTCGCACCAACTTGTTGGCTTGAAACTCTAGGATCGGCGTCCGGGAGATTTGCTTGGGGAATGGCGTCTCATTCGGGACGGGCTGCCAAGCAGGAATGACCTCTTCTACGAGAGTGTCCCCTTCAAGTCGCCAGGTCCCCTTGCTGAGTGACTTCGGATCGGACGAGTCGAATGTGCTCTCGAGTGTGTGATCTGCTCGGTATGTGGTCCGCTCTGTGAAGTCCATTCCCGTGCGGTCCCATGTGCCGATGATCAGACGCTCCTTCTCCGACGGCGCAGGGCGGCAGCCATTGACCGTGAGGGCGATAAAGACACCGATGGCGATACGGACAAGCATCTAACGAGAATAAGATCAGCGACGGCTACCGAAAGCGAGCGCCAATCGAAGTGGAAGTGTTTTGATCATTAGAAAACGTGATCGCGCAGCGGGTAGCCGTTCGCTGCATCGCAGGTGTTAGGTTTTCCGGAATGTATAGAGACTTCAGAGTCGCGTTTTTCTGATTTGGAAGTCCACGGATTGCTCGGAGACGCAAGTCCGGCGGAGTCCCGACGCTATTGATAGGCTTTGAGGAGCGCGGGGATGTCGGCGGCGGACACGCCAAGGGGCTTGAGAGTTTCAGCGACGTAAGCGCCGCCGTCGCTCGCGACAATTTTCCAGCCGGAAGAACTTCGATGCAGGACAACGGACATGTCGCTTTCGCCAGAGTAGGCCGTGCAAAGCGCCCAATCGTGCGAAATCGAGGCATTCAAGGCGTGCCCGAATTTTCCGGCAACGACTTTGCGCACTTGTTTGACGTCGGCGGGATCGCCAAAGTCGGTAGCAAAGAGAGATGTCGTGAACGCGAAAAGTAGCAAGGCGACGGCGGAAGAGCGCAGCATTTTCATGATTATCACGGTCAGACCGAAAAAGCGCCTGTCAAATCCCTATGAGGGGAGTCAAGTGCGGTAACGGCTTTGTTATCCGCGTTCTGGATTCTCGCGCCACGGTTACGCGCATCATTCCTTTCAATGAGACGGATCAAAGATTGTCTTTCGAATTGGTCTTGCATCGAGCCAGCCAGCAGTCTGCTGCAGCGATTGCCCTCGGCAATGACCTGCTTAAGAGCGCGTGTATAATCGTCGGTTATCCCAAAGTGTTGCTCGTCGGCGTTCGCGCTCATAAACCTAACGCGAATAAGATCAGCGACCGCGAGCCCCTGTAAAGCGTGACTTACAGCCAAAGGGTGGATGGCAAACAGCCACAAGGTGGAACGCAGCACGGCTCGCGGTTCGCTGCATCGCCTGGTTAGGCCGTCGGCGTTCCGGGCTCACTTCGGCGGCTCCTCGATCTCGAACAACTTCAATCCTACCGGCCCCCCTGTCAGCTACGGATGCTTTGGAATACCAACAGAATACTTCGTGCTCGTGAGATGGAAACTCAGAGGCAACTCGATAATCATCGGTCCGCGGCGTAGCCGCCAGTTTTCCAAGGCGGCTACAGTTGTCTGGTCGAAAACAACGTCGCCAGATGATTTCAGAACCCTTGCTTTGATCGCATCTCCGTTTGGGCCAACGTGTAACTCATACACGCCTTCTCCACGTTTTTCCTTCCAAGGCACGGTCCGCGGATACTGCGGCATAGGGCCATTGATCACCGTTCCTTTGCCGAGGAACGGAGATAGCACCGTATCCATCGGCTTGGCATCGACATGGACCGTAGTGATAACCTCACCGTTCATGGTGTAGGCGATCGGGATACGGACCTTCTTTACTGTGCCCGGCTGGAACCGCCAGTGACGGAAGGTGCCGAGGGTGGCGTTGTCCAACAACGAATACCCGGTGCTTTGCGCCATGTAGGCGTGAGTTACGTTGCCGGTGAAAGGTTCGACTTCCAAGATGGCAATGCCGCGCCCGACCATGTGCTGGCGACGCGCTTCGTAGGGATAGTCAGGGCGCGGCGCCGAGATGGCTCTGGTGGCCTTCTCAGTCGCGCTGTCGTTCCCCGAAGCCAGCGATAGCGTGGCAAATGAACTGCCGAAAAGTGCAATCAGTAAAAAGTGCTTCATACGGGCCTAACGAGAATAAGATCAGCGACGGCTGGCGGGAAGGCGCGTGGCTGCGGGTTGAGGGTGGAATTTCATGGAAAGTCAGGAGCCGGGGCTACCAGCCGTTCGATCCATCGCATGGTTAGGCCTTTGAAAGTCCATTGCGCTCGATCAGTCTAGCACAATGGCCTGGGTGCTCTGAATCGACGATCGATCCACCACCCAGCGCCCATCCTTCCGGCGCGCAGTGAACACAACCATGTGCCCGCCCCCCACCTATGGATCTCCGCACTCAACTTGGACTTCATCAGCGCTCGAAGGGGTGATCGCATGTAGATCCCCCTTAATGCCGGCGGCGGGAGCGAGGCGTTGAATGGCATAAACGTCAGCGGCGCTAAGGTGATACTGCGTGGGAACAATCTGCGTGTTTGCCGGGAGTACGAGCGACGATGAGCATGCCGTGAGGACAAGCGTGGATATGGCGACCAGCAGGGTTGTGGAATACGGCGACGGCATGGGCCTAACGAGAATAAGATCAGCGACGGCTACCGGAAGCGAGCGCCAATCGAAGTGAGAGTGTGTTAATCATGGGAAATGTGGTCGGGTAGCGGGTAGCCGTTCGCTGCATCGCCTGGTTAGATGTGTTACGTGGCGCCACTCCTCGATAGACGCCATACAAGCATGGCATCGCCGCTGATGACGACGACAAGACCGGCATAGAAACAAAACGCCTGAACCGGGAAAAGAGCGTCGGCTACACTGCGAGAGAGCAGCAGGCTGCCAGAGAGCTTCTGAATCTGCAGAACCAGGTCTAGACGTCACTGCGCCCACAGCGCCTTCCATAAGAGTCGGCCATCTTCGCGTGTTCCGCGATAAACCACGATATCGTGATAATCGGTGAGCCAGAAAATGAGGTAGATGTCGTTGGGCGGCACTGTCTCGGTGCGAATGTAGACGAGCGGCGCTCGGCGACGTGGCAATGGCGCGATGAAATAATCTCGCTGCGCCTGATGAATCATTCGAGTGATCGCGGCATCGGCAGTAATCTCCGTGGTCCTGCCGCGCTCCGACTGCATCCACGTGCCAGCATACTGGAGCTCTCTCACCGGAACGGCGGACAGACGCAACCAAACGAGTCCGACGAGCAGCAAGCCAAGAACCGCTGCCACGGCAATTGTGATCTTTCGGGAGCGCGTCATGCATGAGACCTAACGAGAATAAGATCAGCGACGGCTCTCGGGAGCGAGCATCAATCGAAGTGGAAGTGTTTTAGTCATGGGAAAACGTGATCGCGCAGCGGGTAGCCGTTCGCTGCATCGTCTGGTTAGATCGTTCAGGGTGATGTGATGTGAACTTTCGATACTGCGTGTCCCGATGAATCGAAGCTAATCCCATACTCTTCACCAGTGATCGAGAATGGGATGTAGCGAAACTGCTTCACCGATTCGGCGTCGTACCAGTCGACCTTGTGCTCAAATTCCCAAGAAGCCTTGTCGCTATGCTCAGCGATGACTCGGTCAGGCCGACCCAATAATGCGAGCACGCGCTCTTCCGAATCCCCGCGTTGCACCTTTTGCCACGGCTGGATGTAACGCCAGTCCGAATACCGCGCATCCGCGAACCACAGGATGACCAGACCGATAGGAATAGCAGCGATGGTCAACAGAATCCAGAGCAAGCCACGTTTAGCGGGGGACGGCGTCACGATCTAACGAGAATAAGATCAGCGACGGCTACCGGAAGCGAGCGCCAATCGAAGTGAAAGCGTTTTGATCATTGGAAAATGTGGTCGCGCAGCGGGTAGCCGTCGCTGCATCGCCTGGTTAGGCGGCGGTTCGCTCAAGTTCAATTTCGCGCAGGTAAAGGAACAGCGGCAAGCCCAAAGAAACGCCGACGAATAAAATGGCAAGGATTGGTAGCCAGCGACTGCGCATCCCGAGGCGCCGGCCCTCGGTCGCCACAAACACGCAAAGCACGACTGCTGAGACGAGCACGTCCAAGCCGAAAAAGCCCCCGATGCGATTGGCAAACAGTTCATGGACAAACAGGGTCATGTTCAGCCCGTGCGCCAGTGTCCAGGGCACAAACTGCCAGTAGGGTAAAAGCAGACCAAAAATGCACAGCAAAAGATACAGATGTCGCAGTTTCATGGAAAGTGGTAGATAGTCGCCTAACACGTAATTATGCCGTTTTTTTTCGGCAGATCCAGCGTATTAGCCGACAAAAGCCGCAACTGTTCAAGACCTGGGCGCCGTCCGATCCGACTTATCTACTGGATGTGGTAAGCTTCCACCAAGCCGACGCCGGTGGTGTTGCCTTTGCCGCGCACGATCGCGGTGTAGGCGCCTGAGGCCAGGGTTGCCTCGATCGCCGATTCGCGATCGTCGGTTGGCGCGAGGCCCGTCGCTTCGATTTCGGCTTGTTGCGAATCTTTCCAGTTGTCGTTCGAGGCGATAATCGCGCCGCTGCTGTCGTGCAGTTCAAGAGTTGGATCTTGCAACGGATTGGCGACACCGGCTGCGCCTAACGACGGGCCGATCGCCCGCACGACTACGGTGGAGGCGCCGCTGGCGCCGCCCGCGATGAAGCCTCCGATCATCACGTTGTTGTCCCTCTCGACAAAGCCACGGGTGCTGATATTAGCCAGCTGGGATGCGGTCGTTTGGTCGAGGTCGTAGGCTTCGATTAAACCTATGCCGGTTCCGTTATTTTTCCCGCGCAACACTACCGTATAAGCGCCAGGATCGAGGGTGGCGACGATGGCCGACTCCAAATCGTTGGTCGGAGGTATGCCCGTTGCGATGATTTCCTGTTGTTGTGTGTCCTTCCAGTTGTCATTTGTTATCACCGTACCGCCGGTTTCATGCAACTCGATGGTCGGATCGGCCAGCGCGCCCTGGACACCTGCCCGGCCTAACGATGGGCCAAGGCCGCGCACGATCACCTTCTTCGGATCAGGGCCAGTAATGATGAAGCCGCCGATGAGGACGTTGTCACCGGTCTGGACGTTGAGGCGGGTGGAGATGTTGAGCAGCAAGATAGCACCCACGGATGGGTCGGAGTTGATCGTCAGGTCAACCGCGCCGGCGCCGGCCGCGTTATTCGCGGTGATTGGGACGATGAATACTCCTTGGGCCGTTGGCGTGCCCGAAATAAGGCCGGCACCAGTGTTAATCGTTAGTCCGGCTGGCAGATTTGTCGCGCTGAAACTGGTGGGATTGTTAGTCGCGGTGATTTGGTAGTTAAACGGCGCGCCGGGGGCGGCGGCAGCCACCGTCGGGCTGCTGATCACAGGCGCGCCGGCGACGACGCTATCGATCTTAACCGTCGCGCCAAAGGTATCGGTCGTTAGGGAAATTCCGGCCTGGCTCGGCGGCGAGATGGACGCGAAAGCGCCGCTAACCGAGGCCGCGTTCACGATCCGAAAGGTTTGCCCAACTGTCGGCGTAAAGCCGTTGACAAGCCGAACGCGCAAGGTTCCGCCTAACGTTGCCGCGCCGCCGTCTACATTGATCTGGTCAAAACCGGTGGCCGGATCAGTGCCGCCAATTTCCAGATAGTAAGTGCTGCCAGCGTCCTGTTCATAGTTACCTTGCACCGTGAAGGTGCCGAGATTCTCACCCGGAGCGAAAAGCCCGCCCGAACCAATCGTTAGGTTGCCATTCAGCGCGCCGGAGCCTCCCACGGATCCGTTGGTGGTTGCGAGCAAAGCACCGGGCATGGGCGCGCCGGAAGTCATCCCCGCGTTGCCGGCGGTAAATTGCGCCCCAGGGCTTAGTGTTAAAGAGCTACCCGCGCCGATGCGGAGTCGAGCACAGGTTACCTGGACTCCATCGAAAACTGCCAGGAAAAAGTTGCCCGGCCCACCGGTTCCACCCAAGTCGATGTTACCCCCCACTGCGATCCTGGTGCCCGTGTTACTCACTCCCCCCACACCCCAGTGGCCCCCGCCCGGTGAGAGCCCTCCGAAAAGACGTAGGTTATTTGTGACGTCGAGAGCGGCGGCGTTGGTGATATCGAGAAAGCTGCCGGCTACCGAAAAATCGCCTTCGACGAGGAAGGTAGAGCCCGTTCCATCGAGCGCAACGGAGAAGTTGCTGGTGTTGAACAGATTTTTCATAAAATGCACAAATCCGCCACTGGAGACGGCGCAGTTAAAGTTGAACGAGTTATCAAAAATGGCCACTTTACCGTTCGCCTCGACAATGCCGCCAAATGTCCCGTTAATGCTGTTAAAAGAGGCGAAGCCATCATTCTTCACAGTGAGGTCAAACGCGCTGAAGCTGGTGGCATCCAGATTCCCACCGTCCACAATCGGGCCGGCCGTGCCGATAACGGCTAGGGCAGTTAGGGTCGCGGGGCCGCCGATCGTGACGGCATCGGTTAGGTTGATGGCCGAGTAATCTGCATCCAATTTCAGGGTAGCTCCTTCGTCACCTGAAAGAGTCATCGCCCCTGTAGCTGTTTCGACGATAACGGTATGACCGCCGCTTCCGAGGTTCACATTATCGCCAGCCGTCGGTGGGCCGGCCGGGCCATTGGGTATTTCGTTATTGCCCCAATTCTCTCGGTCGGAATAATTGCCATCGGCGGCATTAATCCAATGGTAGTCGTCGGCGCGCGTGGTTCCGGTGGCGAGAATGGACAGGAGGCAGAGCGCCGCGAGAAGAAGCGCGCGAGAGAGAGATGATGGCAGAGGTTTATTTTCATTCGGCTTAGTTTGGGTTGTGGTGGAGTTTGGTCCTTGCATTGCGCTGGCAACGCATGGTCCGCCTAACAAATCAACGAGGAAGCTCGCCCGAAGGAAGAGGAATGGCGCAACGGTCAGGCGCATGGAGATTCTTTTCTGAAAATTGCGAATCGCCCATATTGCGGGATTGCGCAACAATATGGCAAGAAAATAATCGTCGCATCCTTTCGTTCGACTCTTACTGAGTGGAAATTTGGCGGCGCATACTACTACGGACCGGGCGGGCTGCTTGTGATCATCCTTGTGATTCTGCTCGTGACCGGGAGACTTTGATTGCCCCAGAAGGCGGGGCGCATCGCCTGAAAAAAAGACGACTGGACTGAAATGGCAGATTCGGACTGTCTAATCTTTAGCCGTGGCAGCCGCGCATTAATAACGTCAATAAAATCGTACCGAGGATCGAGATTACGATGGATGCCAGACAGCCGGCTCTTGTTGAAAAAAATGCAAACATGTTTCCTAGTGTCTGGAGAAAACGGGGAACGGTCCCGCCTCGCTGTTAGCGGCCAACAATCCTAAACTTGGCCGGCGGCGCATTTCGGCAGTCGGGGCATATCCCGGCCAGGGTATCGCGGCGAGGCAGACGGCAGCAACAAGCGTAAAGGTGACGACGAGCTTTAGCATCTAACGAGAACAAGATGAGCCACCGCTGGTGGGAGTGGGCATGGCAAAGATCTGGAATTGTTTCATAAATTCAAATGTGGACTTCACGACGGCCAGCGGTTGGCTCCAGCGACTGGTTAGGCGGTTCGACTTCCCTTGGCCAATTTACCCGAGTGAGCGGTCCGGTAAGAAATACCCACGAAGCGCCGCCCAAGAGTGTCACGGTGGCCGCGACAACAAAAGCCCACCAGAATTGTCCCGTCCGATCGACCACGAGGCCAGTCAAGGGTGCAACGATGACGCCCGCCAGGTTACCAATCGCGTTCTGCAGCCCAGTCCATCTCCCAGCCACCGCCGGGCCGGCAAGGGTCTGTGCAAAGACGTAGATTGTAGGTCCGGTGAAACCGCAGCCGAAGCCCATTACCAAAAGGCAGACGAATGAAGTGCGTGCGCTCGCCACCACGCAACCAAGGAGAGCGACCGCGATCGTCAGGTGGCCAACGCCCATCCAGAGCTTGCGCACGAAATTCGGGCTCGCACCGGCGCGAACCCACGCATCAGCCATCCACCCCAGAATCGGTGAAGCGATCGCATACATAAGATAGAACAAAGCGCCTTCCCGGGCCATCTCCTGCATCGAGAGATGCCGCTCGCTGACCAGAAAATAGGGCAGCCAAACGATCATGAGGTAGAGCGAGTAGTTCGTGCAAAGGTGCCCGAGCGCCGCACCCCAAAACGCCCGCCGGCGAAGAATCTCCCCGATTCCTGCCGGACAAACAAATCGCTCCGACGTAGGAGCCGCTTTCGGCATCCAGTAAATCCACGGCACTAGCCAGAGCAGGCCGGCAAACCCGAGCACAACAAAAACCGGCCGCCAGCCGTAAGCCGCCATCAGGTCGCCACAGAAGAATGTGCCGAGCGCCGGGCCAAGAGTCATTCCGCTGACGATGGCTGCGTTCGCCACACCGCGATGTTCCTGGGCGATGGAACGAGCGAGGATTTTTCCGTAGGCCGGGAAAGCCACTGATTCGCCTGCGCCGAGTAAGAGCCGACAGGCCATTAGTGTCGCAAAGCCATGAACTAGACCGGTCAATCCCGTGGCCAAAGACCAGATCGCAAATCCGCCAACCAGCACCCAATTCACATCAAAGCAGTCTATCAGCCAGCCGCTCACGATCATGAAGCTGACGTAAGTCCAAAAGAACGCGCCTAAAAGTAGGCCGAGATGATAGGCGGAAAGATGAAGCTCGCCTTTCAACAACGGCGCGGCCACCGACAGATTACCGCGGTCGACATAGTTAATGAAGACCGAGAGCGCCAGAAGGAAAAGAAGCGTCAGAGTCCTGGCGCCGATGAATTGCCGATCACTCTGTACGTTTGAAGTCATAGGTTACGTGCAGGTTAATCGCACAGTTAACGCCTAACGAGAACAAGATGAGCAACGGCCGCCGAGATCGAGCCCAGCCTTACTACTCTTTTATTTTCCCGAATTAGGATAATTTATCCCGAATCCAAAGAAACATTCGTACGCCGTAATTTTTCCGTCCTTAAACTTAAAATAATCGCTGTTCCGGAATAATTTGCCGTCCGTCGTCCAACCATTGGTGATTACAAAGGCATCATCTCCGTTAATAACAACCTTAGTAATGTCGAATTTTTTCATCTTATAGCAGTTTGGCCAGCACTTGTCCTTAAAGGTCTTTAAATTGATGTGATCATCAAGCGGGCTCGAGAAAGTAAACCCGTCAGCGAGAAATTGCTGTATCAAATTCCAATCTTTTTTCTCAAAGGCGGTATAATAAGCCATAATGGCTTTTCCATTCGGTCCATTTTGGAACGCTGTTTCCTGGCCGGAAGAGGACGTCTGCGCAAACCCTGCCTGGCAAGATAGGATAACCCATACAAAGAGAACTTTGCCAAAGAGATTAGTCATTTTCATAATTTTTTGTTTTGGTGTTGTGGCCATCGGCCAAAGCATTAAATTAATACAATCTTTCGCGCACAGACAGGATTCTATTGAACGTATGAACAACAGGATTCAAAGTATGGCAAGGCAATAACGATGACCGCTAAAATCGTCGATTTTGCAGGGCAATCAGACATACGCCTAACGAGAACAAGATGAGCGACGGCGGACGAGGCCGCGCTTTGCTTTCATTTCATCCATCATAATTCATCCTTCAGCCTTGATCCACGGCGGGTAGCCGTTCGCTGCATCGTCTGGTTAGGCTTTAGTTTTCCCATTAGCCAATTCTGAAAGCACCCAGCGGCTTGGCTTCGGGATGTGGCTTTCTAGTCAAAATGACTTTCTCCACGTAGTCACGGTATTCGTTCCCGAAGACGTACCCTCGTTCCTTCCAAAACTCTTTGCCGCCGGGAGCAGCAAGCAAATTCATAGTGAGCAACTCCCAGCCGGCCCAAAGCGGGGGAGACAATGCCTTTTCCCGCCACTGGTAAAAGGCATTCTGCGAAAAAGATATAAATGCCATGAAAGTTTCGATGAATTGCGCCTTCTCCGTTTCATCCAATGACGAGTAGTCCTTCAGTCCCTTGATCGCAATCCGGTTGAGATCGGCATCGCCCATCAGATTCATATACCAATCCGCATAGTTATCGTGGACTGCTTGCGCGGTGGCGGAGCGAACGGCGCTTGTGTTCCCCTTGATCTGAAATCCAACGTAGAATAGTGAAATGACGACGGCGATCGCGCCAATCACTTGCGCGAGGTTACTCCAGTCTTGAAGCGTCATATGCCTAACGAGACCGAGCTGAGCCACCGCTGGCGGGAGCGAGCGTGGCAAACACAGAAAACTGTTTCATAAAATTAAAATGCACGCATTGCGACGGCCAGCAGTGGCTCCAGCGATTGGTTAGGCCTAGGTCGGGTAACGGGACTGTTAGTGTTGCTTTAGCTTTTGCTCGATCTTCGGAATCTCCTCGGTCTTTTTCTGCAGGGCATTCTCCTCGAGGCGAAGGAGCAAAGTCAAATAGTCGACTTTTGCTTGCACCTCCGAGGTAACAGTAATCAGTTCCTCAATGTCCCTTGGCGTGAGATTTCCGTCCGGTGATCGCCGAGCAATGGCACGGGCCACTTCGATGCGGGCCCCCATTTCGGACGATTGTTCCATGATGATGGCAATGTCCTCGTAGATGTAGACGTAGTAATGCAATTCATCGTGCGCCATGAGACCGAGCGACCCGTTCTGCTTTACTGCCTGCCATGTCGCGTCTTTCGGCCACCAAAAGTTACCTAATCCGTAGACCAACTTCGAGCCGATGGGCGCGGGCGATGTTTGCGCGGCGCGCAGCAACGCCATGTCCGTATCTAGATCAGCCGTCATCTTTCGGGCTGCGTCCAGGTTCTTGGCTAGGACGCGACCGTTCTCTTCGAGCTCCGCGGCCAACTCACCCCGGGCTTCCTGCAGTTGGTGACGATGATGAAAATATACGACCGTCTGTTCCAGACCGATCGCAATCAATAATCCGATCGTAATGGCCGCGATGTGGATCAAAAATTGTCTCCACGTATGAACGTTTTCGTGCGGTGGATGAACTTCTATCATGGATTGAAACGTCTAACGAGAAGTGGGCCGAATAATTCGGCAATTTCTTGGTAAAAGGGGAATAATTCGGCCTAATAATCCACTTGCGCTCTGGGGCAATGTCGGGACGATACCAAACATGGCCCCCAGCATACCGGTCGTCGCTCCGTCCCGGCAATCCAAAACTACTGGACAAAGTCCTATCTTTGATGACGTATGAGGGAGCTATCGATTGATAATCAGATAGTTACGTAAACCAACCGGACCGAAATCGCAGGATTCAGAACAGGAGTCAGAACAAATCCACCATTGTTCGCTCGTGTTCGCTTACGCAGTTTCGTGGCCGAAATGTCCGAAACGCGTTGTGCGTTCCTGCACGCTCAGGCCCCCCTCCCGTGAAACGGCTGCGGCCCTCCTTTGGGGTGAGAAAGCCTTGAGGAGAGGCCGGACACCTCCGTTCTAGAAGTGAAATCGAGCGCCTTCATGGATTTGACTCCGTCAGGGCGTTCTTTTTCCCCCAGGCAGATTACCGTTGCGAGAGCACAAACGCCATTCCTTGAACAGCGGGGAACCTGGAGCTTGAACAGTCTAGTTAGTTTAGCGCAGAATCCATCCCGAAAACGAGACGATAAATCCCGATTTTGGAATAAAGAAGAGCTTCGGTAGGCAAAGATTGAAGATGTAAAGCGCTGTAACTTAGGTGTTTGAAATCGACATTCGCCGCATGGCACCCCGCTTGCATTGGAGTGCGGCATTCGACCGGGATGACGATCTGCGCTGTTTCGTGCCTATTGCTGGCCGGGGGTAGCGCGCAATCGGCAAAAGAGAAATCGGCCCTCGCAAAGCGTTTCGCGCCAGTCGACCTAAAGGCGGACCTTCGTATCATGCGGCAGGCGCTCGAGGCGGGCAGTCCCGGCCTATATCGACATACCAGCAAGCAGGCTTTCGATAAAGCATGGATGCGCGCCGAGGGATCCTTGAGGCAGCCTTTGAGCGCATCCGAGTTCTTCCGCGTCGCGGCGCCTCTGATCGCTGGCATCAAGAACGGTCATACGCAGCTCCGCCTACCTGCGGCCGAGGCCCAAGACCTTGAAGAGACCGTTCCGCTCCTTCCTCTGGGGGTGCGGGTACTCGGCCAGAGGATATTCGTCGTGCGGGACTTCAGCGGTGAGGCAGCGTCCCTTGTCGGCTCTGAGATTCGCGCCATCAATGGCGTAACATCCCCTGTGCTCATCGAGCGACTGCTGACCGCTGTATCTGCGGATGGCGACGTCGAAACTTCACGCCGGCGAATTATTTCGGGATGGGGCTTCATCCAACGCTTGCATACGATCCTCGGTTTCCGAAGTCCCTTTATCCTATCCCTGCGGGACTCGCATAGCCCGAGGGATTTCACCAAAGCCGTCAACGGCGTGCCGGCCGCGCTCATCAGCAAAGAATGGAAAGAGCTCTATCCACGGGACATCGAGTCGGGCAACCGTCGATTTTTCGATTTTCGTTCCTCCGACGACGGGCGTATTGGCATCATGACGATCCCCTCATGGGATGATTTTGCGGATTCAGATCAAAAGACGAGCATCCAAGAGTTTTTCCACACGGCATTTAGCGCGATCCAAGAGCGAGCGACTAGTGCGCTGATCATCGATGTCCGGGACAATGGAGGTGGTGAAGACTCCTACGGCACGCTTCTCGCGTCTTACTTGCTCGACGCGCCTTTTGAGTACTTCACCGATATTTGGATGAAAGGACTCTCATTCGACTTCCTGCGGTATTCTGAGCCTTCCTACCGCGTCGGAACGACAAACATGCTGCCAAAGGAGATCACTGATCTCTCCGAGCGCGGGACCGACGGGCGATATCACCTGACAAAGAGGCCCAACTGGGGTGCGCAACAGCCCTCGGCGCCGGGTTTCAAAGGCCCGGTCTACGTCTTGATCAATGGCAACAGTTTCTCGGCGTCCACCGAGTTTGCCGCGTTTCTCTGGTCTCGCCGACGGGCGGAATTTGTTGGCGAGGAAGCGAGCAGATACTGGCGATCCAATACATCGGGACCCAGCCCAACCCTCACTTTACCTGCAACTAAACTGCGACTCACTGTTCCCCTCGTGGAATTTGACCTCGCCGTGACTGACGGCATACCCGGCGCGCACGGTGTGCAGCCCGACCATGAGGTAACCTACACGGTGGAGGATCTCGTTGCGGGAACAGATAAGGATATGGAAGTCGCTCTCCGCTTGGCGCGTACGGAGCAATCCAGTACGAAACGTCATTGACCTCCTACCGCACCCAGCGGCGTAGAGATCGTCAGCGTCCGCCGTTACCGTCCATACCGGAACCGGCATCGTGAAGCGGAGAACGGGAACTGGTCTGTCTGTGCAAAAACTCATGCTGGCGGAAGGGAACTTTTTTGCTTCCACTCAAGCAAATGGCGTGTCAGACTTTCAAGGATGACCCCTCAGAAATCCTCCTCGTGATGATTGTTCATGATCGAGCCGATGATTTTCCGATCCGTGACCGCTCCACTGAACCTGCAAACGGTACCCCGAGCCGATAGGACCCCCAAAACCCCCTCGCGGATCGGAAAATTTCTTATTCGTGCCAAGTAATCGCTTTGCTGTAAGGGTAATCTAAATCCCCCACACCCCATGGATGATTTGCTGAAGTCGTTTTATCTGAACAGACAGGATTTGGTCGTCCTCCCATTGATCATTGCTTTTCTGTTCGTTCTTCAGGGCGCAGTACTTATTGGCGTCTTGGTTGTTGTTCGCAGGAAGAGGAAAACGTCCGAAACTTCAACGCCGGACTAATCAAACTGTACCACTACCGAAGATTTGCAGTTGACCACCTCTGCCGGGTTTTGGCATAGTCGGCCCGGTGATGTTCCTGGGAGGGTTATCACCAGCCGTCTCTCATTGCTTAACGTTTCTCATATGACTCTGAGAGGCGGCGCTTTTTTCATGTCCACGCGTTTCTTCATCGGATTGTCGATGCTAATATTATCAAGGACTGGACCGCTGCTAGCAGCGAGCGAGCAACAAGGGGTCGAGGTCGTTTGGCGCGACGGTCACCGCTCCAAACTCGACGGGAGGGAGATGATTGCGCGCTACGCCTTGTCGGTGACTCGCCCAGACTACCCATGGGAAGCGCGGCGATCAAGGACGATCGCTAGTTTCGGCTCACCGCATCGCCTGGCTAGGCGACTGCGTGCATTTCACTCGGTCGCGGTGAGGCCACGATTCGTCGACCTAGGAGCACAACCTCTCCGCGTTGTCCTAGAAGGGCTTCCTGTTGAAAAACTTCGTTTACAAGCGACGCCGCCCTTGAAGTTTCTGCAAGCACTGGAATCAGGTAGCGATAAAGATACGGGACTGACCAAGCTTCGTGTGGGACAAAATGCTCGGCGATCGCTTCATTCATGGTCGTGATAGAATGCACGTCGTGTCCACGATTGCGCTGCCACACGTCCATCACGTCTGTTGAAGAGAGAAGTTCCGTTACGAGCTGACCTGCGATCAGATTGATCAGCGCGATGGCTTGTTTGGTACGTAGAACCCTCACGAACCAATCAATCGTTGTTTCGTCCACCTCCTCGAAGGCGAAATCCTCAATAAGTAGCGATCCCCTCGGCTTTAGTAGTTCTCGTGCGCGAACGATCGCTCCACGCAGAGGGCTGATGTGGTGCAACGAACGAGTGAACGCGATAGCATCGAAAGAAACGCTGCCGCCGAACTCCGGCCACGATCCGATAACAGCGGGAACTCCGCGCCCTTGAGCCCTTGCGATGACCTCGGGGTCCGAATCCAATCCGGTCACGCGATAACCGTGCCTCAAGAGCTCGCAGGCGAGGTGCCCTTCGCCACAACCGATTTCAAGAATCTCCGCCCCCACAGGAACACGCGATGTGAGGAACATCAGCGTTTCCCGCGTCGGCACGCAGGTCGGTTGCTTTACAATGAAATCAAGCATTCCGGTTAGGCTTGTTGTGCGGCGGTTCCACTTGATCCTTGCGAGCCTGCTACATACTCCTGCACTGGACCGTCCATTCCCCACATAACCCGCCAGGTTCCATCCTGCACCCGCTCGCAAATCTCCAGATAACGCAATTCCCCTTGTGTCGTCTCACCGCCGCGACAGGCATCTTGGATCAGAAAAATGGTGCCGCGAACAAAAGCCAAGTTGCCACGGATCATGATGTCCTCCGGCTGCACACGGACCTGGATTCCAGGACGCGCCATAACCTTTGCGTAGTACTCTCGCCGCTCGGCCTTGGTCTGAACAGGATTTCTCAAATTTACGTCAACGTAGATATCGCCATAAAAGCGCATGATCCGATCCACATCGCCGGAGTTGAATCCCTCTTCAAATTCGTGTGCTACATTGCGAAGAAACTTCTCGTCCTCTGTCATGATGTTCCTCCTCGCCCGTTGGTGATGCTGCTAAAGCTTAGCGCGATAGCAGCAACTATCTTAAGCGACATGACACGCATTGGGTAGCAGCCTAACGAGAAAAAGATCAGCTACAGGCGGAGCCTGTTAGCTGCATCGCATGGTTAGGCGACTTTGTTGGTCTTCGATGCAACATAGAGTGTCTGGTTTCAAAAAAGTGGTAGAAAGACCCAAAGCTCAGAGTGAGCGAGAGCAGTACCACTGCAACGGTCGATTGTTTATTCATTTGGCATATATGCACTTACGATGATTCTCGAATTTTATGTCAGACTAAAATCAAACCATTCGAGACCAAAGAAGGATCAGGATTTGCGCGCCCGTTGCGGCAATCCAAGCGCCTGTCAAGGCTTCGCCTTTGCGGCGTTGCTTTGGGTGAGTCCGCTATGGTCCTGAATCGTCGGATTGTCGTCTTTGGTTAGATTCCAGGGTCAGACTAAACAATCGAGAGTAACGTATGCTGAAAAATAGATCCGGCTGTTGGAATAAGGTTATTACTTCACGGCCCGAGATCTGTTTCTTTCGCTCAAGAACAGGGTTATCACATGTATTTCTGGCGTCTCTTCTTTTTCTGCCTGCTCGGGGCAGGGCTAACGGACCAAACGGTAGCAGCCGCTACGATTGCCGGTCAAGTCGCGCGCGGGGGCGACAGAGTCGAAATTAGATTCCCCGTTCCCGAGTATTTCCAACGTGTCGCGGCTGAGGCCGGGAATCCATTTCCGCAAACGGGGCGCGCTGTTTTGACTTTTCCGAAGGGATTCGATCCGGCGCAACGTTGGCCGATCCTGATCGTTACATCCACCGCCGACTTTCAAATCACGAGTCCGATGGACGTGGACCTGTATCGCGACGCGGCTACGGAGGAGGGTTGGGTGATTCTAGCGCCTGATGCCACAATAAGGCCGCGCATCGATTCAACCCAATGGCGCCTGGGGCTGTTGGGCGCCGCCCTCGAAGTTATGCGCAAGGAATGGCCGCAGTCGGCAAAGTGGCCGGTCGCGTTCGCAGGATTTTCCGGTGGCTCGAAATACAGCGGAACACTTGGAGCAATGCTGGCCAAGTCTGGCACGGTAAAGATCTGCGGGTTTTTTCTGAGTGGCAACAATGAAGACCGTTTGAGCGCCGGCTTCAGAAATTACCATCCGAGTCGGGATTTCTTGGAAATTCCCATTTGGCTAAACAGCGGGGCCTTCGACAAGGTCGCGACACCATCAGATCACAATCTCGTAAGGGCCTCTCTCGAACGGACCGGTTTCCGTCGAGTACACTTGGAGCGTTTCGATGGGAGGCACGAGGTTAAAATGGCGCAGGTTCGGTTGGCTTTGCGTTGGTTTCGTGAGACCGGGAAATTCTGAATTCTCCGATAGAACAGATTGCTCAACGTTTCGATCTTGATTCTGGCGAGCCGAATGGGTTCTCGACGCGAGCACGATTAGACTCAGGTGAACCTAAAGGAGGAGTTTATGTTTAAATACAAATGGCTGAAAGGAACTTCGAGCGCGCTAATACTGGTTCTAATGATAGCGCTTAGCATCCAGGTAATGGACGCGCAGAACGGAGAGACGCCGCACACGCTGAAGCCTGACGAGAGAGCCGGGTCAGCGCCAGCCTCCATTGCGGATCTTAAATGGCTCACTGGGCACTGGACGGGCCCGGCCTTTGGCGGCGTTTGTGATGAAATTTGGAGCCAGCCCGCGGCCGACAGCATGATGGGGATGTTTCGCCTCATCAAGAATGGCAAGACAGTGTTTTACGAGTTGATCACCATTATCCAGGAGAACAAGACTCTCGTGATGAAGCTCAAACATTTTAATTCGGACATGACCGGCTGGGAAGAAAAGGATGTCTCGGTAAATTTCCCGCTCGTAAAAGTGTCGCCTGCGGAGGTCTTTTTCGACGGGCTCACTTACCGAAAGGAGAAGGACGGCTCATTGCAAGTCTTTCTCAGCGAAAAGCAGAAATCTGGCAAGATGGAGGAAGAGGAGTTTCGTCTGCAACCAGTGGCGCAACAAGAAAGTCGCTAGGAATTTTCCGCGACTTAGCCGCGATTCTCGAAAGCAATTCGAGCTGCGCATCCCACACTGCGAGCAAGGTGTCTTGATCCATCGAGGCCGGGCTCAATTCAAGCACCCCCTAGGGAGGGTTTCATTTCGTCTTTGCTCCGCGTGCTTTTTTCCAGCGCGCTTGCACGGCATTTCGTCCCTGGTCGCTTAATTCCTTCGCGGATAATTTCGCGGCTCGCGCTTTTCCGCCCTTAGAGCCGCCCTTGGCTCCCCCCAGCGCGCCGAGCGCGACCGCATGAGGATTCTTTGTTTTCTGAGTGTTTCGATATGAATGGATTTGAAGGCCAGTTTGGAGAAACGTACGGAGATGCTCGAAACGGAAAAGCAAGCGAGCCGAAATTATCAACGTCTCCTTATCGCCGCCGAGCGGGTTCAAACGCTCGCGCGATGATCAGGGACGTGTTGAATTGGTGCTATTACCACTGGCGTCAAAAGTTCGAACCTGGCTCGCCTGACGCGGAGGCCGACAGCGGCCTCGGCGCGTTTCAACAGTCATTTTAAATCATAAACCTCAACGAGCCCAACGCCAGTGGCACTGCCTTTGCCGGCCACGACCGCGGTATAAGCTCCTGAGGGCAGAGTAGCAACGATTGCAGATTCCAAATCGTTCGACGGTGGAATTCCGGTGGCTTCAATCTCGACCTGTTGAGTGTCTTTCCAGTTGTCGTTGCTGGCAATCGTGAGGCCATTGCCATCATGTAACTCGAGCGTCGGATCAGCCAGGGCACCGGAAACACCGAATTGAGTAAGCGACGGACCGATCGCTCGGACGATCACTCTTGCACTACCATTGCCGCCTCCCACGATGAAGCCACCGATCATTACGTTGTCGCCGGTATCCACGAAGCCGCGTGTGCTGATGTTCGCCAGCTTCGAAGTAGCCGCAGCCGCTTGATCCAGGTCGTAAACTTCAACGAGTCCCACTCCCATAGTCCCATTCTTTCCGGACATGATGGCCGTATATGAGCCGGGTAATAGTGTGATAAGGATGGCAGATTCGCGCGAATCGGCGGGCTGGAGGCTGGCCGGAATTTGGCTGGCGTTCGCCGCGGTCTGCCAATCATCGTTGCTGGCGATCACGGAGTTAGAATCGTGTAGTTCGAGCGTCGGATCCTGTAATGGATTTGCGATACCGAAATTGCTCAACGATGGGCCGATTCCACGGATGAGCACGTTTTTCGGACCGGCGCCCGTAACTATGAAACCGCCTATCAGCACATTTTCGCCAGTCTGCACTTTAAGACGCGTCGAGATGTTCAACGGAAAATCCGTTGCTGGCTGAAATGCCAGATATTGCGGATTACTGAAGCCGGAGGCGAACGCGGTCCTCGTTCCATCCGGGGTAACTTTAAAGATTATTCCGGTCGCATTGTCGGAGATGAAGAGATTTCCAAAGTGATCAACCGCGACGCCATTGGGTTGGCTCATGCCAGACGCAGCGGTGCTTCTCGCCCCCGCAGTGTTGAATTTGAAGACATTGCCGCTACCAAGGTCTCCCTCAAACACGTTTCCGTTGGCGTCGATTGTCAGACCATCGGGTGAATGGAGTCCTGAGGCGAACGTGCTCTTCACGCCGGCAGGCGTAAATTTGAACATCGTGCCGCTGGCAAAATCGTTCTCGAGGAGATTTCCAGAAAGATCGAGAGCAATGCCGGCCGGCGTCTGTAAACCGGATGCGAACGTGCTGCTCGCGCCGGCCGCAGTGAACTTGAAGATGCTGCCGCTGCCGGAATCTGCCTCGAAAAGGTTGCCGGCAGAGTCAAAGGCGAGACCGAACGGTCTATTCAATCCGGAGGCGAAGAGGGTTTTCGTTCCATCGGGCGTAACTTTGTAAATCTTGCCTGAGCCAGAACCCGCTACGAAAACAGAATCCGCTACGAAAAGATTGCCCTTCGAATCGAATGTAAGCCCGGACGGATTTACCAGGCCCGACACGAAGCTGGTCACAGTCCCACCCGGGGAGACTTTGAAGACATTACCACTGCCAAAGTCCGCCTCGTAAAGGTCACCAACAGCCGCGCCCGCGTTCGTTGATGTCAGAGTCGCCGCTAAGATCGCAGGGATGATTCGGAAAAGAAAAAGGATGATTTTCATAATGTTGGAGAGCCAGCATGTCATCTAACGAGAATAAGATGAGCGACGGCGGACGAAACCGCGCGTCGATCGGAGTGGAAGTGTGGAAGTCATCTCAAAAGTGGAGCGCACAGCGGTCCGTCGTTCGCTCCATCGCATGGTTAGATGCTCCGCCTCCGCTGCATCCAAAGCCCGAGGAAAAGGAAAGGAACTGGCAATAGCACGAGGACATATCCGAGGAGGTAATACCGATGCTCAAATGGCTCGACGATAGAATTGGGCGACGCGTTGCGAACCTCAAGGTAATACTGAATGTCCGGGAGAAACAGGAGGATCCAAACGACGGTCGCGATAATCGCTCCAGCTCCGGCCCAACGGTGCCAGCGAGCCAGCGAAAATAACGCGAGCGATAGCAGCAGAACCACCGCTAAGCAGGCCGCGAAAAGCCACGGCTTCTCTTGAAGAATCGGATAGTTGACGGTGATGCTCGGCATCTAACGAGAGAGAGCTCAGCGACCGCTGGCGGGAGCGACCGGCGATTGAAATTGCGGGGCCTTCATAATCTGGTGCGGGATATCGGAGCGGCCAGCGGTTCGCTGCAGCGATTGGTTAGATGGTTCGCGTGGCAACATGTTAATGCGGTGATGAAGAGTGCTGAAAAACCAACACGAAGAGTGCCAACCCAACAAGCAGCATAATTGCTCCGCTAGCGCGCAAGCCCCACACGTAAAAGCTGCTCCCGTAATATCGGACGGGAAAGAACAATTGGACCCATGGCGGTGCCCTAAGAATGTTTTGCACCGAAACATCCGACAGCTGTTTGGCATATCGAAGGTGATAGACGCCCGCATAAATGAAGGCGGCAGCTCCGATGAGCTTGATGAGAGTCAGCTTCACCATCTAACGAGACAAAGATCAGCGACGGCTAGCGGGAGTGCGCGTCGCCGCGGGTTGAGGGTGGAATTTCATGGGAAGTGAGGGACCGCGACTGCCAGCCGTTCGCTGCATCGTCTGGTTAGGTCTTTTGGCGCTCGGCTGGGAATTCGGGATACTTCGGCAGTCCACAGTGTGCGCAATGGCTCTGAAACGAAAAACTGAAAAATCCCAAGCCCCAGACGAAGCGTTCGCCACAGCAAGGACAATGGAAATGTCGTAGCTGTGAACCGGGAACTGCCCACAACGAAAGAATAACGAATGCAAAAAGTAGAACTCGAAAAGGCGAGACCGCCGCCTGCATCGTAGCGCCAGCCACTACCAGGATCCAGACTAGCGTCAAACCGATCCGATACAACATGCTCCATCTCTGCAGCCAACGCCAGTGTTTAGGAAAGGATTTTTCCAGCGACTGTTCTTCCATCCAGGGACCTAACGAAAATAAGATCAGCCACCGCTGGCGAGGGCGAGCGTAAAGTGCAATGGAAGTGTAAAAAACACGGCTCGTGGAGGGTCTGAGAGGAGCGGCCAGCGGTTGGCTGCATCGCCTGGTTGGACCTCACTTGTTGTGGACAAATAATCTATCATAGATCGGAACAAGCTTTAGCTTCACCGCGCCGAAGTCTGCCGTCCGAATCCAGCGCGCGCCATCATAATACTGCGTCTCGTCGCAGCCCGGACACATCAACACATCAATATGCCGCTCGCCCAACAGGAACGACGCTCCGTAGACGGGCGAAAATGCGCAATACTTGGTTGGCCACGGAACCGAATAGCCAGTGGTCATTGTGCGTGCGAAAAGTTCACGAGTGCGCGCGTCAGCGCGCACGGGACCCGCAACAATACGATAACCATGGAAACGGGTCTTGGCGAGTTTGACTGGCGGCGACGGATCGACACGGAGTAGCCGAAGCTCCAGCGCTCGATTCAAAGGAGGCGGTGCGGCTGCAATGCTAGTCGAAGCAACTAGGACAACGCATAGTGCCATGAGGGGAGGAGCCATGAGGTCTAACGAGAATAAGATCAGCGACGGCTACCGGGAGCGAGCACCAAATCGAAGTGGAAGTGTTCTAATCATGGGAAAACGTGGCCCCGCAGCGGGTAGCCGTTCGCTGGATCGCCTGGTTAGATGCGGCGTTATCATTTGTGCTCGGCGTGCCACTTCCGCATTACCTCGTTATATGCGGCCACCTCGGCCCTAAAGAGCCCCGTCGCCTCGCAGCCCGTGATACCGAACATCCGGTACCCTGTCTCAGGATCGTATCGCTCCGGCACGCGAATAACCGGGCCAAGCGCAATCGGCTCGGGCTCGCCATAGTCGATAATGCGGAGCCTTCCCGCTCGTGCGTCTTTCGCGGCGGTCGCTCCGCCAATCACTCGGGCTGCGGCAATCACTTCCGGACTGTTATCCGCTGAAATCACGGGACTCTTAATGGGCGAGTCGTCTCCCGCACTCAAGGTGCTGACCGCAACGCATAATAGCGAAATCGCTACAACGCTAGCTTTCACGAACGGGATAAGCATCTAACGAGACAGAGCTCAGCTACCGCTGGCGGGAGCGAGCGTGGATTGGAACGGAGATATGTTCATAATGGAATGCGGGGCAGCAGAGCGGCCAGCGGTTAGCTGCAGCGATTGGTTAGATGATTTGCGTGGTTACGGAACATATCAACGAAAAAGCCCCGCTAAGCAGATCCCTGCAAACAGCGAGGCCACGACCAAAACCACGCTTAGGAAAATCGGTAAAGCAAAGCGAAGAATCGGATGGGATGACGACAATAGAGCCCGACTGAACGACCCAAGGAAGACACCTCCAAACGCAATCAAAAGGACCGGGAACAAGAACGGGAGAAGAAACCCAGGGATACTCCGCGGTGGCTGGCGTGAGATTACGAAAGACAAAGCCGTGATCAAAATGATGCAGATCGGAAAACCGAGCGCGACTCGCTGAAGCGGTTTCATCATCTAACGAGAATAAGATCAGCGACGGCTGGCGGGGCGGCGCGTGGCTGCGGGTTGAGGGTGGAATTTCATGGAAAGTGAGGAACCGAGGCTGCCAGCCGTTCGCTGCATCGCATGGTTAGATGGTTTGCGCTCCATGTTCTAGGGCCCATTGCGGCGGACACTGAACCTTACCGGTACATTTAACGGTGAGCGAGTATGCGGCTTGAACTGCTTCTTCGAGTACACCCTCATCGTTGCCTGGTCCAGGACGCGATAGCCGGTTGATTGCAGCATACGCACTCGAACAACTTTGCCCGTCGCATCATCCAGGTCCAGCTGCACCACGCCACTCGCCGCCAGGGGAATGTCACTCGATGGGGACGACCGAGGCCGCTCAGCGTACGCTACCTGCGCCGCCAGCGCCAACACGAGAACGGCAAGCAAGATATTTAGGACGCGCTTTACCATCTAACGAGACAGAGCTCAGGCACCGCTGGCGGGACCGAGCGTGAATTGCAATAAATGTGTTTTCATAATCTTTCGTGAGACATCGGAGCGGCCAGCGGTTGCCTGCAGCGATTGGTTAGGCCTGTTCGGTCTGCCGGTGTGTGTCGCGGTAGAAGCGCAAAATCTCGCTTACGTCGCCTCCAGCGGACGCGGTGAAACCGCCCCTCTTGGTGGGAAGCGTAATGTCGCGAAGAACATCTTCGAATGGCAATAACTCTATATTTGCGAGTTTCAGGCTCTCCAGCTCGCTCGGATCTTTCAATCTGGCATGAACGAAGATATATCGCCAAGTGATGGCGGGCCAAACACTCTGCCTCAATTTGGCCTTCGTAGCAGAGAGATACTTTTTCTGTATCCAAATCTGCATCTCTGCTTGAACTTCTTCATCTGTGCGGTTTCCTGCGCCAGCATTGCCGTTCGACAGGAAAGCCACGGGTCGAAACGAAGTCTGGACCTCAATATGCAGGCCTTCGACGATCGTCTCTTGGTGCCGAACCGCAAGAATGTCGGTTTCCCCCACACCTTGCTTCGCTCCCCTGATGGTCAGATAGCGCCTCCGATTGTAGTATTCTTCGACGAGTTGTTCAGAAAAGAGCGACATCGCACGAGGCCTAACGAGACAGAGATAAGCCACCGCAGGGTGCTGCAACAACTTCACTGAAGTTGCATCGCAATGGGGCGGTTGGCTTCATCGTTTGGTTAGGCCTGTTGGCTGAATTCAAGATCAGTCAGTAAACTCGCGGACGACAAGAGGGTGTACTGGGCGCGCAGGCGGAAAATGGTTCAATACAAATGTGACTGGAACCTCCGCCTCTCGTCTCGGACCCGGCCGAGCTTGGAATGACATGAACGACTTCACCGCGGCATTATCGAGCAACGGATGACCGGTGCTCTGCAACGTCTTTACGCTAGTAACGCGTCCTGACTTATCGATGTAGAGGCGAAAACGCGCCTCGCCTTCCTGATGGGTACGGCGCGCTTCAAACGGGTATTGGGGTAAGTGCCCGTGGATGAAAAAGTCTTTTCCCGATGCATACTGCCGCTCGCGGACACCAGCGAGAACTGGCGTGCTGATGAATACAACCGCGAGCCAGTAGATAGCGCGCATAGGCCTAACGAGATATAGACGGCATTTTGCAATCTATTTCTTGCCGCATAGAGGGAGTTTGCGTTAAAAGACTGCGCGATGGCAAGCCCTCTTTCATCCTGTCCGAAACCGCCCAAGCTGCTCGACCGAGTCCGCACAGCGATCCGGTTTAATCGCTACAGCCCGCGTACGGAACAGGCGTACGTTGACTGGATCAAGCGATTTATACGCTTTCATAGTATTCGCCATCCGCAGGAAATGGGCGCTGAGGGAGGTGCGCGCTTTTCTGTCGCATTTGGCGACCGAAATGGATGTTGCCGCATCGACCCAAAACCAAGCCCTTTCCGCCCTGCTGTTTCTCTATCGCGAGGTACTAAGACAACGCTTGCCTTGGATGGATGACATTGTGAGAGCGAAGCGACCGCTGAAGGTGCCCGTCGTGTTCACCCAACTTGAGACCCTCGCGGTGCTGGCGCGAATGACTGGAACCGCTCGACTGATGGCCCACCTGCTTTATGGCAGCGGGCTGCGGGTCATGGAATGCGTGCGGCTGCGGATCAAAGATGTTGACCTTGGCTATTTGCAAATCACGGTTCGCGAGGCCAAGGGAGGCCGTCAGCGCGTGACGATGGTGCCACTCAACCTAGTGGATGCCTTGCGAAAGCAAGTTGAGCGAGTTGCCGAGCTTCACCGAGAAGATTTGCGTGCGGGCTATGGCGAAGTGGAACTCCCCGGCGCTCTTGCTCGAAAGTATCCCAACGCAGCGCGGGAGCTTGGCTGGCAGTATCTTTTCCCAGCTTCGCGCCGAACAATCATTGCCGATGCAGTTGGCCCTTCGCACGAGCGGAGATTTCATGTGGATGAAAGCGTGTTGCAGAGAGCGGTAAAGCAAGCGATTCGCGAGGCTGGCGTGAACAAGGCAGCGAGCTGTCACACTTTTCGGCATTCCTTTGCCACCCACCTGCTGGAGAACGGTTACGACATTCGCACTGTTCAGGAGTTGCTGGGTCACAAAGATGTGAGCACCACAATGATCTACACGCACGTCCTCAATAAACCGGGGATCGGTGTGAAGAGCCCATTAGACCATCAACGCACTGCGTAGTGCCAACGCTCAAAGTCGTTTTGCTGGGTCGAGGAGCGTTTTTCAAAAACGGTCGTTTATGAGACTCCACAAGCGTCGCCGGTTGGAGCTCCAATTTAAAGGTGGAATAGGCTTCCGTGCGCTTGCCTAGAATCGTTTTTCTTGCTCAGGCGTATCAAAGTCGCGGACGGCAAATCAGGACCCGAAATTAGTTAGTAAAATGAAAAGACGCGCAGAGGTAATCCGCTATGATAGATCGGGCACCTGATCCAGGCAGCGCCTTAATGCTGGGAAAAGATCCTCTCGACTGCATGGCAAGCGAAACACACCGTCTGCGCCTGCGTTCGTGGCGATATTGATCAGTGCCGGATCGTCAAGCCAGCCGTAAAAGCAGAGAATCGGCTTGCCGAAAAGCTGCTTCAGCTTGTGGACCAAATTTCCCGCATCGCGAATTATGGCAGGGGCGCTTCGTTCACCCGACGAATACATGATGTTGTTGAGAATTAACATTGCCAAATCCCATCGCTGCTCAGCTGCTTTTTCGAGGAGATCATTTTCGTGGACGGTCGAAGGAATCAAGGTTACCACAGAAATTCCTTCATTTGCGACTTCGTGAACAAACCCACTCAAACATTCGCGGATACCGTCATCCAGTTCCGACGATAAAATGCGGACGAGCCGTCTGCGTGGCTGCCGGGAAACATTCATCATGTAATTCCGTTTTGGTGATCGACGCTGACTATCAAATCAGTACGGAGACTTTTGCCCGACATATACGATGTGTTGGTTAGGCGGGAGCATCGGAGCTCCCGGAAAGAGCTTTGGTGAAGAAAATGGCTTGGCCATGAATCCACCAAATAGGTTTGCTTTTTTGAGCGCAATATAGAGCGGATCGTCTTTCATTTCCTTCTCGTCCTTGGATCCTCCGGGCATATACATCATGATTCCGACGGGTACGAATAACATCTCACCGGGCTGCATTTCGTAGGAGTGTAGCTGCATCCCAGCCTCTTGGAACACGATTTCTAATTGGACCGCAAAAGCCTGGGCCTCCAAGTCTCTTTGCACTACTACGTTAATTTCTGGAATTTTACCGCGCAATGCAGCAACCAGAGTCTTCTTTTGTTCGTCCGTTAAAGCACGGAGTGCACGCTTCTGAATTTCTCGGTCTAACTGTATCCGCAGTAATGCGGCATCTTGCTCCAACTCGGCAGTGCGCTCTTTAGCGCCACTAAGGTCGCGCTGTAGATACTCTTCTTTGACATTACCCATCCAAACCACGAACCACGTTGCGAGAGCTCCAACAATAAGGGCAGCAATCAGAAGTACATTCGCGACGTTGTAGATCCGCTCGGCACTCTGCTGTGACGGCCACATACGTATCTCCCGTTGGCTTCCTCTATTCCCCATCAAACCGTAAACTCAGCGCAGAAGTCCCGCATGTCGTGTAAGTGGGTGGCGTTTCGGCGGCTGAAAAATGTGTCGCGAGGTGAAGTGCAACGATGCAGCAGAGAAATCGGATTAAGGTGTTCATTTGTGGCGGTCGAGGTTCTCGGAGAAGGACACATTAAGAGACGGTTCTGGAGTATCGACAATATTAACCCAAAACGAAGCCCTTATAGATTTAGATTTGAAGTAGAGTATATAAGCATGCGGACACAATATTCGCATGGCCTCTTCGGCCTCCTCATCAAGGTCGGTGGGTTTATAGAGCTTATGGTGCTCATTCAAACATCTCTCGATTTTCGCGGCGAGGGCTTTGGGATCGCCCTTGCTTAGAAAATACAATGTTAAGTCAGTTAGGTGTTCCGATTCAAACCGGAACTGTGCCTCAACAGTAGCTCCCAATATCTTCACTGGTCGTAAAAGGGTCATATCTTGCTTTCTCACGCTCGGCAGCGATGGCATAAACAAATGGTAAACCGCACCCTTTTCAGTCAAAAAAGTGCCGCCATGTTGGCCTGTTATCAATGGTTTTGCGGTTATGTTTTCATACTCCTTTTCATACTCCGAATACTCCAATAACCGCGCGTGGCGCTTTTCCAGTGCCAGCCTGACGTCGGGCTGAGACATACCGAATGTGGTACCAAGCAGAAAATCTTCGGTCTCCATCGCTTTAGCGGTCCGAACACATACGAAAGCAAATGCCACCAGTACAAGCATTTTCGATAGCCATATCCTGGACGATGAGGAATCGAACCCTAGTGTTGAGCCGTTCATGCGGGTCGAATCTCTCGTTACTCGATTTTAAATATCGTTACAAGTCCGATCCCTCGCGGCTCCTTCGCTAAATCTCTTGTGGAGAAAAGCGACTCCAAACCTGTTCCGATCTTGGTGTCGCTAAGGTGGGGGCACCTCTGATACATTAGTGCTTGTGAATCCATTTACGTTCGGGAGAAGCCACCGCCGCGCTGTTTTGATATGTGCGCTCGCTGTGATTTCGGCTGCGACTGCCAAAGCGAATCAAACACCGTTTGAGGAAGTCAAGGCCAAGGCAGAGGCAGGCGACGTAGAATCCGAGTTTCAACTCGGTCGTTGTTACGCCAATGGCGAAGGCGTGGCGAAGAATCAGGTGGAAGCCGTGAAATGGTTTCGCAAAGCTGCCGAACAGAATCATACCGTCGCTCAATTCGATCTGGGTCTCTGCTACCACAATGGCGACGGCGTGGCGAAGAATCAGGTGGAAGCGGCAAAGTGGTTTCGCAAAGCTGCGGAACGGGGCTTGGCAAAAGCCCAAGGTGCTCTCGGCTGGTACTACTTTAATGGCAAGGGCGTGCCCCGAGACTTTGCCGAATCCGTGAAGTGGTCACGCAAAGCGGCTGAACAGGGCAACAGCCTAGGACAAGACACCCTCGGCATGTGTTTCTTTAACGGAGAGGGCGTGCCCCGAGACTTTGCCGAAGCTGTGAAATGGTTTCGCAAAGCTGCGGAGCAAAATTTAGCCGACGCTCAATTCAATTTGGGGAGCTGCTACAGGCAAGGTGAAGGCGCAGCGAAGGATTTGGTGGAAGCAGTGAAATGGTTTCGCAAAGCCGCTGAGCAAAATTTAACTGAGGCTCAATACAATTTGGGCCTCTGCTACGCCAAGGGTGAAGGCGTGGCGAAAAATGAGGTGGAGGCTTACACGTGGTGGTTGGTGGCGGCGGGGCAGGGCAACGAGGTTGCAAAACAAAATATAACCATAATAGAAGATAAGATGACGCGGGAGCAGATCGCGGAGGGACAAAAGCTGGCGCGCAATTTCAAGCCGCGCAAGGTGTTAGCCGCTGGGGGCGATAGGTCGAGTACGGGTATTGTGCAGTCGCGTCCGGGGGCTTCCGGCTCCGGCTTCTTCATCACGGAAGATGGGTATCTCATCACAAATGAACATGTGGCCGGAGATGGGGCACAAGTCCGGTTGCTCACGGGGGCTGGCATCATTTCGGCCAAAGTGGTGAAGGTGGATGCGGCCAATGACCTTGCGCTGCTCAAGGCCGAGGGCAGATTCGCGGCGTTACCAGTGGTGACGAGTCGCCCCGTGAAGTTAGGCGACACGGTGGCGACGGTGGGTTTTCCCAACATCAGTTTGCAAGGGTTCGCGCCCAAGTTTGCGCGGGGAGAAATCGGCTCGCTGTCCGGCCCGCGAGATGATGGGCGCTATTTCCAGATCAGCGTGCCCGTGCAGCCAGGAAACTCCGGCGGCGCATTGGTGGATGAGCGCGGTAATGTGGTCGGCGTCGTGTCCGCCAAGCTCAGCGCGAAAGCGGCGCTATCCTTGAGTGGTGCCTTGCCGGAGAATGTGAATTACGCAGTGAAAAGCAGTTTCTTACTTGGCTTCTTGGAATCCGTGCCGGAAGTAGCCGCTAAACTCAAGGAGCCGAACGCGAAGGATATGAAGTTTTCAGACGTAGTCGAACAAGCCAAAGAAGCTGCCGTGCTGGTACTGGTGTATTGAAGCCGTAATCTAGTCCGGTGCGATGTATTGGTATTCCCTCGCTCGGTCTCGCTTGTACTCTCCCACAACAACAATCACCCTGAGAGTCGAGAGCGCGCGCAGCCAGCTCGCAATCGTGGAATGGTGTTGATGGCCAAATACCGCTGCGCACGACCGACCATCGAGAAAGAATGGGCGATTCGGTGTCAGTTTTTGCAGTTCTCTACACAGAGACGCGAGGAGGTGGACCTCAGGGTTTGGGTGAAGCAAGGCTCTGACTGGTGGTGGTTGTGTTTCTGCTCTCTCAAGTGCCGCAGCGAGCGTGGCCCCTTTCGGATGGCGAACAGCTTCGTACTTGCAGCAGTAATCAGTGAAATAGTCTTTTCCGGGGGTCAGAAACGGCCCGCTTACCTTTATCCAAGCGTTAGCAATTTGCGCCTGGGTTTCTGGGCTGAACTTGGCCTTACGCCTGAATTCCATCCCTCGGACTTCCCGAACTAGCGCGAATAGCTTCCTATTTGATGTTTTGCGCGCAGTAAGCGCGCATTCATCGATAACACGTTGTAATTCATCCAATCCCCCCTCTCCCTCATCATGGGTTTCTTGGGTTTCATGTGTTTCTTGTGTACAGTCTAACTCTTCCTCGGTTAGGGTTGATGTTGCGCCCATCGACCAATTGTCTACCCACGCGTTGGCTAGTTTCACCGGATCACCTCTGGCTTGAAGAAGAACACGCGTTGCATCTTTCCATTGTCCCGCTTTCCGTCTGGCATTCGAACGAACTGGCAACGCGTCCAGGTGTTTCGATCTGCGCCAAGCGACACCGCGTACTCCATGAACCTTCTTTGCAACGGGAGAGCTACTCCTCGACAAAAGAACCATCCGTGGAGACTTTTCCCCCCGCTGTGAACAACAAGCGTAAGAGGTGCCCTTTCCCCAAGATGTCCAAGGAGTGACGCGGAAGGATCGTCCACATCGACACCTCGTTCCCGCAGTCGACGGAGTGTCGGGGCAAAACTCGTTTCAGCTCCGTTCACCACCTCTTTGAAATCAAACTCCACGACGAGGAAGCGTCGCTCTCCAACGTTGTCATTACTTCGCGCGCTACTTTTACCCGCCGAGGTGCGGCCCCTAAAAAAGACCATTGGAGAAGGGACGATAAACTGCTGGTCGGCTAACCGGCCTCGCCACTCTTCACGCGTTCGGGTATAACACCGATTCGTCGATGACCCGCAGCAAAGGAGAGAGTTGTCGGGGAAAAGCGCGCTAATGATCTCTTCTGTTCGCGAGTCATTAGTCTCGAACCGCACGGGGGATGCTTCCCAAAGGTCAGCAAGCCCACAGCCTTGGCTGGCAACGTCTTCGATCCTCGACACATTCTGCGAGGGCCACGGTGACGTAGGGAGGCGTTTTGCACGGAGTGTCGAGATCATACCAAAACGCTCTGAACTTTCATAATGGGCTAGGATGGATTCGTTGAAATGGGACCGGGAGGGTGACTATAGCGGAGCGCATTTTTGGGGTGTATCCCATGTTGTCTCACTTAGTGCTCATTAGGTGCTCAATTTCGTTAGATTTCTGACATCTAATTGCGCTTTGGGTGCGTCTTTTCCGTTGGGATATTCGGTTTGACTCTCTTATGCGGATTTTCGCGCAAACAGAGCAAACCTGTTGCTTGAATCCCAGCCTTCCGGTTTTGCAGTCCGGGCAGGGAAGAGCAACAATTACGTTGTCGTTCGTTTTCCCGAAGAGGAACCTGTCCAGCGCCGCTAGCTTTTCTTCAGAGAAGCGATCCCACGCCTTCGCTTCCTTGCGCTCAAAGTCCGGCGGAGTGTGTGGAGCGCATTGGCGGTTGCCCCATGCACGATCTTGCGCCGCTCGGAATACTTCACGCGCCGCCTCCACGTCTCGGTGCAATTCTTGCAAGCCCGCGGGCGCGTCCTGTCCTGTTAGTTTTAGGTATTTGGTGATTGCTGTGAGCCAGTGACCCGGATGCAATCGCTCTCCGTTCCTTGAAGGCGGAAGCAATTGTGTCGACAGAAACTCAATGGAGTGCCAGTAGGCTTTGGGTCCACAGTAGAGTCGCGCAATCTCTTCGATATTCTTCAACTCTCTCTGCGGTGGGCCAATGGTAGGACCCGAGGGATGTATCGGTATCATAGCTGATTTTCAGCGAAAAACCTGTCCAATTCTGCGATGGAAATGATGATATGGCGCGATAAGCCATTGCGTTTGATGAATCCGCGGTCAATCCACCGCCGCACAGTAATAGGTTTGACGCCGAGATAACGCGCAGCGTCCTTTAGCTTTAGTGCGCCAATCGGGGCTGAACGCGCGGTTGCAATCTGTGAGGCGTCAGGAGAGATAGGGGCGATCATCGCCTGCCCCCTTCTGCTTGTTCCTCAACGCGGACAATGTCGCTGAGACGGTAGCGCAGCAATCGTTCGTTAAAGCGGATAGGTTTCAACTGTCCGCGTTTTTCCCACCGTTTGATCGTACCGGTGCAAACGGAGAAACGGGCAGCGACGGCCCGTCTAGATAGTAAGTGATCGTTAGTCGAAGGGGTGGAATTTGAATCGTGCATAGCTTGCTGCGTATAGTTTGCAGCTGCTCTACACTCCTCCCTTCCCCGACCAATGCACCTAGGCGTTATTTACCCTAAACTTCTTTTCCCTTGACGGCCTAATCGTCGAAGAAAAATCGGCCTTGCTCTAGAAAAGCGATTCGGTCGGTTGCCAATCTGACTCCCGTGGTCCAACCCTTCTTCGAACCATATAGTCCGAAAACTTTTCTAGCGTCCTCGTACTCATACCCTCTTTTGTTCAGACGATACGCTTTTAGATGTTTCAGAAAGTCGGTAACGGTAGGGTTAGAAACGCGACCGCCTCGGCCTGCCCGTTTCCGTTCGGGAAGATTCAGAGGACGGAGCTTCCGAATCAGCTCTTCAAACATATCTGTCAGCTCATCATTCGTGCAATTCTTCCAAGGAATCTTCACCGCATACACAGAGCCTTTTCCAGAAGCGTTCCAAAGTGCGCCTCCCTCCGACGCTGGGCTTGCAAAAGCAGCCGGTGGTCCTTTCCGTATTTTGTCGAATTCTTTCCATTCCAAGCACGACAAAGCTGAACCTACGTTAAACCAACGAAGGGCATCATCGGTTCCTTTATAGCAATGAATGGTGTTCTTTATTGGGTCATCAGGAAAACCCTTCATGGGGATAAGCCAGTAAAGTTCAATTGAAGCAAGTGGCTCGCTCTGCTTAAGCAGCTTATTATATCGTTTGAAGTCTCGGCGTTCGAAGGCTAGCTCTTGCAACTGTTGGACAAGTGCGCACACTTGTGGTGACTCCCGAGCGTACTCGTAAAACGCAACGAACCGCCTTAAGTGCAAAGGCAGGAATTCAGCGTACGCAAAGTCAACCTCTTGTCTGACGACTTCAACAGACGCAGATGCGGTGATGAAACTTTTCATCGGCCTAATTGTCTCCCACCCAAAACTTGCTTACGAAGGGAGCGCAACGGAAGGACATTGCTAGGCGAATTCAACAAATTGCCTAGCCCAACGGTCACTCGTCTCTTCTTGTCGAGATAATGTTGACTCGTAATAGCGATGTCCGCGTGGCGAAGGGCAGTGCTAGCGGCGTAGATACCATCCCTTGCGCAAATCTGACTTCCAAATTCCTTCCTAAGCGTGTGGAGCGGCGTTGTCGTGTCAACCCCGTGTGCTCGCAGCCATTGAACGAGTTTGTCGAACAATTCTTGGCAGCGGTAGTGCGAATAGCCGATCCCTGCTCTTGGCGCGACGGACGACTCGATCACAAACTCGCTCGTTGCCCTCGCTCGATACCCACGGAAAACCTCAAGTAATTCAGCATCAACCTCCACATCTCCGATAGAATCTTCCGACTTCGGATGGAAGTGAGCGGTTGCCTCGATGCGGATTAGCCCAGTGTCCCACCGAAATGCGTTCCACGGCAATTTGTCGATCTCGTTACGGCGCAAACCTGCCATCGATGCGAGCAAGAAAATCTTCAATTGTTCAACGGGCAATTCCTCCTGTGCTTGCTGAATGAGCTTCTCAATGTCGAACCCACTTTGGTATCGCATCGACTGTCGTGGCTCGAATTTTATCCCGTCGAACGGTTTCGTTAGCCCGAGCTCTACAGGAACAAATTTGAGTAAGTCAGGGGCGAAAAGGCTTTTTGCTTGGCGCATGAGCGAGTTGACCGATATTCGCGCCGCCCGAGTTCGACGGGGATCGTGTCCCGCTCGTTTGATAAATGCGATCTTCCATTTCTGAACTCTCTCTGGTGTCACGTCAGAGAGCCTGACCTTGTGGATTTTCTCAAGCCATCGGTCGCGGCCCCCTGAGCGGTAATCGTATTTCTCGTGGCCACCATCGATTCCAAAAATACCCGCGACAATCGTTCTGAACGCTCTGGCGTAGTCATCGAAAGTTTTCGACCGTCCACCAAATTTTGGTCTAGCCGAATCGATGAACTCGCCAACGGTGACGACACTGCCTTTGGCCGGTCCCTTTTTCTTGAATTGGGCACGCGCGGCATCCCATCCCTTACCGAGCAGGCAGAGATAAATGTCTTTTGCTTTCGCGGCGGCAGCAGTCTTGTTGGGTGTGCCGAGAGAGAATGTTTCTCTGCGACCGGCGTGCTGAATTTTGACAGACCAATCATCGACCTGCCGTTTTTTCCCATCGCTGATGTAGCTCGGTCGAACGACCGTCCGCTGCCAATATTTCACATCCGTCTTTGATTGACTCATAATTTCGCTCCGGTCTCGAAGTTCACTTGGACATTTTTTGGACGTTTGTGATACGCCAAAGTGTTCCGACCTGTTCCGAAGGTCGGGCGGCAACGCGACCGAATACCTATGAGTTTACGTCTGATCCGTGCCACAGTTCGGAACATTAGCAAAAAGTTCAGAACATGTCACCAAAGAACTTCGGATCAGCAGGTTGGGGGTTCGAATCCCTCCAGGCACGCGCATCCTCGCATTTTGTCGCCCTTTCCGGGTGAGGGAGTACGTCCATGCACAGAGCTGGTGATTCGGAATCACTCTCTCGCGAAAATCCCGGCATTGTCCTAATTTGAACTCGAATTTTACGAAACTAGGCACGAGTTGAGCTAAGATTCCCTTTCGGTGAAGGGACGAAGGGAGCATAACGGGAAACATTCCGGGCTGCACGAGGCACCTGTTAGGTGTATCCGCTGCAAGGAAATCTTCCGCCACATCATTATATCAAAAGAGCCCTCCAGGTTGTTGGCCGATGTCTGTCCACATTGTCGTTCAAAGCCCGCCGCACCGGCCAATCACTTCTGTTGGCCGCTCGCAATGGCGGCGCGAACAGCAGTGTGCGGGGAGTAAACAGGCGGCTTTTCTAAAACGGCGATATGACGCGGCTCCGCGTCGTCATCCGCAAAACTCCATGCGTAACAGCGCTCGGCTTTCGGGTGTCCTGTTAACGTAAATGTTTCCACAACGCCTTCCCAAATTTTATCCTTCCCGAACATTTCTACGACCAGAACGGAGCATTCATGCTTTGCTGTGCAATCGTGCATTACTTCGACGACGAGGCGGATATCCTCAATCCGTTTACTCATGCCTCGATTATCCCGAAGACGTAGAAAATTTCTCTGAACAGTTATCGCCAAGTTTTAAATCGCACACTGCGCATCAGCTTGGTATTCGCTTTATCCGACTTAAACGAACTTATTGTATGGCCGAAAATACAAGGTGATTCCCAACACGAGGAGACCGTTTTCCTGTTCGGGGTATTGATCGAGAGTCGTACGCTTCAGGCGGTCGCCGCCAACGTGATAAACCCGCGGGAACGAAGCAGGTAATTTCCAATCAGTTTGGATCTTCATTCTTGAGACCCTTCTTTCGAAGATTCTGCGAGACGCACGTAACGGCGCAGAAATTCGGCGACCGCGCGTTTTTTCGCGTGAGCGCCACGGTGTTGGACATAACCTTCGTCCGGACCAGCGAACAGCTAGACTGATTTTCCGTTGGGACGGGTATTCCGCGCTGACGAATGACAACCTCGGACACGGTCCGAATGGCAATGCGGGCCAGCCTATTCGCATCGACGCTCGAGTCGCTCGCCGGGTTCAGGCTTGGCGAATTTAGGGGGTGTCGGGATAACTTACATTTTAGAGCTCGCTCGAAAACGCTCGTAACGGTGGCCGTAACAAATAATGTTCGTTTAAAATGCTTATTAGGAGGCGCTTAGATTAACGAATCATCCAGTCAGACGAGCATTGGTCTATGGTAAGCTTACTGTATTTTGGTGTTCGGCGATGAGCCGAACAAAGGGGAGCGATACGATAATTGACCCCCGAGACGCCGCCGAGCGTGTTCAGCGCTCGCGCGGCAATCGGGCAAGTACATAAATTCAGACGGCGCCGAATGGATCAAGATGCTTTGCTGGCAGTGTGGGACGCGCAACTCGAACTCCTTTCGAGGATCGCGATCGAATCAGGTTTAGAGGCAAAGGGCCGGGCGGGTTCGCGGATCGCCGCGAAAACCTTTTCGGAGGCTTTAACAGGGTGCGTTACCTTGCATTCGGCAGCGGAATGCATGCGGTCTGATCCAGAGGGAGCACGGGTATTCTTACACCAGGCGAACCAGTTCAACTGGTTAATCTATGATCGGAACCAGCCATTACCTTCGCTTCCAACTGGAGCGTTCGGGCCGTTTCCTCTGGTGGGCTTTGCCGTCACAGAAATGCTAAAGCGCCTACAGGAATTTGATCCAGCCAATTTCGATTAGGCTCGCTCGCAGCATCGCCTGCCGTCAGAAGAGTTTGGGCTTGCCTCGGGATGCGTCGAATGCTAATCGTTTTGGCTTGTTCTGGGGGGAACAAAAAGGTCGGGCGCCGTTGCTCTCGGGCGCGGTGCCCGGCTCTTTCCCAGATGTCCGGCGTCCGTTGAAGTTTCGCTTGTGTTTGCTTGGAAGCAGGCGACACTACCCGCCTATTGGATTAAGTTCTGTTTGTTCGTTGCGTGGTAGATCGTCAGCTGAGATTTCCTCAGTGGTGGTTTGAAACTCGATTCTCGAGAACGGCTCTGTAGCTGGCAGTTATTGCTCCAAAAATAACAATGAAACTGTACGTAGGTAATCTCTCTTTTGAGACCACTGAAAACGATCTTCAGGATCTTTTCGAACAACATGGCAAAGTCACTGACGTCGCCCTAATGATGGATCGCACCACCGGCCGCTCGCGCGGCTTTGCGTTCGTCTCGATGGCCGACACGACGGAAGCCAACGCGGCTGTTGCCGCCCTGAACGGCAAAGAAGTGCAAGGCCGCACTCTGACCGTAAATGAAGCGCGCGCGCGCGAAGAGCGTCCGCGCCAGTCGGCCGGAAATCGCTACTAATCCAGCGCTTTTGAATATGCGAACCGGCGCTCTGCCAAGAGCGCCGGTTCTGCACTTCCTATGGATTCCAAGAAAGCAATCGAGCTCGAGGGGAAAATCATTTCCGTCCTCGCGGGCACCATGTTCCGCGTGCAACTCGCGAACGACCACCTTGTCCTGGCGCATATCTCCGGCAAAATGCGCAAACGTTTTATTCGCCTAACGACCGGCGATCGAGTAAAACTCCAGATGTCACCTTACGACATCGATAAAGCGCGGATCGTCTACCGGCTCGGCTAAACAAATTTTATGACCACCCCAGCGGCAACTGCGAAAAAAACACCCATGATTAAACGAATATTAGTCCGATGCCCGGCCACCGCCAAACTCACGGCGACCGGCTTGACGATCGACGAAGATCTCTACGCGGACACGCCGCTCAAAAATCACAAGCTGACTTGCCCGCATTGTCAGCAAGTGCACGCCTGGACGAAAAAAGACGTCGTCCTCGCGCGGTAGGGACTGCGGCACCCGTCAGCGCAGCGTACTGGCCCCTGCCAGAGCCGCTGCAATTTGTCGCCTCGCCCTTGACAAGGAGCGCGCGAACCGATTACGACTCGCGTCGTGACCTCGCCAGGCGGCAACCGCGAAGAACTTGACTCGATGGTCGTCGAGATCGAGCTGACGCTTTGCAGCATCATTCAGGGCGTCGCGCTTTATTTTCTTGTCGATAATGCGCGGCTCGTTTTGTCCGGGGGCCAATCCGCCGCGTGGCCTTACGCCGCCACCGGCCTGCTCATCATCCTCCTCTTTTGGTCGAGGTCACTGATCCATACGCTGACTTTGATCCGGTGGCCGCTCGAGTTCGTGCACAACTTCCTCTACATCGCGTGCGCACTCGTCGAGGCGCTCGCATTCACACGACTGGGCGACCCTTTCATGTGGTTTGTCCTGACCGCGCTCTACGCCATCATGGTCTGGGCGTTATTCGTTTACGATAAACGCATCGTCGAACTACGCGGAAAGGACAGCGCCGGACCTGTCGGCAGCCGGTTGTATGCAATGGTCGGCGCCGATCAGCGCCTCAACATTGCGATCATCATTCCAGCGATCTTTGTTTTCAACGCCGGCAGTGCGATCGCCATTCACGCCAAACCCGAATTCTTCCTCCGACGCCACGGCCACCTTATCTTGATCGCGTTGCAGGCCATCGGCCTTTTGCTCTATCTTGCTTCCGTGATTCGGGCGTTCATCAAATTCGTGCCTTTGATTTCGGCCACGCGCGGGGAATGGCGCGCCGCCGCAGAAAACGCATCGCATCCCGGCTAGATGCAAATTCCTGGCGTTACTGACAGCACCCGTCGAACGCGCACCACGCGATTCCTGATTCCGGCCGTCAACCAAATCATGGTGGAGGAGCGCGCCACGGCGGCCCGCACGACTAGGCGCTAAAAAATATCGAGCAGACGCTGCGCGACGGCGAGCAGACCGAGACTACCCGAAGGGACGAGGATCGCTCGGATAAAGGGTTGTTCGCTCAGGGGAGCGAAGGCACCTTTCTTGAGCGTGCGAATTTCGCCGATAAGTTCAATGAACGCCCGTCGTTTGGACCAATGCCCATAGTTGGACAGTTGGAGAGCATGGAGATTATCGATCGCCGTTTCGCGCAATTGTTCCGCCGCGCGACGCAGGAAGATGGCGCTCCCAAGCGCCCACATCGCGTTCAACGTGAAAATCAGGATCAGCCCCACGGGCCACGTCCAGTTGTCAAAAAAAGTGGAGCGCGCGAGCACCATCAGTGTGAGGACGATGAGCGGATACCAGATTAATCGCGCCACTACCTCGGTCCGTTGCGCGACGAAGGTGATGTCGTGGTAGCGGGAAACGTCCTCTTCGTCCAGCGGTGGCACTCGGCGACTGCCAGGTATGATATATGGTTTCCATTGCCTCAATCCGTAGGTGAAAATCCGGATGAAATTGCTATTCAACTGGATGGCGTCGACGACATAAAAAGTCAGGATCATCAACGAAATAACCGCAAGGATTAGGACCCAAGAATCAAAGATGAAGGCACTTTCACCCCGGGCAGGAACGACCGGTGTGGGAAAGAGTGCGAGAAAAGCGCAGGCCGAAAAGGTGAGATAAAGAGAGAAGACCGTGGCAATTCGGACAAAACGGGGCCAAAACTGGTTTCGCCGCAAATAGGCGACCCACGCATCCTCCGCAGGGACGGGAGTCTTCGAATTCATCCACCCCGAATACTCCTTCCAGCGCCGCAACCCAAAACGCAGATTTTGCCAGCGCAAACAGTCGCGAAAACTCATGCGTGGCAGGGACTCGAGGTGAAAGCGTTCGTTTACCTCGCCTTCATTCCAGCGGAGATCGATGTGCGCTTTGATCAAGAAGTGGACGGCAAGCAAAAATGCGATCAACCGTAACATTTCGCTGGGCCAAATACTGATCCCCGAAAGAAATGCCAGGGGCTCTTGATCCGCCGGATGTGTCTGCGCGTACCAGGCGACCGAACCGAGGATAGCGGGCGCCGTGCAAATAAGCCAGCCTTTCGTGCTCGAGAGTGCGCGCTTCACGTTGCCGGCGAAACCGCTGTCACCCGGCCGCGTTGGATGGACGATGCCGAGACTGAACCACAACACCATGAGAAGAAGCGCCAGACCAGCTCCGCTCAGCAAATAGACTCTTCCGCCAGAAAAGAACCAATTCCGCAGCCAGCGAGGACTATGGACCTTGGATGAATCGTGTTCAGAAACGACCCCTTGAGTTAGCTCATGCGCTCCGCGCCGGCCAATTTCGTAAAGCCGCGGCTGCCGTGCGACTTCATTCTCGATGGCAGTGACACTCAGACGGCCTGTCGCGACAAGTGTCCCCGCAAACATCGAGGTTTGATTATTATCGCGAAACGGTGCGACTTTTTGCCGGAACGCTGGATGACCGGCGTACTGGTCGATTTGTAGCGTGCTACCAAAAGGCGAGGCCACGACCAAATTCCGGACGTCTGCCCAGTCGTCCTTCCGCTCGAAATGGGCGTCGTAGTTGTTAGTAAAAAAAACGGCTTCCGGTAATTCGGGCCGGAGCGCGCGCAAGATCATCAGTTTGTCGTAAATGTCCGAACCCAGGAGGCCGACCGCGCAAATGCCACGATCTTTCTCGCTCCTGGAAAGTCTGTCCTCCTCTTTCAACTGACGGGCGAGCCTCCGGAGAAAATCCGATTGATCCAGACCTTCGGTCGCCTCGACCGGAGCTGGGCCCGGGACCTGGCTCTTCTGCGATTGGTCGCTCGCATTTGCCTTGCCCGGATCGCCGGGCAAACGGCCATCGATCCCGTGCATGTAGCGATAAAATTTGATGCGTGGCGTTACTTCTTTCCCGTTTTTCCCGGTATGCATTTCTTTCGGCGACGCTTCTTCTTCGAAGGTGGTCGCCAGAGACTGACCGTAGGCGCTGTCCCATTCGGTCAGAATCACAACGCGATCTCCATCCACCCATTCTTCCTTTTTCTTTTTTGACGCTTCCCCAAGATCTTGCGCCGCGACGTGGACGCGGCGTTGCCTCAGGTCTTCGATCAAAGCGCTAAGCACCACATCATCGGTTGCGATCGTGCGAACAAAATGAAGTCCGCCTCGAGGCCCGGGAAAGATGCATCCTTCAACTCGGTCCTCTACCTTTTCCCCTTTCCGTAGTGACGGTTCCAGCAGCCATTCGTCCGACGCGGTCGCCAACGGAGAAATGACAGTGACTCCATCGAGCACCTCATCGCGCGTGAGAGAACGAAGGGGCCCAGGAGTCTGAGGCCATGGTTCCCAGTTCGCCGGTTCCTTGAGAATTTTTTGCAGCCCATTGGAATCGGCGGGCCCAATCAGTTTCACGTCCACGTTTTCAAGTCCTTCCACAAACGGCTTGATGAGGTTCGCGAAAGCGTCGAGAGGATTCGGATTTAGGCTGGTTCCAGGCAGCCACAGGACAAAAGCGTGTTCTGTCTCGCGGGATGGATAGACGGTGGATCCCTTATCGGGTTTGCATTCCTCCCATGGAATCAGAATGGCGCTGTCTTCGACCGCGTACGTGAACCAGTTTTCCCACAAAGGCGTTTCGGGAACGGTGACGTACCCGATGTGCTCACTATCCATCGGCACCCAGCCGCTTTCGTTCAACCCTTCGAGTACTGCCTGACGCGCGCGCAGCCGTGATTCTGCCTGTTCGATATACGGCCCGGGATCGAGCATTACCGCTACCAGGAGAACTCGCGAGCCATCCTTGGCTGCGGCGCGAACCATCTTGACCAGCGTATCGATCTCGTGCCCCTTTAGGCGATTCTCCGAAACAGGTCTTTTGAGCCTCTCGGCGTCGAGCTCCGCCTTTTTTTTCTGCGCGGCTACGAGCGGGTCCTGCCACAAACGCGCGTCCACGTCCTGCGCCGCAACCACCTCAATCGGTTTTTCGCCCGGAACGGCCGGACGTGTGCTGACGAGCGGCCTCAGCTGCGCGACGACCCCTGCCAGCGCCGCAACCACGGGCAACAAAGTTGCCCAGGAAATCTCGAATGTGCGTTTCTGATCTTCAGCCATGGGGGACACCGCTGATTGCGGCGCCATTATGCTGCCGATGAAAACGGGATGACAAGCAAATTGCCTATTGATGACGGGTTGACCGCGCTCTTTTCCAGGCCCGCGGACGATTCGAAATCGACATGAAATTCACAGCGATGCGGTCCGGAAAATACTTTGATTCGACCAAACCCGGACAGAGGAAAAGCTCGCAGAGATCGCCGATGCCGATTCGGACGACGTTGATCGCACCGTCAAATCCGCGCGGCGCGCTTACAAAAATGTTTAAGCAAAATGCACGGCCGCGTGCGCGGCAATCTCTCTACCGCATCGCGCGTCTCATCCAGGAAAAGTCACGGGAGTTCACGGTCTCGGAGATCTTTGGCGTTCATTGTGCCCGAGCGCGCTTTGGCATCGTAATAGAGCACGACAAAGCCAGCGGCGAGTAATGGTCGCACGAGTAGGTTCAGCGCCGCCGTGACGATATCTGCCGCGATCATAAGCGCATCCGGCGTCTGCGATTGGGTTATCTTTTGCATCAACGCCATCGCCTGTTCCGGGTTCTCGATTCCCACAAATCTCGCCAGCATGAACGGCAACTGCACGCCGAAGGTCAGCACCAAAAGGAGAAGCAACCAGACTGACGCGATAATCGCGCCGCGATAAAGCGGACGCTCGAGTCGAGGCGCTTCAGGCATGCTGCGCGCGAGCTCCTTGCTTTCGCGGAGAGCAGCCAGGGGCGGATGCGCCCCGAGCACCGCCGTTTGCTGCCAGAACAAGAAGTTAATGAAGAGACGCGCGTTCATGTAGACCATGAACCCGCCGATCAGGAGAATCATGATCGATGCCAGCAGGGGGTTCCCGCTGCTGATGAATGCGATCATGGCCGCAAGGGGCACGAAGAACCAAAAGAAGTAACTCCCGTAAACCAGCACGGCGGCCGCGAGCATGCGACCCCAGTAAAACAGAGCAGCCGAGAATTGAACTCCGAACGACCGTCGCTGCCCGCGCACAACGTCGTCTGCTACGATTTGAAAACCGGCGGCCGAAACCGGCCAAACCAGGAGCAGCAGCACAAGCATGGCCACGGAAATCGGAGGCACCGTCGGCGCCGGAATCGCGCCTGAGGTTACTGAGGTCAGATCCGGGAGCGGAACCTTCGGAAACGTCCATTGCAGGGCGAACATCGGCACCGAAGTGAGGAGGCCAAAAAGCATGAATGGCACGAAGCCGCGGCGGTAAGTCCGAAAGGTCTCCACGAAAATCTGCCGCCACGTTCTCGCTCTCGCAAAGTCTTGCTGCGGTGGCGGTGGCGGTGGCGCCGCCGGTTCCGCATCACCGAAGACGTCGGACAGCTCGCCGGCGGAAATCCAGCGCTCGTCACCCACGCGTCGAAGTTCGTTCGCCGGAATCAGACGACCCTCGCGTTTCCATTCGCGGAGGGCGTCGGTCTCGACGGGTCCGTATTCCTTTCCTTCCACCCGGACGATCCATTCTTCTCCCACCTTGCTCTTTTAAGCGTGATTCCACCGAAAGACTAGCGGCGCAAAAGAAGAGAGAAGAGATTGAAAAACAATGAAGAGGTCCGGCAATTCCGTTACGTTCCCAGCGTGAGGCTGCTCTTGATCGACGGACACTACTACGTTTACCGCTCCTTCTTTGCGATTCAGAACCTCTCGAATTCGCGGGGCGAACCGACCAACGCAATTTACGGGTTCACGAAAACGGTCCGACGCATGATGAAGGATTTGCAGCCGGAATACGGCGCGGTCGTCTGGGACGAAGGCCTGCCCCAGCGCCGCACCGAGTTGCAGCCCGCGTACAAAGAAACACGCAAAGAAATGCCGCAACCGATGGTCCCGCAGCTCGATTTCATCCAGAAACTCACACCATTGCTCGGCTTCAAGAATATCTCCCTCCCAAACACGGAGGCTGATGATCTGATGGGCTGTTATGCCATTGCCGCGTGCCAGCGAGGTTGGGAGGTCGTTCTGGCCACCAACGACAAGGATTTGTTTCAGTTGGTGAATTCGAAGACGAAGATTTACACGACGGCCAAAGCGGATCTTTTCTCTCCCAAGGATGCATTCGCGCTTATTGGCGAATCCGAGGTGGTCGCGAAATGGGACGTACCGCCCCAGCAAATCGGAGATGTTCTCGCCATTGCTGGGGACTCCGTAGACAACATCCCCGGCGCCGGTATTGGCCGAAAGGCCGCGGCGGCGCTCATCCGCGAACATGGTGGACTCGACGCGCTCTTGAACAACCTCGACCGGGTGAAAAGTCAGCGGAGTCGGGAGAAGCTCCTGGTCGCCCGCGACCAGATCCTTCAGAACCGCAAAATGGTCGAACTGGAATGCTCCACGCAGCTGCCTGTCGGCCTCGATGAATTGAAGATCGCACCGGACTATCCGGCTTTGCTAGAAACGCTGGAAAAGTGCGAATTCAAATCGCTGCTCCAGGAAGTCCGCGACGAGGCGTCCAAAGCCGGTACCGCACGGCAGTCGGAGTTGCTCCTGTAGCGGCAGTCTATGACCGCCGAAATCTGCGCCGGCAGCCTCCGCCCTTCGGCGGCCATAGACCGCCGCTCCAGAAATCAAAACAAACATGCATCTCACGAAAAATATTTCGAACGACGGCCCAATCTCGCTGTCAAATCAAACAGGTTAAGGCGATTCGGGCGGCCGCACGTTTCTCGTATTTGTTGTTTCTCCGCGTGCGCTGCCCGAATCCTTTTTTTTGGCACTCCGCTCGCCACGTGGCTAACGATTCCGTGAGTTTTCCGTAGGCGTCGCACTTTATGCAATCGGACCCCAGCCCGTTTGGAATCCGCGGGTTCTTGATTGACGCTCCAGAATACGGCTCTCTCCGCAGCCGGCGCGATGGCGCCATGATCGTGGAAAACGGCCGCGTCGCGGAGATCGGCGATTACGATGATTTGCGCAAACGGCAACGTGCCGCACCCGTGCGCTGGACCGACCGGGAAGCGGTGGCGGTTTTCCCCGGCCTGATCGATTGCCACACCCACCTTCCGCAATATTCAGCGGTGGCCAGAGGTGAAAGCCAACTGCTGCCATGGCTGCGAGAAAATATTTTTCCGGTCGAGCGCGAATTCACCGGCCCGAGAGCGAGGGAGGAGGCGCCGCTCTTCTTTCACGAGCTAGCGCGGAATGGCACGACGACAGCGATGGTTTACGCAGCCATTTATGAGGACAGTTGCGATGTTGGCTTCGAAGCGGCGGAGCGGAGCGGTCTGCGCGTGATTCTGGGCAAGATGATGATGGATCTTGGGTCCTACGGCCAACTCCAACCCAAAAAAATCCTCTCAGTTTCACTGATCGAAAGCGAGAGGCTTTGCCGAAAGTGGCACGGGGCTGACAACGGCCGGCTCGAATATGCCTTCAGCCCGCGTTTCGCAGTCACCTGCTCGGAGAAATTGATGCGCAGCGCCGCCGAACTGGCGCAGAGGTTTAATGCCTATCTCCAGACACATCTCGCGGAGAACCAGGAAGAGATTGAAAAGGTGCACAACCTTCATATGTCGGCGCGCGATTACACGGATGTGTATGAGAAGTGCGGACTGCTGACGCCAAAAACAATGCTTGGCCATTGCATCCACCTGAGCGCGCGCGAAATCGACGCCATCGCAGCGGCGCAATCGAGTATCGCTCACTGCCCTACCTCGAATCTATTTCTGGGTAGCGGCCTGCTCAAACTCGATCAGCTCTTGAAGGCTGGTCTTGCGATCGGTCTCGGCTCCGACGTCGCAGCCGGTCCCGAACTAAACATGTGGCAGGTAATGCGCGGCGCTCTCGATGTTCAAAAAGCGAGAAATATGCTTGAACCGAACCTGCAACGGCTCCGCCCGAGCGAGGCGTTTCATCTGGCGACGAGCGGCGGCGCGCGCGCCCTCGGCAAATCCGCTATCATCGGCTCGCTCGACGTTGGCAAGGAGGCGGACTTAATCGTCGTCGATCTCGCGGCGCTTCTCCCCTATGGGAAACAAGGTCGCAGCTTCGACGATTTAACCCCCGAGGATATTCTGGCGCTTTGCATTTATCGCGGTGGCCCGCATGCGAATCTGGAAACCTACGTGCGAGGGAAATGCGTTTATTGCGCGCCCGAGCCGACCGCTCGCGCATGAAAGAAGCACCCACAGATCCGATCGCGATCGCGTTGCGAGAAGACATCGGCGCTGGCGACATCACGACCGAATTCTTCGTTCCGGACGGGTTGCACGCCCTCGGTCGAATCATTGCGCACGAACGCGCCATCGTCGCAGGCGGACAAACCGCCGCGGAGGTTTTTCGGCGCGTAAATCCAAAATTGAATGTCGAAATCCTCCAGCAGGACGGAGCTGCGCTCACCGGCGGTGAGACGATCCTGGAAGTTCGCGGCGCGGCTCGCTCCATCCTGACGGCCGAGCGCGTGGCGTTGAATTTTCTTCAGCGCCTCAGCGGGATCGCCACGTTGACGCGGCAATTCGTCGAAGCGACTGGCAAGTCACGCGCAAAGATTCTCGATACGCGGAAAACGACGCCTGGCTTGCGTGCGCTGGAAAAAGCGGCGGTCGTGGCGGGTGGTGGCGCGAACCATCGCTTTAACTTGAATGACATGGTCCTGGTGAAGGACAATCACTTGAGCGCCGGTTCCGGTTTCTCCGGATTTGCCAACGCGATCCAGCGCCTGCGCCAGGAACGTCCAGGAATTCGGATTGAAGTGGAAGCCGATCGCCTCGAACAAGTGCGCTCATTTCTCGAAATTGAAGGGATTGACGTTATTCTGCTCGACAACATGAAGCCCTCCGAGATGCGCGAAGCCGTCGCGCTCGGACGGGAAAAAGTGAAGTTCGAGGCGAGCGGTGGAGCAACCCTGAAAAATGTCCGCCAAATTGCTGCCACTGGCGTCGACTTCATTTCCGTCGGCGCGCTTACCCATTCCGCACGCGCGATCGATTTGTCCCTGGAACTGACGCATGTCGGAAGCTGATCGCAGCGATCGATTGGTCGCCGATGAGCTTCGCGCGGCCCTGCGCGAAGGCTGCGTGGGAAATCAAGTCGTGGTAGTCGAAAAAGCGCGTTCAAGTAATGACATCGCATGGGAAGCCGCCGAGCGCGGCGCCGCCGAAGGTCTTGTCGTTTTCGCGGAACGGCAAACCGCGGGTCGCGGTCAGTATGGACGACGCTGGGAATCCGCACCGTATCAAGGCCTGTGGTTTTCGGTTCTGCTCCGGCCACCGATCACGTTGAACGAATCGCCCCGGTTGACGTCGCTGCTGGCAAGCGTGGCCGCCGCAACCATCATGGAAGAGACCGGTTGCGCCGCTTCAATCAAGGCGCCTAACGACATCTACGTGGCTGGACGCAAGATTGCCGGCGTCCTGGTGGAAGGTCGAACCGCGAGCGATAGAAGTTATGTCGCTGTCGCGGGCGTGGGCGTGAATATTAACCAAACGCTCAAAGATTTTCCCGCGGAACTGCGAGAGACCGCCGGGTCACTCCGAATGGCGACCGGCCGGCAGATCCAGCGCGGTCATCTGGCCATCGCGCTCCTCCGAAAGTTAGAAACCGATTATCGGGCTTTCACGCGGGCCTAGTGGCGCGGAACTGTTGAAAGCGACGCAATTTTTCCAGCGCACGCCCACTATCGATTTGTTCGCGCGCCATTCCGATTCCGTCGGTCATATCGCGAGCCAGCCCAGCCACGACGAATCCGGCCGCGGCATTGACGAGCGTCAGGTCTCGCTTCGCCCCCTTGATCTCGCCGGACAAAATCCCTTCCAGGTGCGCCGCGTTCTCTGCTGCGTTTCCGCCTCGAAGGTCATCCAAAGCGCCCGGGGGAATGTTCAGCCAACGCGAATCGATCACGCCGGAAATGACCTTGCCGTGCACGAGTTCGGCCAGGATGGTTGCTCCGCTGGTCGAGATATCGTCCATGCCGTCGCCCGTCTCGGTCAAACCGTGCACGACCCACGCGCGCTCCCGTCCGAGGCGCCGAAGCACATCCGCGAAAACACTCGTTAGGCGCGAGGAAAACACGCCGATCAATTGGCGCGCAGGTCGTGTGGGGTTCAGCAATGGGCCCAACAAACTAAAAACCGTTCGAATATTTTCGCGCGCCAATCGTTTACGCATCTCCGCAAGAGCGCGATATGCGGGATGATACTGCCGCGCGAATATGAAGCAGAGTCCGAGGCGTTCGGCGCATTCTTTCAAATGCGCCGGCGGCAGATCGAAGGGAGCGCCGAGAGCTTCCAGCACATCGGCACTACCGCATTGCGAGGTGACACTGCGATTACCATGTTTCACCACCACCGCACCGCCAGCCGCCAGGACAAACATAATGGTCGTCGAGACGTTAAAGAGATCGAGCCCGTCGCCACCTGTCCCGCATACGTCGATCATAGGTCCCGCCAGGTTTTTCGGATCGATCAACGGATCGACCGCGCGACTGATCAATTGCTGAACAAAGCAAACGATCTCCTCCACGCTCTCACCTTTGCGGTGCAACGCTGTCAGGAAATCCGCCTTCATCGAGTCCTCCGTCGTATCGGAAAGAAGCAGCGCGACGGCGACGCCAATATCACCGGCGTTCAAATCGATGCCGGCCTTCAGTCTTTCGATGAGCGCTTTCATTCTAGGTAGGGACGCATCTCCGAGGCGTCCGTCGAATCGCTGGCGGCCGCGGAAATAAGTCGAATGCCTCGGAGATGCGTCCCTACCTGATAACACTTCACGCCGCTTCCGCTTCCATTTCCCGCAGCCAACTACGATAGATTTCCGGCGAAATTTCCGACGGCTTGATCTCACTCCGCCCGCCCCAGAAAACATTGGTGTAGGAAACGGGGATTCCGCACGCTGCCAGGTGCCGGTCGATCGCCCGCTTGTGCTCAAGAAGCAGTTGTTTATCAGTGCCATGCGCGACCGCCATGATATTGACATTGCGGAATTCCTCGCCCGCCTCACGCCAGTAACAATGGGTGAGAATATGGTGCCGCCCGACTTCGCCACCTGTCTCAATTTCGCGCCCGGTCAGCACCGCCCAATGGAAAAGAGCATTGAAACGGGTAACGCGCACACCGCCGGCGGAAGGTTTGACGTGCTCGAGAAAAGTCGAGAAACGTCCGATTATCTTCCGCGTGTTCAGCGATTCCGCGATCCGATAAAACTCATCTGGAGCAAGGCCAGCTTCCCGGGCGCGCGACAGCCATGGTGATGGCGCGATTTCTTCAGGCGTGAACTCCCGCTTCAGCGCGATCAAGACTTTCCACTCCAGATCATTGACTTCCGCAACGTGCACTGGCGCCATCGTGGCGGGTTGGTCCGCTTTGCTTCCGGGCTCGATCGTTTTCCGGCGGACATGACCGACTCCTAAAGTGAAAATCCCTTTCGCTGGCATCAATCGAAAATGGTCGGCACCGAGCTTCTCCGCGAGCAGTTCCCCGTGGTGCTTCAGCGAGAATCCGCGTGGAACTTTCAGGGTTGTCCAAAGTTTATACTCTGAGCCAGGCGTTACGGAATCGGTCGAGCGCAAGACGACATGGCCGGAGAATGGATCGCGTTGTGACATATAATCAAAGGCCGCGTCTATTCTTTCGGGCGCGACTTTCCAGGCGACAAGCGCGCCGTCGGCGAGATTGGTGGCCAGCAACGTTTGCCTGACTCGGCGCACGGTCCCCGCTCGCAACATCGCCGCGATGCGGGCCATCACCGTTTCTGCTGGGACACCGGAACGTCGCGCAATTTCCTCGAATGGCTCGCGCACGAAACCCTCGATCTTGTCCTCCGAGATCGCGAGGATTTTCGCGTTAATCGGGTCGTTGTGTTCGGCTGGCAGCATCCGCAGCTAGATACCCGTCGCTCATCGCCTTGTCCAATGCGGCCATGTTCCGCTCACTTAGCTGGTCGCTCGCAGAGCGATCGAAGCGTCTAGACACGAGAGGCGCAGGTAAAGATCGCGCAAAAATGGCAAATCGTGCCGACGAGCACGAAAAGGTGCCAGACAAAATGATTGTAACGGGCGCGCTCATTGACAAAGAAGAGGACGCCGCCGGTATAAGCAACACCGCCCGCGAAAAGCCAAATCACGGTCTCTAACGGAACTGCCGACGCGAGTGGACGCACTGCGATCAGAATGAGCCATCCCATTCCGAGATAAAGAGACAACGACAGTTTCGGCCGGCGGACGCCGCCCTTCAGTTTCATGATCACTCCGAAAATGGCGAGACTCCAAATGAGGCCGAAGATCGTCCAACCCCAGACACCACGGAGAGGGCCAAGTGTGAAAGGCGAATAGGTGCCCGCGATGAGAAGAAAAATGGCGGAGTGATCTATCACCTGCAGAACGCATTTGAACCGCGTTTGTGGCCACGCGTGATAAAGCGTCGAGCCGAGATAAAGCAGCAACATCGTCGCCACGAAGATGCTCGTGCCCACCAGGAACGCGGAGCTTTCATGCGCGGATGCGGCAACTAGCAAGAATGGGGCGGCGATGAGCGCGGCCGCCAATCCAAGTCCGTGGCTCACGCTGTTCGCCATCTCCTCGCCGAGCGACTGAGTCCACTTCGGATCCGCGAGAAGTTCGTCGATCGCCTTCATGATCTCGAGAGCCGCTCAGCAAACATCGCTGAGGTCATAATACGGGGCGCCCAGTCTGAAAAGCGAAAGTCAGCGACCCGCAGCCGGAATGTTGAGCCAACTCCTGCCGCCGGCGCTTGCGCGCTCACGCATTTTCTGGAGTCGCGCGTGTTGTTCCGGAGTCAGCTCCGGATCGATGCGCGCCTGCGCTCGGGCGAGAATTTCATCGGTCTGCCGCAAATCGCTCGCGCGCAAGCTGCGCAGCCCGTTCACGGTCGCTTCCGCGATCGGTTTCAATTTTCCCTCCCGGGTCGCCGTCAAATGCAGCCGAGTCTTCCAACGATTCCTCTTCCGCGTCCCGCCGCGGGAGGTGGGCGCGCACGATTCGAGTGACTGCACGATCCAGGTGTTCGACCAATTCGCGGCAGGCTGCTTGATAGCGTTCACGCACCCGGCGCAAACAGGCCGCTTCATCAAATCCGTCGCTTGACATCGAAGAGCATCCGCCACACACGCCTAAGACGCTGAACGTTGATCGGCGGTTACAACAAAAACAAATCGACAGTGATTAGGGCAATCTTTTTCGACGGAGCGGGCACGCTGATCCACTTGCCCAAAAGCGTGGGGTACCATTACGCGCTTGTCGGCAAACGGGTTGGTTTGGCGCTTGACGGCGCAGCCCTCGATCGAGCCTTCGCGGCTTGCTGGAAGCAAATGCCAGCGCGTCCGGCTATCGAAGGTCCACGCGAAGATGACGACAAGGGCTGGTGGCGGGCACTAGTGGATCGGGTCATCGATCAAATCGCGCCGCGCACGAGCGAACCGGATCGAGATGCGTTTTTCGAAGTGGCCTACTCACATTTCGCCGAGGCGGAAGTATGGAAACTTTACCCCGATGTGATCGAAGTTCTCGAAGCACTTCGACCACGTTTCGATCTCGCAGTCGTTTCAAACTTCGACGGACGCCTGCGCATGATCCTCGAACAACTCGGCGTCTCACAGTTTTTTTCGCACGTGTTTCTCTCCAGCGAACTCGGCGCGGACAAGCCCGATCCGTTGATTTACCACCGCGCGCTGAAGCTGAGCGGACTCGCGCCTAACGAGACCTTGCACGTCGGCGATGATCCGGTGCGCGACTGGCAGGGGGCGGAAGCAGCGGGACTGTCGATCTTTCCACTCGATCGCACGCGAAACGCGCTGCGCGATTTGCTCGCGATCGTGGAATCATAAAATTGTCGGGCAGGCGCGTCACTTGGCGCGATCACGGTGGCAGGCGGAGCGCCCGCTCTACAAATCTTGCAGCGACCCTTGAACTGGATTAGAAACGTTCCTCCTGGCGCGGGTTGGTAGCTCAATGGTAGAGCAGCGCCCTTTTAAGGCGTTGGTTGCGGGTTCAAGTCCCGCCCAACCCACCCTATAGAAATGCGCGCGAATCGGCGGCGGCTGTCACACAGCAGCTGTCACACTTCGCCCCTAGAGGGAGCTGTCCGTGAGGGCCACGGAATCCCGCGTTTATACCCTCCGGCCGTTTGCCGGCGCGCAAGCGCCGGCTGCGGCCCCGGGCTTGTCTAAGCGCCATATTCGACGAAACACCCTTCTCTGCCATACGGGGAGTTCGTTGCATCAGTTGAAGCAAAGTGATCCGCAATTTGACAAGACCTCTTCGAAAGTGCCGCCTCGGGGCAAAATCAGGGAGTTCTCAGCCAAAGCTCGACAACGAATGCGGCTTGACCTGGCGCGAGTGAATCAGAACAAAGCAGGCAAAGCCCTTTTCGCGACGCTCACATACCCAGCGGCATTTCCGTGGGACTACCGCGAGTTCAAAGCCCACCTCGCCAAATTCGGCAAGCGGTTCGTCTATTATTTCCCAAATGGTGCATTTCACTGGAAACTGGAATTTCAAAAGCGCGATGCACCTCACTTTCACCCGATCTTCTGGAACGTCCCAGTCGGCACGGGGAAGGAGATGCAACGGTTCCGCGCGTGGGTGGCAGAGAACTGGTATGAAGTGGTCGGCTCAGGCGATGTGCGGCACTTGCGTGCGGGCACGTCAGTGGAGTTGATGCGCTCACAAATGGCGATCATGCGTTATTGCGCGGGCTACCTTTCGGACACCGATCAAACGCGGCCGGGTCAATCGGTCGGACGGTATTGGGGCGTCGTCGGACGCGAAAAGATCCCCTATGGCAAACCCGTCGAAGTGGAACTTTCGGACGACGAATATCAGCTCATTCTCAGGACGGCTCGACGCTGGATGCGCAGCTGCAACCGCGTTCGTCGGATTAAGCACGCTGAGAAATTCGCGCCCCACATGACCAACGATTACCTGTCGGGCCGCTACCGCCGACTGCGAAAAGGGGCGCCATTTATGAACTGCTTCAAGTTCACCCCTCGCAAAATGCGCTTGAATAACAACCGCAACTTGAATCTTTTCTGCAACGCCGATCAGTGGGCAACGTATTGGGAACGCATCTGCGAATTGGCCGCGCGGCTATGAAGCGCCCATGCTGATGCTTGGTGAACGGCTGCCGGAGCTGCTGTAACGATCCTTGCACAGTTGCGGATTTTGTCGGTTAATACGGCTGGATAGGCCGCAATTTTGTCGGCATAATCACATGTTAG
>PNAS01000009.1 GCA_003169695.1 Spartobacteria bacterium
GAGCGTTTACGGGCACGGAGGAATCCAGGCACCGCGATCGCTGCCAGCAAGGCGATGATCGCCACTACGATCATGATTTCCACGAGGGTGAAGCCCCCGCGGCGTTTATTGAGTTTGTTTAACATGTTTGTTTGCTTTCGTTTTATCTTGTTTGTTTGACTGCGATCCACGATGTCGACCGCGGATGTGGCAATCTTTAGAGCAGCGTTAATGCCAAGAGCTCGTTTTTTATAATTACTGGAATGCCCCAATGGAGCCCCCCGAGGCTTCCATAATCCAGAGAAACACAGGCCCGGAGGTGATTATCCAGCGTCTCCTGCCCGATAGGCTTGTCTGGAGGCACTTCCGGGGATAAGGCATGAGCCGTGACCAGGAAGACGCAGCTTGGGGCCGACCCTCGCCAAGGACCGATTCTCGGCCTCGCCCTGGGTTTCTTCGCCGTTTGCACCTGGGCGTCCTACGCCCGCTGGGCGAACTTTGAATACCGGACGTTCGATCTCGCTTATTACGTCCAGGCCCTCTGGCAGCTCATCCACGGTCGTTTCCAAGTGTCGGTTCTAGGCGTTCCCCTCCTGGGAAATCATGTCGAACCGATCGTTTTCCTGATTGCCCCCCTCTTCCTGGTCTTCCGCCATCCATTGGTCTTCGTTTTCGTGCAAAACGCCGCCCTCGCTTCGATGGGTCCAGTGGCGTTCAGCATTGGGCAGCGCCTCGGATTCGATCGGAAAACAGGGTTCCTCCTGGCCGGTGCCGTTCTGGTTACGCCCGCCACCGGCTACATCGCGCTCCATGAGTTCCACCCCGAAGCACTCACGGCGCCCTTCCTTCTCTTGATGCTTCACGCGCGCCTCCGGCGTTCACTCCGCGCGCATTGGGGATGGCTGCTCGCCGTTCTCGCCTGCAAGGAAAACATGGCTCCGCTCATCGCTGCCTATTGCGCAGTGCACGTCGTCCTCGAGCGCAAGCGCCCTCTGGCTGAATTACGTGCCTGGTACCTTTGGCCACTGGCTTTGTCGGTCTTGTGGTTTCTCGTCTGCGCAAAACTTATTATCCCAGCACTCAACTCGGGGAATATTGACTACCTCGCTTTGTACGATCGCCTCGGCGCATCCGCGGCGGATATTCTGCTAAGCGCGATCACGCGACCGCAGCGGATATTGGGAGCGCTCTTCCAATCCCTCTCGCATGGAAACCTGCTTTGGGGTCTGCTCCTTCCATTTTTGGCGGTGCCACTCATGAGGCCGCGCTGGCTGTTGATCGCCGTGCCGATTCTTCTCCAACATCTTCTTTCCTGGCGTTCTTCGGAGTGGACGATTTACTTTCATTACGCGGCGCCTCTTCTCCCTTTGTTTTGGATCGCGCTCGCGGAAGGCGTCGCGGGAATCAATCGGTGGACGCTGGTTCCGGTCCCGATTCGACGCTCACTTCCCTTTCTCGTAATCGCCGCGTGCGTCGCGGCCCAAATTTCTCTCGGGCCGGCCGGCGGTATCGCCACTACGACCGCGAACTGGTTCGGCGGGGAACAGACCCGCGCGCGCAAGCAGGCGTTTATCGGCCAGATTCCTCCGGACGCAAGTGTCCTCGCGCCGCTTCCGTATCTGTCGCATCTGGCCATGCGCGAGAATCTCTATTCTTTGCATTACGTTTTGAAAGGCCTGAAAACACTGAGCCGCTCGACCTATTCACCTCCGCCACCGACGGATTTCGTTCTGATCGATTACGATGATTCCGCCACTTTTGACGCGGTGGCCGGTTACTATCATCCGGCCATGAAAACGGTCGACGGTCGCGTGATTCCATCCAGCGATCGGCTGTTGCACGAGTTTTTGCAGCGGTGCTCCTGGACGGTTCGTGCTTCAGATGAATTGACGCTGCTCCGACAAGGGAAGGCTGCACAAACATTGTCGCCCTCGAGTTTCAGTTCCGGTGAAACCGTCGAAATGGGAGCAGGCACGGCGCTCACCGGCATCACGAAGTCGGCGGACGAACTCACCGAGCAAGGACTCGAGATCGAGATGACCTGGAACTTTCAGGAACCACGCGAAGTTTTCCCATGGATGTTCTTGAAACTCACTCCGCGCGATCATCGAAATGGGATCATCATTTCGAGAGGATTGTGCGCGCCCGAAGCGACGAACGGGCCATATCAAGAAAACTGGCGCATCAATCCTTCCAGGCAAATCCCCGAGGGAGATTACGGAGTCGAGGTCCTTTTCGTCGACAATGCCAGGCGCGTCTGGGCAGCAAAGTCGGACCAACCTGATGCGCAAGCCCCGTTGCTTTCTCCCCCTGTCCCTCTCGGCGAGCTCAGAGTCGCGCCTGGGAAAAGCAAGCCGTTTCGAAATTAACATGGCCTGGCCTCCCATCCTTTCCCGGCGACTCAATCTTGGGAGCGCTTTGCGGGGCTCGCCTCGCCTCGGCCATTATGTTTTTGCCTTCGTCTTTCTCGTGCGCCTCATCGCGCTCGCGCGCCTGACCTCGTCGCCTTTTCTCCTTCCCAGCGGCGGCGACATGCATTTCTACGATGATTGGGCACGACAGATTCTGCATGGACGATTCACCGATCACTTCGCTTTTTATGGCCTGCCGCTCTACGCCTATCTCCTCGCGGTCCTCTACAAGCTCTTTGGCTACAGCCCGTTCGTGCCTGGTTTCTTGCAGGCCTGCCTCGACGCGGGAACGGCAACGTTGCTCTACAAGATCGCGATTCGAGTCTTTCGAACTACGAATGAACCCGAACTCGTCGATAATCGCGCGCGCGTAATCGGCCTCCTGGCGGCAGTCGGCTGGACCTTCTTTGTCCCGGCCCAGGCGTATTCAGTGATCCTCATGCCGACGGCGTGGGGCGTCTTCGTGTTCTGGTTCCTGGTCTGGCAAATCGTAAAAACGGAACGTGCTCCCAGTCCGCTTCGCTCTCTCGCTTATGGAGCACTTATCGGAATCACAGCGACGGGCGTTGCCACGATCCTCTTCATCGTGCCGCTGCTGCTGGCCGCTCTCTTGCTGAGACCGCGGTCCGGCCCAGCGCGCCGATCACCGTGGGTCGGCCGCGTCCTCGCCGCTGCCCTGCTTTTTCTCGGCATCGCGGCGGGCACATCGCCTTGCTGGATTCACAATTACTTTGTCGCGCGCGATCCGGTTTTTTTGTCGGCGCACAGCGGGATCAATTTCTGGCTCGGAAACAACCCAGAGGCGACAGGGTATCCGAACTTTCCGGGGTTGCACAGCGCGCAGGCCGCGATGCTCAAGGATTCGATTGATTTGGCGGAAGCCGCCGCAGGCAGAAGTCTGAAGCGTTCCGAGGTATCGGAGTTCTGGTCGGCCAAAGCGCGCGCCTACATCAGGAGCGACTTTGGCGGTTGGCTGAAGCTGATGGGCCGGAAGCTGGTTAACTTTTGCAACGCATTTGAATACGACGACATCAGCATCATTGCGAAGCTCCGCGGCAGCGGCATCGTTCTCCCCGGCCTCCACTTCGGCCTGGTCGCGGCTCTTGCATTTCCGGGAGTTTGTTTGTCGATCAGAAAATCTCCAGCGGCACGTTGGATCGCCGCCGCAATTCTCCTGCACCTGGCGGCGGTGTTGCCGGTTTTTGTGAC
>PNAS01000017.1 GCA_003169695.1 Spartobacteria bacterium
ACACCAACGCCGACACCAACGCCAACGCCAACGCCGATACCGACCCCAACGCCGACCCCAACGCCGACACCTACGCCAACCCCAACGCCTACACCCACGTGTGCGCCGGGTACCTTTAATTTCGAGGGAAATTCGGCGACATCAGGGACGGCGGGGAATATTCGAACGTTTACGGCCAACGGTGTGACGGTTAACGCGAGCGGATTCGGCCGAAAGGACAGCACCGGCGCATGGAGCACAGCCTGGCTCGGCTCGTATTCCCATGGGTTAGGGGTTACCGATACCGCCGAGGGCGATGGTTCGAATAATCAACACGTGGTGGACAACATTGGCGGCTACCATGACTACGTGTTGCTTGAGTTTTCCTCGCCGATCGTAGTGACTCAGGCGTTCCTTGACTACATTTACGCGGGTCACAGTGATATGTCAGTGTGGATCGGCACAAAGACTAACCCGATTGGCAATCACAACACCTTGAGCGACGCCTTTTTGACCAGCTTGGGGACCCGAGAGGACAACAACACGACCAGCACCGCCTTTTCACGGTGGGCGGTCTTCAATGCCGTTAACAACGTGGGCAACGTGATTGTCATCGCGGCCAGCACAAGTACCACCACTCCGGATGACGGGTTCAAGATTCACAATCTCGCCTTCTGTCAGGGTGGAGCGCCCACACCGACCCCAACGCCGACACCTACTCCTACGCCAACCCCAACCCCAACTCCGACACCCACGTGTGCGCCGGGCACCTTCATTTTTGAGGGAAATTCGGCGCTATCAGGGACGGCGGGGAATATCCGAACGTTTACGATCAACGGCGTGACCGTTAACGTGAGCGCGTTCGGCCGAGTGGACAGCAACGGCGCATGGACCAGTGCTTACCTCGGCTTGTATAGTGGGGGGTTAGGGGTTACCGATTCCACCGAGGGCAATGGTGACAACGATCGGCACAAGGTGGACAACATCGGCGGCAGCAACAACTACGTGCTGTTTGAGTTTTCCTCCCCGGTCGTAGTGGATCAGGCATACCTGGACATCATTGGCGCCGACAGCGATATGTCAGCGTGGATCGGCACGAAAACTGATCCGTTCCACAACCACCTGACCTTGACCGACGCCCTTTTGGCCAGCCTCGGAACTCGAGAGGACAACTTCACGAGCAGCAACGCCCCACGGTGGGCGGACATCAATGCCGCGCAAAAGGTGGGCAACGTGCTTGTCATCTCGGCCCTCGTAGGGGACACGACGCCCGAGGACGCGTTCAAGATTCACAAGCTCGCCTTCTGTCAGGGTGGAGCGCCAACCCCGACACCCACGCCGACACCTACTCCTACTCCTACCCCAACTCCGACACCAACTGCGACACCAACTTGCCCAACGATCACCGTGAATCCATCCACGCTTCCGAGCGGGGACAAGAGCCATTCTTACAGCCAAACCATTACCGCGAGCGGCGGCAGCAGCCCGTACACCTTCACGGTTTCAAGTGGCAGCCTGCCTGCCGGACTGACCCTCTCTTCCGGGGGAACGCTTTGTGGAACGCCCACCGTCTACGGCACGTTTACTTTCACGATTCAGGCGAAAGACTGCCATCAGTGCACCGGCAACCGAGCGTACAGTCTTGTCGTTACGCGTTAATATGACGCATAGACACAGGTCCGGTGGGGCGCGCCTTGATGCGCAATAACATCGCCCCGAACATTGGGACCGGAGGAACTCGGCGCCGCCCGGTTCATCGCCCTGTCGAATACGCTCGGACTAACGTTGAATCTGAGCGTTAGTTGACCTTTGCGGAGCGCTTGGAAGTTCGAGCCCTGCATCGCGCAATGATGCATTCCTCCGCTCGCTGCGATGTTGTTGGCTTCAGTCGCCTCATAGTTGATAGGTCATCCTGAGATGGCCAACTTTTTCCCACAGCCGTGTGACGCAGGGGTCATTCGTTCAGGAGCGGCGGCTGCGCCTTGTCCGCTAGTTTCGGCTCGCTGGATTTTGGCAGCGACTATCCTCGGCTCGAGCATGGCGTTCATCGACGGTACGGCCGTCAATGTGGCGCTTCCCTCATTGCAAGCGGATCTAAACGCCACTGTGATCGACGTGCAGTGGGTTGTTGAATCCTATTCGCTGCTCCTCAGCGCCTTTTTGCTGCTCGGAGGTTCTCTCGGAGATCACTACGGCCGGCGCCGGATTTTTCTCGTGGGCATAATGCTTTTCGCTCTTGCATCTGTCTGGTGCGGTTTCGCACCGAGCGTCGGTCAATTAATCGTCGCGAGAGCATTTCAAGGACTGGGCGGCGCGCTGCTTGTACCCGGCAGCCTCGCCATCATCAGCAGCTCATTCCGCGAGGAAGAACGCGGGAAAGCGATTGGGACCTGGTCTGGATTTACCGCGATCACTGCAGCCATCGGTCCGGTAATTGGCGGCTGGTTAATTGAGCACCATTCCTGGCGCGCTGTGTTTTTCATCAATGTTCCGCTCGCTCTTTTCGTAATCCCTATTTCATGGTGGCACGTTCCGGAAAGCCGTGATTCGACGGCAAAAGAGGGATTGGACGCCTGGGGCGCAACGTTGATCACCTTGGCTCTGGGTTCGTTCGTCTATGGGTTGATTGAATCTTCCCGCTTGGGCTTCAGTCACCCCGCCGTGCTCACGACGCTCCTCGGTGGCAGCTTTCTTTTTCTCGTCTTTTTGGTCTTTGAAGCACGTGCGCGGAATCCAATGCTGCCCCTCGCACTGTTTCACTCGCGAAATTTCAGCGGCGCCAATCTGCTGACTCTGCTCCTTTATGGCGCCCTTGGAGGGACGCTGTTTTTCTTCCCGCTGAATCTCATTCAGGTGCAAGGTTACACGGCGACCGCGGCCGGCGCTGCCTTACTCCCATTTATTTTGACGATCTTTTTCCTCTCGCGCTGGGCCGGCGGGCTGGTGCATCGTTTCGGAGCGAAAATGCCCCTCGTTATTGGGCCGGTCATCGCCGGCGTTGGATTTGCTCTCTTTATCATCCCGGGTGTGGGAGGTAGTTATTGGCGGACGTTCTTTCCGGCCGTCACGGTCCTCGGTCTCGGCATGGCGACGAGCGTCGCTCCGTTGACCACCACAGTGATGAACGCGGTCGCCGAAAAACGCGTCGGGATCGCGTCGGGAATCAACAACGCAGTTTCAAGAGCAGCGGGGCTGTTGGCAATCGCGGCACTCGGAATCGTGATGCTGCACGCCTTCAATCGTTCTCTCGACCGTCGCTTATCTGTCATCGGGCCGTCCGCAGAAGTGCTCCGATCCCTTGATAGCCAGCGGGCCAACATGGCCGCCGCGAAGTTACCGAAAGAGATCGAGCCGGCGACGAGCAGCTCGTTGCGACAGGCGATCAACGAATCTTTTGTGCAAGCTTTCCGTCAGGTGATGCTGATTGGCACCGTGCTTGCCTTTGCCAGTGCGCTCAGCGCTTGGGTGCTCATCGATGGCAAACAAAGAATGGCCCACATCGACGATGACTAAGTCTGAGCTTCGGCGCGCAATCAGCGCGCGATTTCGAGTTCGCCGGTAGCGTCTGTGTCGGGCTCGGGCATGGGTTGATGGACGCCGGTGCCGACGAGCCGCTCGAAAAGGGGTGATGCCATGAGCGTGGTAATGATCGCCATGATGACCAGCGTGGCGAAGAGCCCTTCCGAGATGATACCGCGCTGAAGGCCGATGTTGAGAATGATCAACTCCATCAGACCACGTGCATTCATCAGCGTGCCGATGCCGAGCGCTTCGCGATTCCCAATGCCGGTAGCGCGCGCGGCCAGCCAGCAAGCGACGCCTTTACCCAGCACTGCCGCGACGAGCACCGCGCCGCACATCATCCAAAGGAATCCGGTATTGAGCAGGCCTATTTTCGTGTTCAAGCCAGAGTAGGTGAAGAAGAGCGGAAGCAACAACGCCACTGTGAGCGGCTGAATGCGCCCAATGATATCGCGCGCCACAACGCCGCGCGGCATTGCCGCACCCATAACGAATGCACCGAAGACCGCATGCAACCCAATCAGATCAGTGAACCAGGCACCGAGCGTCATGAGCGCCAGCGCCACGGCGAGCCCGGCGTCGGTAAGCGCACCGCCTTTTATCAACCACCCTTTCGCCCTAACGAGGAGGGGCCGCACGATCAATAACGTGAAAGCCACGTAGACCGCACCGCCGCTGATGTTCACCAGCGCATGACTCCAGTTGTTTTCGAAGCTGGCCAGCACCACGGCGAGGAGACACCAGGCGGCCGCATCATTGATAGCACCTGCACCCAGCGCCACCGTCCCAATGGTGGTGCCGGTTAGCTTCTTGAAATGAATGATCCGCGCGAGCGTTGGAAATGCGGTGATGCACATCGAAGCGCCTACGAAGAGCATTGCCTCCATGAGCGAGGTTCTCTTTGGAAATAGTTCCGTGTCGTAAAAGAGAATCCAAGCAAGCCCGGCGCCCAACACGAAAGGTGCACAGATCCCGGCCACGGAAACCGCAATCGAGCTCTTCAATTTGCGCCGCACAAGGTCGAGGCGGAATTCCATTCCAACGACGAACATGTAAAGCGCCAGGCCCAGCTGCGCTGCGGGGAAGAGATAACTCTGCGTGTCGCGCATCTTCTGGGCGGTGTCCCATGGGAAAAGCCAATGCTGCGCCTCCGGCCAGAGCAGACCGAAAAGCGACGGCCCAAGCAGCACACCGGCCAACATCTCCGCCACGACCGGTGGTTGGCCGCAACGCAGCGCGATGGCGCCCACCAGCCGGCAGAAGAGGATAATGACGGCGAGCTGGAGGAAAAACTGGGCGGCAAGATGCGCGTTGTTCATTGGAGCAATTATGTGGCTTGCCTTCTACCGGCAGCGCCGATTGTAGCCTAATTGGACTGAATTACGCAACCCTCTTGTCTCCGCTTCCACCGGCCAGCCGGAGCACAGTAGGACAAGAGCCTTGCACCGGCGACAATGAGGCCGTTTGATGGACGAGCATGCGAAAATTCAGTCCGGCCATGGTCGCGGCGCTGCGTGGGTATCGGCGAGCCGACCTTTTTGCTGACCTTGGTGCGGGGCTGACTGTCGGGTTAATCGCCCTTCCTCTGGCGATTGGCTTTGGCATCGCATCGGGCGTCACCCCACAACAGGGACTTTGGACAGGAATCATCGCGAGCCTTGTGGTTGCGCTGCTGGGTGGCTCCCGGTTTCAAGTCGCGGGACCGACAGGGGCATTTGTGCCGGTCTTGTTCTCGGTGGTCGCGATGTATGGTTACGGCGGACTCGCCCTCGCCACGATGATGGCGGGCGTGATGCTGATCCTTCTCGGCGCGTTGCGAATGGGAAAGCTGCTCAAGTTCTTCCCCTACCCGGTCGTGGCGGGGTTCACCAGCGGCATTGCCGTCATCATTTTTTGCGGGCAATTGAATGAATTTCTCGGGCTCGGTCTCAAAATGCCAGGACACGTCCCGCAGCAAATCGTCGCGCTCGCGAGCCGCCTGCACAGCATCAACTGGCAGGCGTTTGCCATCGGCGCGCTGACCCTCGCAATACTCTATGCGTGGCCACTCTTAACCAGGCGCGTGCCGGCGAGCATTGTCGCCGTGGTCGTGGCGACCGTGGTCGCGCACTTCGCCGGCTGGCCAATCGCGACGATCGACAGCCGCTTCGGCGGCATACCAGCAGGGCTGCCCGGTTTGCATTTTCCCACCGTGTCGCTCGAAGCGATGCGTGACTTGATGGGACCCGCCTTTACCATCGCCGCGCTTGGCGCCATCGAATCACTGCTCTCAGCCATGGTGGCCGACGGCATGACCGATACGCGCCACGACCCCAACCAGGAGCTGATGGCCCAGGGCATTGCGAATGTCCTTTGCCCGATCGCGGGTGGCATCCCCGCTACGGGAGCAATCGCGCGCACGGCGGCGAACATTCGCACGGGAGCACGCACCCCAATCTCGGCAATCATCCACGCGCTGGTTCTTCTCACGGTGGTGTTTCTGGCCGCGCCGCTGGCCGGATACATTCCACTGGCCGCGCTCAGCGCGATCCTCCTCACGGTCGCGCTGCGCATGGCTGAGCTGCACACCTTTATCGAGTTGTGGCGTGGACCGCGCGCGGATTTCGGAGTACTAGTCGCGGCTTTCTCGCTCACGGTCGTGTTCGATCTCACGATCGGCGTCGGCGCCGGTCTCATCATGGCGGTAGTTCTTTTCCTCCGGCAGATGGAGGAGGTAACGCACGTCCGCCTCGTGACCGCCGAAAGCGAAGACGCGGGGACCGGATCGCACAGCATCCGCGGCAAGGACATCCCGTCGGACGTAATTCTTTATCGAATAGAAGGGCCGATGTTTTTTGCCGCCGCCGAAAAGCTCGACATGGCTTTGCGCGGCTCGGGCGGCAAGCCGCGTGTCGTGATCTTCCGGATGCGGAGCGTCCCGGCAATGGATGCCAGCGGCCTGCACGCATTCGAGGGCGCAATCGAAAAGCTGCGCCGCGACGGCATAGAGATCTTCCTCACCGCCGTCCGGCCGCAACCGATGAAGGTCATGTTCGAAGCCGGTCTGGCCGAACGGGTCGGCCTCGATCGCTTTTGCGCCGACATCGATCAGGCGCTTGTCGCTGTGCGTGAGCTTCTATCGACTCGAATCTAAGCCTGCGAATCACTCAACGTTTGATGGTCCGCTGATACGCAACGCACGCCTGTCCTCGACCCGATATCGAATCTTTACCGAAACATGCCGGTGGACTCGATAGGTAATCGAGACTTCGCGTGAATCGGCTGACCATCCGGCGTCAAACGCATCGGCCCCGGTATTAAGCGTATCCTTAATCTCTTCCAGTGGGCCGACCTTTTTCCCTGTCCGCGCGTCCATCAGGTAAACATGAAAGTGGTCGTAGCCGAGTTCACCTTCGCCGTCTGTGGCGATGGAGTACTGTCCGCTGGCGAGCATCCGTTATTAGCCACGACGTATTCATCCGGCTTGTGGGTGTAGTTTAAGGTTGCGTGAGCTGAGGGCGCCAGGCAGAAGCTGAACGTTAGAAAGCAATTACCGAGGGACGAAAGGCTTGCGATTCCGCAGCCTTTCCGTCACAAAAACCCCCTAATGGGAATACATGTCGCCCGGAACGGACAACAGCTGGGGCAATACTCGGTCGACGAGATCCAACGCAAGCTCGCCGATGGAACGCTTTCGCCAACAGACCTGGCCTGGCACGAAGGCGCCGCGGGATGGGCTCCGCTTTCCAGCATTGCCGGCGTGACAATGCCAGCGGGACCTGCGATGCCGATTTCTCCTCCGCCCGCGCCCTCCCCAGCGCCAAGCGCATATCCGCCGTCTCCCGCACAAAGCGGCGCGGGCGGCATCGCGCCTCAACCTGTCCAGAGTTACAAAGGGATGGCTATCGCCAGCTGGATCCTGCTCGGTCTCACCACGCTTTTATCGATCGTTCCGGTGCTTGGTTTCGCTGCCTGGTTTCTGGCCTTCATCGTTATTCCCGTGGCGTTCATCCTAGCGATCGTAATTCTGACACGTGGCGGAAAGGCGCAGGGAATTCTCATTCTGATCACTTCCGTGGTCGTCCTGCCGGTGTTCATACTTGTCGCGTCGCTCGCGTCGACTCTTATTCTGGGCGCTTCCGTAAGCGAGCGTGAGAAAACGCAGGTGAAGCTGATCGTGGAAAACCTGCGCACATTATCCAACGCCAAAGCGAAATGGATCGCGCAAACAAAGGTAACGGATGGCACAAGGGTGACGGTGGCGGGGCTGACGGGTTACTTGGACGGCAAGGAGGTGAAATCGATCGTCGGCGAAATCTATGACCCAAGGCCAGTAGGTCAGGAACCAACCGCGACACTGCCCGTGACGAAATCGCTCGGGAGCCATAAAAAGGGTGCGGTCCTTGCCGTCAGTGGATCCTCTCTGGCCGCAGACACAACGTCTTCGTCAGCAGATTTGGAAACAGAAGACGAAGCGCCTTCACCGACCGCAAGCCCCCAGAAGCTGTAGGCGGATTGAGCGCAGCCTGCGCGTTTTGTCGACCAACCGGGCTGTTTATTTGTGCCGCGCGATGTAGGCTTTTGAAGCCCTGAAGCATTGAGCGAATCCTTCTCGCGCGTCATCCGACGGGAATGGTGGATTCTAGAAACGGGCGCGAAAACCTATGAACATTTTGCCAGAACAAGCTGCGCATTAATTTACTCCGTTGCGATTGCGAGACATCCGGTCGCGGAACCGCATCGGCGTTTCTCCAATGTGCCAGTATTCAAGCGTCGAAGGGTTCGCGAATGACTGGCATTTCGTGCATCTCGGCAGTCGCGCGATCGGCGGCGGGGCGCTCGTCATGACGGAAGCAACAGCGGTCCTTCAATGGTGAGACTGGCCGTGTAAGCGAACAGCCCCTGAAACTGAAATACTCCGGTCGTGTTTTCCAACTGATAGGTGACAACGTGACAAAGCCGCTCACCGCGCGCATGTATTGGGCGTTGTGGCCAAACGATTCGACATCGCCTACGTCTGCCGCAGTTGGAGGCGCCGCCTGCAGCCCGCCTGCGACGGCTAGACTCGAGAGGATTAATGCGAGGATCTTGGAGGTGCTGTATTTTATTTGAGTTTTCCTTTCTTGGGCTGGTGGATGCTGTAAGGGTGTGGCGCTTTTTCTTTGGCTTAGGGAGGGCCGGCAGTCGAGCACAGTGATGGGTCTTTAATTCATTTCGGGTGCCGCGCTTCAGCTGGTCTCCTTGGGCGGCTGCCGCTCTTGAAGTTGAAACGGCGACACGTTCTTAGAAGCTTTGAGTCCAGTGATTATTTTTCACGATCCGCACTGCATTAATTACTCCGCGCCCGGGCACCCAGAGCGGCCGGCGCGGATCACGTGCACTGTTCAGCTGCTGAAGGATCGGCACCCGGAGTGGGAATGGCGCGAGCCCCGGCTCGTTGATGAGACAACCGTCCTGCGCGCACATTCACGCAAGCATCTCGCTCAGATTCGCGACGCGACGCTCAATTTCGATGCGGACACGCCAGCTTATCCCGGGATCTTTGGACATGCCGCAAGGGCGGCGGGTGCGGCAGTGGACACGGCACGCGAGGCGATACGAGGGCGGCGCGCCTTCAGTTTGATGCGCCCACCGGGTCATCACGCGACGCGCGATCGCGCCATGGGGTTTTGTTATTTCAGCAACATCGCGCTCGCCACTCTCGATGCGCTCGCGCATGGCGCGGAGCGGGTGGCGATCTGGGATTTCGATGCGCACCATGGTAACGGGACCGAAGACATCGTCGCGAACAATCCGCGGATCGCGTTCGCCTCCATTCACCAGTTTCCGGGCTATCCAGGAACCGGAACGCGCTCGTTTGACAACATTCACAATTTTCCGGTCGCACCGCGCACGCCGCGCTCGGTGCATGTCGCCGAGGTGCGCCGCGCGCTCGATCAGCTCGTGACATTCCAGCCCGACCTGCTCCTCGTTTCCGCGGGCTTCGATGCTTATGCGGGCGATCCGATCACCGGGATGACACTCGAACCGGAGGATTTCGCGACGTTCGGTGAGTGGCTCCGCGAAACGAATATTCCGGCGGGCGCGATTCTCGAAGGCGGTTACAGCGATGAATTACCGGAACTCATCGACGCCTTCTTGAGCAGGTGGATCGCGCGCTCCGTCGCGCGATGACAGGAAATGGCGGCGAAGCCGCGTCGAATTAGCATCGCGCGGCGGAGCGCTCGATCCACCTACCGCAAAATCCCCGCGATTTTCTTCATCACCTCGTCGTCAAGTTTATCGACGAGCTCACCGGCTTTCATATTTTCCTTCACCTGCTTCGGCTTGGACGCGCCGGTGATCACACTGCTGACCTGGAGATTCTTCAAACACCAGGCGAGCCCGAGTCGCGGCAACGTCGCGCCTAGATCTTTCGCGATCTTCGCCAGTTTTTTCACTTTCGACAGACGCTTTCGCGCTTCGGCCGTCTCGAACTGTTCGCGCAGCCACGCGTAATTTTTCAATGAGATCCGCGTGCCGCCCGGATCACCGTCGTTGTATTTCCCGGTCAGCAGTCCGGACGCAAGCGGCGACCAGATCGTGAGGCCAAGGCCGACCGTATCGTAGAGCGGCGCGAATTCCTCTTCGACACGGTCGCGGTGAAACATATTGTATTGCGGCTGTTCCATCGTGGGCGGGACAAGCCGGAGCTCGCGCGCAATCCCGTGCGCCTCCGTGATTTCCTTCGCGCTCCATTCCGAGGTGCCCCAGTAGAGCACCTTGCCCTGCGCGACGAGATCGCTCATTGCGCGTACCGTCTCTTCGATCGGCGTGTTCGGATCGGGCCGGTGGCAAAAATAGAGATCGAGATAATCGACGCGCAGCCGGCGCAAGGCCGCGTGACACGCCTCGATCACATGTTTACGGCTGAGCCCCTCCTGATTCGGGAGATCGCCGCCCCAGAAAACTTTGCTCGAAACAAGAAACGTATCCCTCCCCCAGCCCCGTCGTTTCAGGATCTTGCCCATCACGATTTCGGCTTTGCCGCTCGCGTAAGCCTCTGCGTTATCGAAAAAATTGACGCCCGAATCATAGGCGATGGTCATCAGTTTTTCCGCGGTCGCTTCGCTGATCTGCTGGGCAAAGGTTACCCAGGCGCCAAACGAAAGTTCACTCACCTGCAATCCCGACTTCCCGAGCCGTCGATATTTCATAGCTACATCACGAACTGCCATTCCCGGAGAAAAGACAAGTGCGAGAGAGCCAAAAACTTTTTTGGCAATCGGAAGTGTGGCGGTGAATAGTGGCCGCGTAAGCGGGCCGTAGCACAGCTTGGTAGTGCGCTTGAATGGGGTTCAAGAGGTCGCGGGTTCGAATCCCGCCGGCCCGATCATGCTTAACGAACAGGCCACGCTGCCACTCGCGGACGAACTCGATGGCGCGGTTTGGCGCGATCTCACCCGATCCCCAGCTTGAATGCAGTGTCACGCAACGACATCTCGGTGCGGTCGGACGAACGCTCAGGCTGCCACGGGCTCGCTCCGACGAACGGCGAACATTCCAAAGCGACATCCACCCGACGGTTCAGAGCCGTAAATGTTTATGTGCGCGCAAAAAATCAAAGAACGGCAACGGGCCTCAGGAACTGTTCCGGCTGCTACACGCGGTAGCGACCAAAGTCATCGGAAGGGGTCGAACTGGAACCAAGAGGAAAGAAACCTAAATTCTGAAAGGCAATTATATGAGACTGATAAAATTCTTTGGCATCATCGGGATTTGCGTCGCGGCGCTCCCAATTCTTTTGGCGCAAACCAGCACGAAGCCTGGAACCACTAAGCCCAGTAACAACCCACCGAGCCTGCCCAGTAACAACCCGCCGAGCCTGTCCAATAACAATCCGCCGAGCGTACCCGGTAGCAACTTGGCGCCCGCGGGAACACCGCCGATCGTCACTCCTGCTCCGACCATTCCAAGTTCGAGCGCGTCAATCACGCCGGTTCCCACTCCGAGTGTAAGTCCATCGGCAACCTCTTCTCCACGGTGAGCCCCGCGTGATCGGAGGAAAGGTTTGTGTCGTCTTGTCTAGTCTCGAAAAAATGCCGCTGGCGTCTTCCTCTCCCTCTTCCGCTTCTCTCTAATCTGACCGCGCTTGCAGGGGCCGCGTTGCAACTGCCTGCCGGTGGCATTACCGTCCGCGCCTATGTTGAGCGCTGGAATCGTCGGCCTGCCAAATGTAGGCAAATCGACGCTCTTTAACGCGGTCACCCGCACGAGAAAAGCGCAGGCTGCGAATTACCCGTTCTGCACAATCGATCCGAACCTCGGCGTCGTCACGGTTCCCGACGCCCGGCTCGAAACACTCTCGAAACTGTCGCACTCGCAAAAGATCATCCCGGCGGTGATCGAGTTTGTGGACATTGCCGGTTTGGTCAAAGGGGCGAGCGCGGGTGAAGGCCTCGGCAACCAATTCCTCAGCCACATCCGCGAAGTGAACGCGATCGTCCAGGTAGTCCGTTGCTTCGAAAACGCCGATATCCATCACGTCAGCGGAACGATCGACCCGATCCGCGACATCGAGGTGATCAACACCGAGTTGGTCCTGGCTGATCTCGCTTCACTGCAGAAGCGGCACGATCGTCTGCAAAAGGAAGTCCGCGCCGGCTCGAAAACGGCGAGGGCGGAGGTCGCCGTCATCGACAAACTTCTTCCACACCTCGACGCCGGAAAACCGGCCATCACATTCGAATTGACGGACGAGGAGAAAGCCGTCGCGCGCGACTTTTTCCTCCTTAGTTCAAAGCCCACGCTGTTCGCCTGCAACGTCGCCGAATCCGATCTCGTCGCAATTTCGCAAGAGCTGGAGACAAACGTCGCGTTGCAGCATGTGCGCGCGGTCCAGGAATACGCTCGGAACCACTTCGCCACCGAAGCGGTCGTTATCAGCGCGCAGATCGAAAGTGAGCTGGTGGATTTGAGCGAAACCGAAGCGCAGGAATATCTGCGGGACCTCGGCGTCGCGGGCAGCGGCGTGAGCGCGCTCATTCGCGCTGTCTATCACCTGCTCGGCCTGCGCACTTACCTAACGACTGGTGAAAAGGAGACGCGCGCCTGGACGATCCGCGCCGGCGAAAAGGCGCCGGCTGCCGCGGGCGTGATCCATTCCGATTTCGAGCGCGGTTTCATCGCCGCCGAAACCGTCCATTTCGACGACCTGGTCTCGCTCGGTTCTTTTGCAAAGGCGCGTGAGTTCGGCAAACTGCGGATCGAAGGAAAGGATTACGTCGTGCGCGACGGCGACGTCGTCGAATTCCGCTTCAACGTCTGAGCTGCCGTAGCACAGCCATCCTGGTTGTGCGGCCAACAGGCTGGAAGCCTCTGCTGCTAGGCCGCGTAGAGTATCCGGCCACACTGTTCGCAGCTGACGATCTCCTTGCCGTTCTTCACTCGGTGAGCCGTCTGCGTTGTTACTTTCATGTGACAACCGGTGCAAACTTCATGGTCGAGCGCAACGATGGCGGCGTCGCCTTTGCTTCCAAAGAGACGCTCGAACCTTCCGAGTAAGTCTTCATCAATTTTGCCGGCCAGCTCGGTTCGCTCGACCGTCAATTCGGTCAGGCGCGCATCGAGCGTTTTTCCCTTTTCTTCGAGATCGGCCATTTGGCGCGCGATCGACTCCCGCGACCCCGAAGCCTTCTTTTCCTCCGCGCTCACTTCGACTTTCAGCTTTTCAGCCTGATCCATCAGTTCGAGTTCCTGGTCTTCAATCAGCCGAATTTCCTTTTCGTAACGCTCAATCTCATTTCCCATCGCGCGGAATTCGTCATTCTTGCGCGTCTCATATTGCTGGGTCTTCAAACGAGAAATGCTTTCCTGCCGCGTCCCCGCATCCAGCTCGAGCCTTTTGCGGTCCATCTCGAGATGCTGCGCTTTGTGCTTCAGCGCCGCGAGGGCAGCGACGTTGCCCGCCAGTTGCACCTCGAGATTCTGACGCTGCAACGGAAGGTTTTTTATCTCCGTCTGGATTTGTTTGATCTTTTGTTGCCGATCTTGAAGGACTAGCAACTGCTCCAGTTCCGCTTGCACGCGCGAATGTTATGGGCGGAGAGAAGCGTCGTCAATCGTCGGGAGTCAAGGACCGGCGATCTCCAGATCGCCGTCAGGGAAACGGACGCTTTGGAGAGCGCCCCTCCTGCTAATAGGTCTCAACCGGTGAGCGTTTCCCGTCTTCGGGGCTTCTCTTGCCGGCTTCTTCTTCGCCCAGCACCGCGACACGCAAATCCCATATGCCTCCGTCGATCTTCTTGAAGGCGGATTCCGAAAATGCATGCGGCGCCTGCAACTTTGTTTTTGTGCGGGCAACACTCTCGAGGGCACGTTCGATCTGCGCCGGCGGCAGTTTGCCCAGCGTGCAATGAACTTCTTCGATCGACGGGACGCGGTGGCAAATCATTGCCAGATCGTTCCCGGCTTCGAGCGCGAGCCGAATAGTTTCCTCCAGCCCGTATTCATTCATGATGGCGCCCATATCGAGGTCGTCCGTCATGATCAGGCCGTCGAAGTGGAATTCGTCGCGCAGCAAATGCGTTACGACCTCCCGCGATAAGGAGGCGGGCCTTCTCACCGGGTTGAAGCACGGATACCAACCGTGACAAACCATCATGCAGTCGACCAGGCAGGGGCGGCTCTCCCCAGCCGTCCGATTATTCGACGGACGACTCGGAGAGTCGTCCCTGCCTATGAAGGCGCGAAAGACCGCGAGCTCCTGCTCATTCAACTGCTCGCGCGAGCGTTCGATCTTGGGGAGACCATGATGAGCGTCAACAGTGGCGGCCGAGTAACCGGGAAAGTGTTTGCCGCAGCTCAAAATCCCCTGCTCGCGCAAGGCGTCGTTGAACGCGCCAGCAAGTCCGACGACCTGTTCGGGGGTTTTGCCGTAACAGCGACCGCGCAATGAATTATCGGCTTCATCGTCGAAGGAAATGTCGAGCACCGGACAGAGATCGAGATTGAAGCCGAAGATGCGCAGCAATTGACCGGTAATTTCCCCGTGGCGCCTAACAAGGGCAAGATCGTTTCGGTCGCGCAATTGCTGCGCATTTGGCGGCTCGTTCCCGATCAGCCTCAAGCGCGAAACGCGACCGCCTTCCTGATCGATTGTGATGATGGGCTCGACTTCGCTGAGATCGCGCAGATCATCGATCAACTTACGGAGCTGCCGCGCGCTGTGAATGTTGCGGCCAAAAAGAATGAATCCGCCCGGTTGGACAAGATGAAATAATGCCGCGGTTTCCGAATCTAATTCGATCCCCGGAACTCCGGTAAGGATCAGTTGACCCAAGGAATCGCTCTTCATACCGTCAGACTAAGTTTCATGTCTACCGCCGGAAACAAAAAACGCCTAGCCATTGCGATCATCGTGCGCGGATTGAATTCTCGCCCGCCCGTTCTTTCGAGGCGCCGGTTCACCCAGGCGCAGCGACAGAGTGCCGTGACTACAGTGCCAAATAAAGGCTTCGCTTGAAAAAGATCGGCATCTTCGGTGGCACCTTCGATCCGATCCATCACGGCCACTTGATTCTGGCGCGCGATGCACTCGAAATGCTCGATCTCGAAACAGTCATCTTTATTCCGGCCGCCGCTTCGCCCCACAAATTGGATCAACAGCTCACGGCGCCCGATGTTCGTTTGGAAATGCTGCGTGCGGCGATCGAAAGCGAGCCTGGTTTTGGATTAGATCCAATGGAACTCCGGCGTACTTCGCCGTCCTATGCCGTCGACACAATCGAGGCGCTTCGCCGACGCGAGCCGGACGCGGAATTGTTCCATCTCATCGGAGAAGACAACGTCGACCGCCTCGGGACGTGGCACCGTTTTGCTGAACTCTCCGAAATGGTGCAGTTCGTCGTACTCGCTCGCAGCAAAGTGAAAACCGAATACCCATATCGCACGATTCGGCGACATCTGGATATTTCCGCGACGAATATCAGAAACAGGGTTGCCATGGGGCATTCCATTCGTTATCTCGTACCGCCGCCGGTCGAAAACATTATTCGAGACCGCCAGCTTTACAGGGAGCCTCAAAAATAACCGCGGAAACCTTAGCCAAAACTTGCGCCGACCTCGCGGCGAATAAAAAAGCGGAGGATATCGTGGTCCTCGACCTGCAAGGAATTTCGACCTTTACCGATTTTTTCGTGATCTGCTCCGGCACGTCAGAACCGCACCTGAAAGCAATCGCCGGCGAAATCGAAGGCCGGCTCAAAGCCGATCAGGCTTTGCGCCCTATCTCGATCGACGGATTTCCGGCGAGCCAGTGGATCGTGCTCGATTACATGCAAGTCATCGTGCACGTTTTCCATCGCGAAAAACGCGAGTTCTACAGCCTGGAAGACTTGTGGGGAGACGCCCCGCTCCTGGCGTGGGAGCCGACCGAAGAGAAACGCTAAAGTTCTCGCCACCGACCCGCTATTTTTTCTGCGGCGTAGCGGACGCCTTCGCTGCTGGTGTAGGGGGCGACGCAGCTGATGGGGTAGAAGGCGTCTTTCCTGACGAACCCGGGACTGGCGATGGCGGAGCGGCCTCCGGAGCCTTGATGCTGATCAGTTCCACTTCGAAAATCAGCGTCGAATTCGGACCAATATCCTTGCCGACCGGACGCTCCCCGTACGCGAGAGCCGACGGAATAAAAAGCTGATATTTGGAACCGGGCTTCATCAGCTGCAACGCTTCGGTCCAGCCTTTGATGACGCGATTGACCGGGAAGGTCGCGGGTTCACCACGCTTGTACGAACTATCGAATTCAGTTCCATCCAGCAGCGTCCCCTTGTAATTGGTCACGACCGTATCGGTCTCCTTCGGCGGCGCTCCCGTCCCTTCTTTCAGAACTTTGTACTGCAGCCCGCTGGCGGTCGTTTTCACTCCGTCCTTCTTTTTGTTTTCCGCGAGGAATTTTTCACCTTCGGCCGCATTTTTTTCCGCGGCCTCTTTGCTGGCCGCCGCTTGTTTTTCCATCATTTCTTTTTGGAGCGCGGTCATCGTTTCCTTGACCTGATCTTCAGTCAAAAGAGGTTTGGCGCCGCTGAGACCGTCTTTCAACCCCTTAAATAGCGTGTCGGCATTCACGTCCATTTTTCCTTTTTTCAAGGATGTGCCGAGCTCGAGGCCGATGCTGTAGCTCGCTTTGTCTTTTTGGTCTTTTAGTTCGGGTTTGTCCTGCGCTAAACCAATTGAGGCAACGAGGACTAAGGCGAGGCAAATGATAAGACGATTCATAAGAAAGATGGAGCCGGGCGCTGTTAGGATTTCTAGTCTGGGCGCCGCGGGAACTGCCACGCTAATGAATAAAGTTCGATCGTCAAGCTGGGGCACGGGCCGGGGGTCGCGGAAAATGACGGTCCTCGCGGCGCTTTTTCTCCTGGCTTCAACTATTGCCGGCACGGCAGCGATCAATCTCTCAGCGGCTGACACGCAACGCATTGGAAAAAGGATTTGGCAAAACGAGTGCAATGGAACTTTGGCCGGTCTAACTTCGTGGAATTCCGGGGAAAACTTCGCCTCACTCGGCATCGGTCACTTCATCTGGTACCCGAAGGGTCAGCGTGGACCGTTTGAGGAGAGTTTCCCAAAATTCCTGAGCTTTGCCGGCGAGAATCGGGCGGTTCTGCCAGTCTGGCTACAGCACCTCGCCGCCGGTGATTTTGTCGCCCCTGATTGTCCCTGGAATTCGCGGGCCGAATTCAATCAAGCAAGCCAGACGGTTCCGATGAAAGAACTGCGCCAATTCCTCGCGAGGACCGTTGATCTCCAGGCTGAGTTTCTCGTCGAACGTTTGCGAGAAGCGCTTCCAAAAATGCTCGCCGAAGCGGCCCCGTCCAGGCGAACGCAGGTGAGGCAGCAGTTCGACCGCCTGGCCGATTCGGCGATGGGATGTTACGCGCTGGTTGATTACGTGAACTTCAAAGGAGAAGGTGTTCTTGCGACCGAGCGATATGCGGGACAGGGTTGGGGTCTGTTACAAGTCCTCGAAGGAATGTCCCAGGAAAGCAGTGGTCGAGAAGCCGTGAAATACTTTGCTCAATCCGCGAAACAAATTCTGACCAATCGTGTTCGTAACTCGCCGCCCGAACGAAACGAATCGCGCTGGCTTCCGGGCTGGCTCAATCGAATCAACACTTACGTCCAAAGTTAACTTGTGACCTCGCCTCTCCTTCTCCCAACGGTTGCGACCGCCCTTATCCTGTTCGCTTGCGATACCGCTTTCGGCCAGTTGGCCCGGCAAAACCGTCCGAAGCCTTCGCCCGCCGCGTCGCCCAGCGCACCACTTAATCAACCGATGCGGAAAGCTTCGGATCTGATAAAAACCCAGCCACCAATGAGCACGAACGCGTCTGTGCTTCAGAGCGTCACACCAGATAGTGCGCACGTCCTCGTTTCAATCTCAAAACAGCGCGCCTACCTGATGACGGGCGATCAAATCGCGATCGACAGCCCGATTTCGTCCGGCAAACGTGGGCATACGTCCCCGACTGGGAAATTCACGATTCTGGAAAAGGACAAGGACCATCACTCGAGCATTTACGGGGACTATAAAGACACACAGGGGCGGACGGTGCGCGGTGGCATAAGTGCGCACATCGATTCAGCTCCGAGCGGCACCCATTTCGTCGGGGCGTCGATGAAATGGTTCATGCGTTTAACAGGAGAGGGCGTCGGAATGCACGTTGGGATTCTGCCGGGGTATCCCGCATCACACGGCTGCATCCGCATGCCGGAGCCAGCCGCCGCACTCTTCTATTCGCACGTGAAGGTGGGAACGCCGGCTGTCGTCGAGCCGTAAAGGAACCTCGGAGGCACGCCCGCTGTGGCATCCCAAGCTCATGGGACGGACGGACGCGTCCCTCCAATCGCTGAATCGGAAAAAGCATCTACGCCAGCAATGATCGCCGCAGCATTTCCAAGGCAGCCTGCGTCGTCAGCTCCTTGAACGTTGGCCTGTCATCAGGAAATCCAAAACTTCTGACCTGCGTCGTAGCGCCATCGGCTGCCAACGCGACGAAGACGGTGCCAACCGGCTTTTCTTCCGTGCCGCCGCCGGGTCCCGCAATTCCGGTCGTTGCCAGGGCGAAGGTCGTGTTCGCTTGCTGCCTCGCGCCTTCTGCCATCGCTCGCGCTACGTTTACGCTCACCGCCCCGTGTGCCGAGATGAGGCGCGCATCGACGCCCAACATCCCCTCTTTGGCCTCGTTCGCATACGTGACGTATCCCGCCAAAAAGACAGTGGAGGCGCCCGGGACGTTCGTGATTCGATGAGCGAGAAAACCGCCGGTACACGATTCCGCCACCGCAAGCGTTTGCTTCCTTTCCATTAAAAGTTTTACGACGACCTCTTCAAGGCTTCCGCCGTCGCTGGAAAAAATCGACGCACCCAGCCCTGCCGTAATGATCGCTTCCGCTTGATCAAGCGCCAAACGTTCGCCGATGATTCGCAGATCAACCTCTCCAGGCCGCGCGCAATAACCGAGTTCAATTCCGGCGATTTCGAGCAGGCGCTCCCCGATTGCTTCTTCAACGAGGGATTCGCCCATCCCCGCGATGCGATAAGTCCGGCGATCGGTCGCAGATTCTTGCGGAACAATATCACGGAGGATCGGCAGGACCGAACTCTTAAACATTGGTTGCAACTCGCGCGGCGGGCCTGGCAGAAGAAATAGATGCGGCGATTTCTTCGTAGAAGCTGCGTTAGCGGCAAGATACAAGCCCGGGGCCGATCCGTTTTCATTCGGCAAGACAGTTGCGCCCTGCGGCACTTCGGCTTGTCGCGACGTGCGATCCGTCAGCCTGAAGCCGCGACGCGCAGCTCGAGTGGCGATCGTGGCCATGATTGCCGCATAGTGGTGCAATTTCAGTCCTAAGAATTCAGCCGTGATTTCCCGTGTGACATCGTCCGTGGTCGGCCCAAGACCACCGGTCACGAAAATGATATCAGCTTGCTCTGATGATTCGGCCAGGGCCGCGCGAATCGCGGGGCCATCGGGCACAGAGAGCTGCCGGTCGACGCGCAATCCGAGCGAAAAGATTTCCCGAGCGATGAAGGACAGGTGCGAATTAAGCACATCGCCGAGCAAGAGCTCTGTGCCAGTGTTGATGACGATCGTTTTCATCGCGTGTGTCGCAGGGCCACGGTTTGAACGTCCAACGTCCGACGCTCAGCGTCCAACGTTCAACTTCAGAAGAGCTGCAATGCCTCCAACTCGGGTGTGCGTTGGGCCCAATTAATGCCTAGTTTCGGACAGGCGCGCCGGGTCCCACGTTGGACACTTAGACGTTGGACGTTCAGCGCGAAGCGGTCACTCTCAAGCCGCTTTGTCCTGCTTCTTGATACGAATGAGTGGTGGTTTCTTCCCTTCGACCACCGCACGATTGATCGTCACCTCGGCGATGTCCTCGCGACTAGGAATTTCGTACATGATTTCGAGCATGATCCGCTCGAGCATGGAACGTAGAGCGCGAGCGCCCGTGCCTTTCGTCACAGCTTGAGCCGCGAGCGCTTTCAAAGCACCCTTGGTCACGCTAAGGTCAACACCCTCCATCGAGAAGAGTTTAGTGTACTGCTTGATCATCGCATTCTTCGTATCCGTCAAAATGGCGACCAACTCATCCTCAGTAAGAGCATCGAGGGCGCTGAGAACTGGCAGTCGCCCGATGAATTCCGGGATCATGCCGAAGCTAAGCAAATCTTCCGGCTCAACATGCCGCACGGCTTCCCTCGCAAGCGCTGCTTCGACTTCCAGTGTTGGGCTGTTGAAGCCCATCGTCCGCTGACCGATGCGCTTCTGCACGATCTTGTCGAGCCCGACAAAAGCGCCACCACAGATGAAGAGAATTTTCTCAGTGTTGACCTGGATGTATTCCTGGTGCGGGTGCTTCCGGCCGCCTTGTGGCGGGACGTTGCACGTGCTGCCTTCGAGAATCTTTAGCAGCGCCTGTTGCACGCCTTCGCCCGAAACGTCGCGTGTGATGCTGACGTTGTCAGTTTTGCGACCAATCTTGTCGATCTCGTCGATGTAAACGATCCCAATCTCGGCGCGTTTGACGTCGTAGTCGGCATTCTGGAGCAAACGAAGGATAATGTTCTCCACATCTTCCCCCACGTAGCCCGCTTCGGTCAGCGTCGTTGCATCCGCGATGCAAAAGGGTACGTCGAGAATTTTAGCAAGAGTTTTCGCAAGCAGCGTTTTGCCGGATCCCGTCGGCCCGATAAGAAGAATGTTGCTCTTCTCGATTTCGACGTCGGCGAATGGATCGGGCTGAAAAGCCGCGGACGTGTCGACCGGAGTGGCGCTTTGCAGGACGCGCTTAAAATGATTATGGACGGCGACCGAGAGCGTCTTCTTCGCGATGTCCTGGCCGATGACATACTGGTCGAGAGAGTGCCGAATGTCGGCCGGTTTTGGAACACGAATCGTCGACGATTGCCGGCGCGCGTCCTCATTTAATTCCTTATCGAGGATGCTTTTGCAGACGTTGATGCAACTGTCGCAAATGTAGACGCCGGGACCGGCGATGAGCTTGCGCACCTCCGCGTGGCTCTTGCCACAAAAGGAGCACATTGTGAGGTTGGAGGCGCGGGCCATATTACCGCCTTAGAAAAGCAGTTCTTATTCCTCGATCTTACGGGGCAATGCGGCCTCCGCGATCGCTGTTGAACCCTCCGGAGTGGCGCCATCCAGCAGCTTCGCTTCCTTGCGCGACTTGATCACTTCGTCCACGAGCCCATACGCCTTTGCCTCCGCCGCGGTCATGTAGTAATCGCGATCTGAGTCCAAACGAACCTGATCCTCTGTTTTGCCGGTGTGCTGGGAGATAATTTTGATCAGGCGCTTCTTGAGCTTGAACATGTATTCCACCTGCCGCTCGACGTCGCTCGCCTGCCCCTGCGCACCACCGGAAACCTGATGGATCATGATGTCGGAGTTCGGGAGCGCGAATCGCTTACCTTTCGTCCCCGCGCAAAGCAGGACCGCGCCCATGCTGGCCGCCATGCCGAGGCAATAGGTGGTTACGTCGCAAGTGAGGAACTGCATCGTGTCGTAGATCGCCAGTCCGGCGGTCACCGAGCCGCCCGGCGAATTGACGTAGATGCTGATGTCTTTCTTGCCGTCTTCCATTTGCAGAAAAAGCAACTGAGCGATGACCAGGTTCGCGATGTGGTCGTCAATCGGCGTGCCGATAAAAACGATCCGGTCTTTTAGCAAGCGGGAGTAGATGTCATAGCTCCGCTCGCCGCGGCCGGTCTGTTCGACCACCATCGGGATGAGGACGGACTGAGAGAAGTTTTTCTTCGCTGCGATCATGATTTTATTCCGGCGGAGCGCTGATCGGCGCCGGTTGTGAAGTCGTTCCGACGATAACATTTTCCTTCAAAAAATCAAGAGTTTTGCCCAACAGAATCTCTTCGGCGAGGCCGTTTATGCGGTCGTTTTCTTCGAATTCTTTGCGCATTTTTTCCACGGAAACATTGTAATGTGCCGCTTGTTCGCGAATGCCGTTATCGATCTCTTCCCGTGTCACTTGGATCTTCTCGCGTTCGGCGATTCTATGGAGAATAAAGTTCGTCTTCAAACGGTGCGCCGCGAGCGACCCGGCGCCTTCGATCAACTCCTTTTCTTTGCCCTTGAGCAGATCATCGGTCACGCCCCGTTCCCGATTGCGATGCACAAGCTCATTCAGCGCCCGACGCGTTTCGTTCTTCAGGAGGCTGGGCGGCAGATCGAAGCTGATGTGCTCGTGCAGGAACTTCACGACTTGCGCTTCCTGGGCTCGCCCGACCTCGTGCTCCTTCTCGCGCTCAAGATTATGCTCAATCGTATGACGCAAATCGGCGAGAGTTTTGTCTGGCAGCAGCGTGGCTGCGAACGCGTCGTCCAGCGTCGGGAGAACCTTCTGTTTGATTTCGTTCAGCGTAACCGCGTAATCCGCCTTCTTGCCCGCCAGGTCCGGCACGGGGAAATCCGTCGGAAACACGACCTGCAAGCTGCGGGTGTCACCGGCCTTCATTCCGATAATTTGCTCGCAAAACTGCGGCAGAAAATTTTCCGGAGCCGAATGCAGCCAGAATTTTTTCCCGCCGTGCAGGTTCTTGCTCGCCTCCGGGATGATCTCGCTAATCGGAATCCCGTCGATCGCCCCCGTGAAATCGATCACGGCAAAATCCCCCATCGCCAGTTCGCGGTCAGTCACATCTGTGAAATCAGCGGCTTGATCGCGCAAACGCTCGAGCGCGGCCTCGACCTCCGCTTCGGTCACGGTCGTTGCCGGCAGGTGCACCGGAATGTTTTTGTATTCAGGAAGCTCGAACTCCGGGGCGGTCACGACCGTCGCGCGAAAACGCATCGATCGATCATCGCCAAACTCCACGTCGCCGAGATCGGTCAGGGAAACGACACGCAGCTTCTTCTCCGCGATCGCCTCGTGGTAGCTCTTCGAAACCAGAGCCTTCGTCAGCTCGTCCTGAATTTCCTTGCGGAACTTCTTTTCGATGACCTGGCGGGGCGCTTTGCCAGCGCGATAGCCTGGGATCCGAGCATGACGCGAGTAGTTGCTCGCGATGGAATCCCACTCCTTTCGAACCTCCTCCGGTGGTAGTTCGATCCGAAGCGTCGCCAGGCCCTGCGGCTGATTTTCAACCTCCACTTTCATTTGCGCAGCGACGTTACGGGCGAGGTGCGTGATGCGCAATAGGTGGATCGCGCGCTCCGTCGCGCGATTGACCTAAAACACTCGCTCTCCGCGCACGTAGACGGAATGCGTCTGGGGCACTCCGAAGTAATAGGCGAGCTCACGATAATCTGCGCAATCGAAGAGCGCGAAGTTAGCGAACTTGCCGGCTTCCAGGGAGCCGATCTTGTCGCCGCGTTTCAAGCTGTAGGCGGCATTAATCGTTGCCGCCGTCACCCCTTCCGCGAGCGCCATTTTCATCTGCGTGGCAGCAAGCGACAACACCATCTGCATGGACGGTGTCGGGGAAGACCCGGGATTGAAATCGGTGGCAATCACAACTGCTAGTCCAGCCTCAATCATTTCGCGAGCATGAGGATAACCAGTCTTGCCTAACGAGTAAACCGAGCCCGGCAGCAACACGGGCTGCACCCCAGCGCGTTTCATCGCGGCGATACCCGGCGCCTCGGTCTGCTCAAGATGATCAGCGGTCACCGCGCCTAATTCCGCCGCCAGTTCCGCTCCCCCACCGTTTGTCAGCTGGTCGGCGTGCATTCTGATACCCATGCCACGCTCTTTGGCCTCGCTCAGGATTTTGCGAGATGTCTGAACGTCGAAGTAGCCGTGCTCGCAAAAAACATCGCAAAACTCGGCAAGCCGCTCATCGGCGATCCGCGGAAGCATCTCATCGATTACCAAACTAACGTAACGATCTGGCGCGGACTGGAAATCCTCCGGGATCGCGTGGGCTCCCAGGAAGGTCGGAACAAACTCAACCGGAGTTTCCTTGTTCAATCGCCGCACAACCCGCAAAATTTTGATCTCGTCTTCGACCGAGAGTCCGTACCCGGACTTCGCTTCGACCGTCGTCGTGCCGCAGCGAATAAACCACTCCGCATGCTTGATAGCATGCGCCAGCAATTGGTCCTCAGTTGCCGCCCGCGTCTTGCGGACGGTGGAGCGAATCCCGCCTCCGCCCGCCGCGATTTCCTCGTAAGTCGCGCCTCTCGCCCGCATCTCGAATTCATCCACACGATTCCCCGCAAAGACAGGATGCGCGTGCGCGTCAACGAATCCGGGCAGGACCACGCGACCAGTCGCGTCGATGACTTCCGCATCGCCCGATATTTGCCTTTCGATCACGTTCGATGGGCCTGTGACGACGATCGCGCCACCACACATCAGCATTCCGCCGTCTGGTATGATTGCCAGATCACCAAGCTCAGCGCCGACCCGTGGCCGTGCCGGACCGGCGAGTGTAACGAGTTGCGAGGCGTGGAGAACCGCGAGCGTTTTCAAATTTTCAGCCTACTTGAGACCCGAAGCACCACGAGAAGAAGCGGCCTGGTACGCTAGACGAAGGACAAGTCAACGTTCCCTTAACCCATCTTGCTTTCAACAATCTGACTAATCTTCTTAAACTCCGAGGCGGATTCGGCGCTGATTCTCTGAACCTTTTCCTGGAGAGATGATTTCAGCTTTTCATCCTTCAGGCCGGCCAAATTAATTCGGACATTCAATGCCGCCCCGTCGATGCAAGCGCGCAAGGCAAGAACGCCGACCCCGACGTCAGAAATCGAAGCAGGGTTACCCTTTTCGGCCATTTCAGCGAGGAGTTGGTAGGATTTGCAGGCGGTTTCCATGACTCGCAGCGGAATTTCCGCCGCATATTTGTTTGCCAGCTCTATTGCGGCTGAGCGGGCCGCTTTTTCTTCTGCTGACTCCTTGGGTAAGGCAAATGCATCCATCACCTTGTTAAAGGCAGCCGTGTCTTCGTCCACCAGAAAGAGCAACTCATCCTTCAATTGCTGCGCCTTGACCGCCCAGCCACTGAAATAACCAAGTTTCTCCTCCCAGCCGCGTTTTCCAGCGGAGAGATTGGCTACCATCCCTCCAAGAGAAATACCCAGGGCACCCATCAAAGCCGCGACAGAACCACCACCAGGCGCCGGAGAATCACTCAGGGTCTCATTGCAGAACTGGCGCAGGTCCATTTTCAAAAGCGATTTTTTTGAAACGGATTCCATTTTTAGTTCGATGATCTTTTCTTTTGGATCGAACGGTTTCAACTCATTTAATCCCATTGAGCGGATTGCAATATCAATGAGTTCCTCCTCAGAAGCGCCTTCCGACCATTGCTGTTTCCGGAGAAAGTATTTTCCCGCCTCCACTAAACATTTCTTCGGAAGCATGCCCACGACTTCCGATCCTGTAACCCGCAAGCCTCGTTTGCTGGCGGACTCGCTACAGGCATCAAAGGCAGCGTGCAGGGGTGTTTCTTCAATGTTGGTTAGGTTCATCGAAACCTGGGCGATTCCATATTCTTCCACATACCACCCAATGGCTTTCACGTGTTTCAACAATCCGGGAACACGGACAGGTTCTCCGTTTGCATCGAGCACAGGTTTCCCTCGCGGCGTGCCGTCGTCCGTTTTGACCCTGCCATTTTCTCTTACATCAAAAGCGACCGACGTGGCCCGTCGCACCGCCTTGGTGTTCAGATTCAAATTGTAGGCGACCAAGAATTCCCGCGCGCCAATCACCGTCGCGCCTGACTTCTCGCTGAATACTGAAGGCCCGAAATCCGGCTTCCACGCGGCTTCTTTCATTTTCTCGAAAAAGCCTTCGTATTCTCCGGAACGTATGATCGAGAGATTTGAGCGGGACTGATCCTTCGCTGCTCGTTCGTAGAGAAAGACTGGAATCTTCAGCTCCTCGCCGACGCGCAGGCCCAACTGGTGTGCACAGGCAATTGCTTCTTCCCAACTCACGTTGCTCACCGGAATAAAAGGGCAGACATCCGTGGCGCCCATGCGGGGATGGGCACCCTTATGTTTCCGCATGTCTATGAGCTCCGCAGCTTTTTGAATTCCACGGAAGGCGGCTTCCACCGCAGCTTCCGGACTGCCAGCAAAGGTGACTACTGTGCGGTTGGTGCTGGCCCCAGGATCTACGTTGAGCAGGGAGATTCCGTCCACCGATTCAATCGCGGCAGTGATCTGTCGGATGATCTCCAGGTCACGGCCTTCAGAAAAGTTGGGTACGCATTCGATGAGTTTTTGCATGGTGTTCCGGACCGTCTCGCCTTTCAATCGCGCGCTCTTGGCTCCATCGGGATCCTAATGTCGTGCGCCTCCGCAAAACCGATCGCGCGAGAATATCCGGCGTCCGCGTGACGCAGAACGCCCATGCCGGGGTCGCTCATTAGAACCCGCTCGAGCCGGCGTTTCGCGCTGTCTGTTCCGTCGGCCACGATGACCATTCCGGCGTGCTGGGAATAGCCGATGCCGACACCGCCTCCGTTGTGAATTGAAATCCAGGAAGCCCCCGCTGCCGTATTGACGAGCGCGTTGAGAAACGCCCAATCCGCGATCGCGTCGCTGCCATCGAGCATGCCTTCGGTTTCGCGAAACGGCGAAGCGACCGAACCGGTGTCGAGATGATCGCGGCCGATGACGATGGGCGCTTTGATTTCGCCGCGCTTCACCAGATCGTTCATGGCGATGCCAAACCCGGCACGGTCGCCATAGCCTAGCCAGCAGATGCGTGCCGGCAGACCTTGGAATTGGATTCGCTCTTTCGCCAGTTTCATCCAACGCTTGAGCGTTTCGTTCTCCGGAAAAAGTTCGAGAGCGAGTTGATCGGTCCGCGCGATGTCTTGCGGATCACCGCTCAACGCGACCCAGCGAAACGGTCCTTTTCCTTCGCAAAAAAGCGGTCGGATGTATTCGGGAACGAAGCCGGGAATGTTGAACGCGTTTTCGACTCCGGCCTTTTTTGCCTGCGTCCGAAGATTGTTCCCGTAATCGAAGGTAATCGCGCCGCGCTTTTGCAACGCGAGCATCGCCTCGACGTGCACCCCCATCGATCGCATCGAGCGCTCGATGTATTCGTCCGGATTTTTCGCGCGCAACTGTAGCGCTTCCGCAAACGCCATTTCGTTCGGGACGTAGCCGTTGAGCGCATCGTGCGCGCTGGTTTGATCAGTGAGAATATCGGGAACGACACCGCCCTTCACCATCTCAGGTAATACATCCGCACAATTGCCGACCAAGCCGACCGATACCGGCTCCTTCTTCCTTCGCGCTTGCTCGATCAGCGCAAGCGCTTCGTCGAGAGACGTTGCGATCTTATCGCAATAGCCGCTCGTCAATCGCTTCTCGATCCGCGTGCGATCGACCTCGATGCCGAGAAAAAGCGCACCGTTCATGGTGGCGGCGAGCGGCTGTGCTCCGCCCATGCCTCCGAGTCCACCGGTGACGACAAATTTTCCCGCGAGCGATCCGCCGAAATGTTTCCGGCCGGCTTCCGCGAAAGTCTCAAACGTTCCTTGCACGATTCCCTGGCTGCCAATGTAAATCCACGAGCCGGCCGTCATCTGGCCGTACATGGTGAGTCCCAGTCGCTCGAGCCGATTGAATTCCGCGTAGTTCGACCAGTGGCCGACGAGATTGGAATTCGCGATCAAGACGCGTGGCGCCTCATCGTGTGTGCGAAAAACGCCGACGGGTTTGCCGGATTGGACGAGCAATGTCTCGTCGTTCTCCAGTGCGCGAAGCGATCGCACAATCGCGTCAAACGCCTCCCAGCTCCGTGCCGCCCGGCCGGTCCCACCGTAAACGATCAGGTTGTCCGGATTTTCCGCCACGTCGGGATCGAGATTGTTCATCAACATCCGGAGCGCAGCCTCCTGATGCCAGCCCTTGCAGCTTTTCTCAGGGCCACGAGGCGCGCGGATCACTCGTTTCGAGCTCATATCTTTTCGGTCTCGCTATCGAACTCACCGTTGCGAATCGCCGCCGCCACGCGCTCGATATCGAGCGACAGGGAACGATCCTCATTCACCGCGGGCGAAATGGAGCGGACCCGTTCGTAAGCCCGCTCAACGCCGACGCCGCCTTTCAAAGGCCGCCGAAACTCGAGCGCTTCGGCGCCGGAGAGAAGCTCGATCGCGATCAAGTACTCTGCATTTTCGACGATCGTGCGCAACTTCAGCGCCGCCGTCATTCCCATCGAGACGTGATCTTCCTTCCCGCCCGAGGTCGGCAAATTGTCCACGCTGGCGGGGTGCGCCAGAACTTTGGCTTCGTTTAATAACGAGACAGAGGCGACGTGCAAAATCATGAAACCGGAATGTGTCCCCGCGTGCGGGGCGAGAAATGGCGGCAACCCCTCGCTCAAATCCGGGTTCACGAGCCGATCGGTGCGCCGTTCACTGATACTCATCAAGTCGGTCAACGCGATTGCGGCGTAGTCGAGAGCGAGTGCAAGCGGGGCGCCGTGAAAATTCCCGCCGGAGAGAACATCCCCAGTCTCAGCAAAGACGAGCGGATTATCGGTCGCTGATCCCGACTCGATCTCGAAGACATTTTCGCAATGGGCCAGCGCGCCGCGAATCGCGCCGTGGACCTGCGGCATGCAGCGCAAACTATACGCGTCCTGAACGCGCGGATCGCCGGCGAGATGGGATTGCCTGATCTCACTATCGCGCAGCAGGTAACACAAATGTTCCGCCACCGCCTGTTGGCCGGGATGCGGACGCGCATTATGAATCCGCGGATCAAAGGCCGTCGGCGTTCCTTTCAGCGCTTCCAAGCTCATCGCCCCGGCAACATCTGCGATGCGCGAGAGGCGTTTCGTGCGCAGCAACGCCAGTCCGCCCACCGCATGCATCGCCTGCGTTCCGTTCAAGAGTGCGAGCCCCTCTTTCGCTTCCAAGGCAACAGGGCGTAGCCCGGCCTTGTTGAGCGCTTCTAGACTCGGCATACGCGCGCCGCCGTAGAACGCTTCGCCTTCACCGATGAGCGTCAACGCAAGGTGCGCCAGCGGCGCCAGATCCCCGCTTGCGCCGACGGAACCCTTTTCCGGTATGAGCGGATGGACGCCCCGGTTGAGCAGCTCGCACAACAGTTCGATGACTTCCAAGCGGATTCCACTTAGTCCGAGCGTGAGCACGTTGGCTCGAAGCAATATCATCGCGCGCACTTCCGGGACGGAGAGCGGCCTGCCGATGCCGCAAGCGTGACTGCGAACAAGATTCAATTGTAGTTGGCGAAGTTCTCCCGCGGGGATCTGGACGTCGGCTAGTTTGCCGAAACCGGTGCTGACTCCGTAAACCACCCCGCCCCGCGCAACGATTTCTTCGACGACTTTTCGTGAGTCTTGAATCCGCGCGTGGGCCGAAGGCGCGACCTCGATCGGGAAATCGCCGAGCGCCACGGTCGCGATTTCCGGGAGCGACAATGGTTGGCCGGCCAGCTGCATCATCCGCATCTTATTAGAGATGGTTTCGCGAAACAACAAGAGCCGTTGTAGACACGACGCTTTTGTCGCCGCCCTCGCCGAAAAGACCAAAAAAAAGCCAGGCCGATAAGCCGACCTGGCCTTTTTGGTTAAAAGCTATCCGCAGGCGGACAACTGGATGCGGTTATTTCGAATATGTCGAACTCGTGGTGGTGGCCGGCGCCTCTTTTTTCTGAGCACAAGCCCCCAAACTTAACGCACTGGCCGCGACGGCCACTATCATTATTGCTTTGAAAATTTTCACTTAATATTTCGCCTCCTTTCCGTGCAGGTTGCTGCCGTCATTTAGGCAGTTACGACCAGTCGCGCAACGCTTTTCTCGACTTTTTTCTGAGGCCGCTTCCCGTGGTCTAGGCCTTGATCGCCACTGGAGTGTCTACCTCAACGAGCTCGAAAAGCTCCAGCAAATCGGTCTTTCTCATCCGGATACAACCATGGCTGGCCGGTTCTCCAATGCTTTCTTCATGGTTCGTTCCGTGAATGTAGATGAAGCGCTCGCGCGTGTTCGCGTTCTCGGGATCGAGGCCGTCCAGCCAGAGGATGCGCGTCATGACCAGATCCTCGTCCCGCATGAGTTTTTTCGTCACCTTCACGCGCCGGCGGTTTTTGAACACGGTTCCCAACGGCGTTCCGTCGCCAACCTTTTCCGCGATGCGGAATCTGCCGGTCGGCGTTTTCATGCTCCCCTCTTCCGTCCCGAGACCAAATCGGGAAGTCGAAACTGGGTACGTCCCCAACTCTTTCTGTCCTGATTTCAACGTGAGCCGCTGCTCGCGCACCGAAATGTGGATCTTTGCCTGCGCGCTTTTCTTCATTTGAGACTGGCAGTAGGATGCGCCGTGCCGAAAACGAGAAGCTATCACATCGCCGTTGTCGGCGCGACCGGAGCAGTGGGCGCGGAGCTGCTCGGTGTCCTCGAACGCCGGGGATTTCCGGTCGAACGGCTGCTTCCTTTGTCTTCCAGCCGTTCGGCCGGAAAGATTGTTTCGTTTCGAAATAATGAAATTGCCGCGGAGGAGCTTTCCTCCGCATCGTTTGAGGGCATCGATCTCGCGTTCTTCAGCGCCGGCGGCGATACCTCGCGGCGTTACGCGCCGGTCGCGCGCGCGGCTGGCGCGATTGTGATCGATAATTCGTCCGTCTTCCGGATGGAGCCCGATGTCCCGCTCGTGATTCCAGAAATAAATGGCGAAGACATTCAGCAGCATTCCGGACTGATCGCGAATCCAAATTGCACCACCGCAGTCGCGCTCATGGCGCTCTATCCGTTGCACAGGGCATTTGGCGTTCGGCGTGTTTTTGCGGCGAGTTATCAAGCCGTTTCCGGTAGCGGTGCGCGCGCGATCAGCGAACTGAGATCCCAAGTCGAAGCGGCCGCCGGAAAACAAACGTCGGTGGCCAAAGTCTATCCCCATCCGATCGCGTTCAACGTTTTTCCGCATGTCGATTCCTTTTTGCCGAGCGGCTATACGAAAGAAGAAATGAAAATGCAGAACGAGGGCCGCCGGATCATGCATCTGCCGCAATTCCGCGCCTCGGTCACTTGTGTCCGCGTCCCGGTTTACCGTGCCCATTCGGTGGCGGTCAGTGCGGAATTCGAACGTCCCGTTTCTGTCGCGGAAGCGCATGAAGCCCTGGCCAAAGCGCCCGGGGTCGAGTTGGTCGATGAGCCGCAAAAAAACAGTTATCCCATGCCGCTCTACACGGCCGGCAAAGACAATTGCGAAGTCGGCCGCGTTCGGCTGGATTGCGCCCTTGTGAACGGCCTTTCGTTTTGGGTTTCGGGCGATCAGCTGCTCAAGGGCGCGGCGCTCAATGCGGTCCAGATCGCCGAACTACTTTAGAGAAACGGCCCCAGATTTTTCCGGGGCCGCTCAATTTCAAATCGCGTTCCTTACGACCCAGGCGACGGCGATGGCTCGGTTGTCTTTTTGTCCGGGCCTCGTTTACTGCGGGGGGCTTCCGTCTTCACCGGTCCATTCGCTGCCGGGCCGGGAGGGGGCGCAACCCGCTCCGGCGGCACCGGGTGCTTGGGCGGAGCGTCAGGCGGTGCTTCGCGGTTCGGCGGCGCGGGAGTCACTCCACGAGGTTCGTCTTTGGGTTTGCGGGGCACCTTGTCGTTCAGCGCGTCGCTCGGTTGACGTGGAGTGGCAGGCGCCATCTCGGTGCGTTTGTCTTTGACCCCTTTATCACGCGTTGGCGACGCATTGGGGGGCGTGCCTTCCGTCACATTCGCCCCTGGTGAAGGAGCAGTGATCGGCGGGGAAATTCGCTGACGGTCATCGCTGGGCTTGTTACGGGTCGGGGCTGGGCTCTTGCCTGGCGCAATCGATGAAGAAGGACTACCAGCCGCCGTCGGCTTTTCGCCTCGCTCATTCTTGTGTTTTCCGGGAGGAGTCAACGCCGGACCGGCGGACGCGGCGGGAGCCGCACCGGCCGCCGGCTTGGCCGAAACCGCCGGGCTCGCAGCCGTAGCGGGCGTTGTGCCGGGCGCCGGCGGTGCTGGAGAAGCACTCGCTGGACTCTGTGCCGTTTCCGCGTTTTCGCGAGGCTTGATGGTCGGCGGAGGGATGTTCTTGGGATTTTCGCTCTTCATCTTTTGCTTCAGTTCCGCTTGAGCTTTCGGATCGGAGACGCCACTCCATCCATGTTCGAATGTCGGCTTTGCGATTTTTTCCTTCACCATCTTCGGGGCGATCGGCTTGGAAGGCTTCTGGAATGTGAGCGGAGCTGCAATGATAAGTTTGTCACCCTGCACTCTGGTCAGACCTTTCGATCTAACGGCAACGCTCAGATCGACGTTGGCCTCGTGCTCAAGTGTCATGCGCCTGATCGGCCGCGTCGAGTATCGGCTCAGGGTATTGTAATCCGGCCCGTAATTATAAACGGTCGAATTAGTGTAAGTAATGTTGGTCACGTTAACCGTATTGGAGATGTAGGTGATGTTCAGATTCGGTTGAACAATCCGGTCACGCAGGACTGGCTCGCCGATGTAGCGCACATCAACGAAGTTGTAAGAGTCTGGTCCGATATCGAAGTCCACGTCCACCTGCCCGCTGATCGGGCGGTTATCGGACTCCACTTCGCCACCGCCCCGCGGCGGGAGCGGGGCCCAACCGACATAGTCGCCGCCCGTGCGCCAGGAGACCCAGGCCGGGCCCCATTCGCGCCCTGGCACCCAAAACCAGCCGCGATCGCGCAAGCGCGTCCAACGCCCGTAATGGTAGGTAGCCCATCCAAAATCTTCGTTGGAGACCCAGGTCCAACCGACATCGGTGTAGGCCCAATAGCCATCCGAGTACGGCCGCCAACTGGAATTGCTCGCAATACTTGGCTGCCAGCAGTAGCCGTAATCGGCCACCTCGACCCAGCTTCCGTCGGAGCTCAGGTTATCGTAGAAAAAATCGACCGATACATCGGTTTGGGCTTCCGCCTGCCTCATGGCCGGCAGAACGAGCACCAATATCGTTACCGCAAGAAGTATTCGTTTCATAAGTTGAGTAGTGATTAAGGGCTTAGACCTTCGCGCTCCGGCGATTATTCACCCGATATAGATCGGAGGCCGCGCGCCCGGTGCGTGTTCGCCGCCGAAAGCCCCCAAGGGTTAATTAGGGCCCTTCTGGCTACTTGGGACGCAAGACGACGAACGAACGGGTGCGATGCCGGCAAACTGAGAGCACCTGTGTCTCGTTTGGATCGAGTGAACTGACAATCCTCTTGTATTCGGCCACCGAAGTGACGGGTTGTTGATTGACCTCTTCGATCACGTCCCCGGTGCGCAGCTCGCTTTCTTCGTCATTCACTTTTGTCACCATCACACCCCGGACGCTTTTCGGAAGATCGAGGCGGCGCGCCATATCCTGAGTTAGCTCGCCGACCTCGATCGAGCCGAACGCCCCGGCTTCATCGGGCTGATCTTCGGGTTCCTCCGCGGGGGTCTGCCGTCTGGACGGTGTAGGCGACTCACGAGGATTGATGCGCGTGGTTTTATAATCAACAGGCTGTTCCTTGATCGCCGTCGTCAATTTGAAGGTTTTGCCGTTCCGCGTTACTTCGACCTCCACCTTCTTGTTCAATTCGACCTGCGAAATAAAAGTGCGCAGTTCCTTGAAGGTTTTCACTTCGTGCCCATTGAACTTCCGAATCACGTCGCCCTTCCTCATTTGCGCTTCATCCGCCGGCGAATCGGGAACGACGTCGTCGACTACCACTCCGTCGGTCTCCTTGGCTCCCGGACCAACGTTGCGTGACAGGATGCCGAGATACCCGCGAATAATACGTCCGTTTTTCAATAAGCTCTCCAAGGCGGTCCGGACGGAATTCGAAGGAATCGCGAAGCCGATTCCCTGCGACCCACCACTCTTCGAAATGATCGCGGTGTTGATCCCGATGATCTCACCGCGGAGATTCACCAGCGGACCGCCGCTGTTCCCGGGATTGATTGCGGCGTTGGTTTGCAAATAATCACCGAAACCATCGACACGATTCGGGCGCCCTTTTGAGCTGATGATTCCATCAGTCACCGTTTCCTCGAACCCAAACGGATTTCCGATTGCGAGAACGAAGTCACCAGCCTGGACGGAATCTGAGTCTCCAAACTTGAGCGATTTGAGGCCAGGCTCATCGATTTTCAAAACGGCGAGATCCACAGTTGCATCCGCACCCACGAGCCGCGCCTTTTTCGTCCGGCCATCGCTCAATAGCACTTCGATCTGGTCCACTTGATCGATCACATGATTGTTCGTGATAATGTGGCCTTCAGCAGAAACGATCACACCTGAACCCAGGGAATTCTGCACCATCTCCTCTTCGTCCTGGTTACGGAATTGACGAGGGTTGCGGTTATAAAACTCGGAGGGATCGAGCCCGTAACTCCGGCGAGGACTCACCACTTTCTTCGAGGTCTTCACGCTTACCACCGCGGGCAGTATGCTGCTGACAAGCGCGCGCCGTTCCCTATTCAGGTTCTCCAGGCCCACGACCTCCTTCGGATCGACGCTGGCAGCCGTCGAGAGGGTGTATTTATCCGCAGTGGTTTGCGCGAGAAACTTTAGGCCGCCGTGCTTGAGACGGTAGTCATAAAGCCCGGCGATCGCGGCACTAACAAGCAAAACGAAGAGGAGAAATTTAAGTAGATTTTTCATTAGCTAACGTTCGAGAAGGTACGTCCCCGTTCTTCGACAATCAATCTCCGAAAACGTTGATTGTCCGATGCCTCAAGGTCTGGATCGGCCTCCAAAATCGCAATGGCGGCAGCCCGCGCTTCCCTCATGATCCGCACGTCTGTCTTTAGATTGCCCAATTTTAGCGCAGGCAAACCGCTCTGCGCGGTCCCCAAGAGATCGCCTGGACCGCGCATGTTCCAGTCCGCCTCCGCGATTTCAAATCCGTCGCTGATCTTTTCGAGAACGCCAAGTTTCGCCACTGTCTCGGGTGATTTTTCCGCGCTCAAAAGAATGCAGTACGATTTGTGCTCGCCCCGGCCAATCCGGCCTCGGAGCTGATGCAGTTGGGCCAGCCCGAAACGCTCCGCATTCTCGATCAACATGATGGTGGCATTGGGAACGTCGACCCCCACTTCGATCACGGTCGTGCTGATGAGCACACTGGTTTCCCCTCGCCGGAACCGGTCCATGATCGCTTGTTTTTCCGGGCCGGGGATGCGGCCGTGCAATAACTCACAGCGAAAGGGCCGCAACCGGTCGCACCACGTTTCGAACTCCGCCGCGGCCGCCTTGACATCGAGTTTCTCGCTCTCGTCGATCAATGGATAAACGATGTACGCCTGGCGGCCCGCTTCGAGCCGTTCGCGCATGAAGGAGAGCACCTCGCCGAGTTTCGATTGGTCCCGAACAGCCGTGATAATTTTCCCCCTATTCGACGGCATCTCGTCGATCACCGACACATCGAGATCGCCGTAAACGGTCATGGTAAGCGTGCGCGGAATCGGCGTGGCCGTCATGACAAGAACATCCGGCGCCGGCTCGCGCGCCGTCAGCCGAGCACGCTGTGACACGCCGAACTTGTGCTGCTCGTCGATTACGGCGAGGCCAAGATTGTCGAACGAAACACCCTCGTATAACAACGCATGCGTCCCGATGAGAATATCCGGCCTTTCATCGCCGGAGACGAGCGGGAGAAAACTTTCCTCCTGACGGTCGGCCGTCCGAAGCGAAATCTTGATTCTGAGTGGCTCAAGCCAACGGCATAGGACGGCGTAATGCTGCTCGGCCAGGATTTGAGTTGGCGCCATGAGCGCGGCTTGGAAGCCACCTTCCGCTGCGAGCAGCATTGCCGCGATTGCTACAACAGTCTTGCCGGAACCAACATCGCCTTGCAGTAAGCGGTTCATCGGCCGGTTGGCTGCGAGGTCACGACGGAGCTCGTCGATCACGCGCACTTGTGCGTTCGTCAAATCGAACGGCAAACCTCGCAGAAACCTCTCAAGTAAGACGCCAGCGCCGCAATGCGCTTGGCCGCTACGGGACGCAGCTGCAGATCGTCGCGCCGCGATCAACATCTGCATCGCAAAGAACTCGGAGAAGACGAGATGCTCGCGCGCAGGGATAAGATCGGCCTGGCTGGTCGGAAAATGGATTTGCCGCAACGCAGTGATCCGCTCTCCAAGATCGACGCCATGCGGCAAGAGCGTCTCGACCGAGTCTTCGTCAAGACTTTCGAGGGCCCGGTAAGTCAATCCGCGAAACGTCCTCTGCGAAAGCCCCTCGGTTGCCGGATAAATCGGAGTGATGCGACGGAAATGCACCGAAATTTCCTCGTCGTTCTCGATCACCTCGAATTCGGGATGTTCCAGGCAAAGGCGCTGCCCACGCAAACGCGGTTTGCCGAAGACGACGAGACGCTGACCAGTCGCGATCATTTTCTGCACGTAATGCAAATTAAACCACCGCAGCACGAGCGGCTGGCTGAGCGCGTTCGCGTCCGATTCCTGCAATGTAGCTTCAAAGATCTTTTTCCAGCCCCCGAAGCGACGGAGCTGGGTTTTTACGACTTCGCCACAAAGGCAAATCGGGACATCGCTTTCTTCGCGTGGAAATCCGGCGAACTCGCGCCGGTCTTCATGCCGGCGGGGAAAATGGGTCACCAGATCTTCGACCGTCTCAATGCCGAGCCGACGCAGGGCCGTCAGCTTGGGGCGCGGAATCCAGTCCAGTTCGCTGAGCGCTTGCGAGAGTTGGATCATGCGATGGGCGCCGACTCGCGCAGCGCCTCAACGTGAATCTGCAGCCGCGTTTCACCTTCGTACTCATCCGCGTTCAGCCGAAAAGCCATGTCCCATGGAGATGACGGCAAAGGCGAGGAAGCGCCATCAAAAAAAATCGCGCGACGAAAATGGTTCTTTTGGCGCAAGCGAAGAACAAGATGTTTGTCCTTCAGGATCTGAGGCGCGACGGTCGGCTCGACAGCGCGTGCGAAAAATATCGGTTGGCGATTGCCGTTGCCAAACGGTTGCAGCACCTGGTGCCAGCGAAGCAACTCGGCGTTCAGTTCGGAGAAAGTGAGTTCATGGTCGAGATGCAAACGAGGCTGTAAATTCTCGTCCGAAAGGAGTTCACGCGCCGCCTTTTGGAAGGCATCGGCAAACGCTGGGAAGTTTTCCTCCCGCACAGTCAGGCCGGCGGCCATCTCGTGGCCACCAAATTTTTCCAGCCATTTTTCACAACGGCCGAGCGCTTCTACAAATGAGAAGCCCTCGATGCCGCGACCGCTTCCTTTTCCAAGGCCAGTGGAATCGAAGCCGACCACCACTGTGGGCCGATGGTACTCTCGCGCCAACCGCGAAGCGACAATTCCCAGAACGCCAGGATGCCAATCACGCGCGCCAATAACTACGGCAGCATCGCGCGCAGGATTGAAGATCTTTCCCAACTCTTCCTCGGCCTCGCCGCAGATCTTTTTCTCAACGCCCTGTCGTTCCCGATTCTGCGCATCGAGTAGCGCCGCCAGCTCTGTCGCTTCCGTTTCATCCCGGGTGAGCAAAAGCTGCAAGGCCTTTTCCGCCGTTGCGAGTCGTCCCGCTGCATTGAGACGCGGGCCAAGACGGAAACCGATATCTCCAGCGGCGACCGGCGCACGCACAGCGGAGACCTCCATCAATTTCCGAATGCCCGGGCGACTGGATCGCGCAATTTCAATGATGCCACGCTGAACGAAGATGCGATTTTCGTCCTGCAACGGGACGATGTCTGCCACCGTCCCAAGCGCGACCAGATCGAGGTTCGCCTTCAAGTCGAACTCCGGCGCTGGTCGTGTCTTGAGCAACGCGTGACAAAGTTTAAAAGCAATGCCGGCGCTGCAAAGGTAATGGAACGCGCAACCGATTTCGGCTTTCGGATTCACCACGGCCACACAATCGGGCAACGCGGATTTCGGTTCGTGGTGGTCGAGAACGATGACATCGACCCCGCGGTGTTTCAGGTCGGCGATCTCTGCGAGGGAGGACGTGCCGCAATCGACCGCGACCAAGAGCTGCGGGTGATGTTGCTCTCGACAGCGATCAACGCTCTCCCGGCTCATGCCGTAGCCCTCCTCCATCCGCAGCGGCAAGAATAATTCCGGGACAGCGCCGTAGCCGTGCAGCATTTCGGCGAGCAGCGCGAGAGAGGTCACGCCGTCGACATCGTAATCGCCAAAAAGCACGATCCGTTCACGGTTATCAATCGCACATAAAATCCGGGTCACCGCCGCGGCCATGTTCGGCAAGAGGAATGGATCGCTCAAGGAACTGAGGCGCGGCTGCAGAAAAGCGTTCACTTCATCCGCATTGGTGAAGCCTTTCCTCTTCAGCAACTCAGCGATACAAGGCAGGCCGCAAATTTCCGGCCACGCAATACTAGCATTTGGTTTGTCTTCAGCCGGCGCGATGATCCAGCGTCTGTGCACGAATCAGATTATTTGCGCGATGGTTCTGTGGCAAGGCCCGCCGGCTTTTGTCCTGGAGCGGCACTCTACGAGCACCGAAAGCGGACTGCTACAATGCCAACGTCGGGTCGGGCAGCAGAATTCCATGCTTTTCGCATAGTTTTCGAAACAGCGAGAGACCCTCCCTTTCCGGCTGCCTGAAATGGTACGTCAGACATTCACGGAAATAATATGCGCAAAACTCAGGACTAAATTCTTTTCCTGCGGTGATGACTGCATCGAGGTTCCGCAAATTGTTATCGCGACAAGCGCGGAGACGGTCGGCGATCGGTTTCGGAGAGGCGACCTCGGGCCGGATGAGCCAGAGCGCATAAACAAACGGCAGGTGGGTGATCTTCTCCCATTCCTCTCCCAAGTCCCAGAAGCGCAGCGCCGCCGCACTCCGTTCCCGAAAACGGATGGCTTGATCGCCGATGAAGAACTTCGCGAGTCGCGGCGTGACAGCTCGCTGGATTAACGGAGTCCTTGCCACCAATTTCGGAGTGAATCCGGCTTCGGCCAGAAGACAACGCAGCAAGTTGACCGCCGTCTGTGAGGCCGGGTCGACTTCGATCTCGTCGATCTCGCCGAGTTCTCCGGCGTGTGCCAGGAAGACGCTGTAGACCCGCCCATGCGAAGACACACAAACGTCATCGACCAGGATATAGATCGGGTTCCGAAGAAATTCGAAACTCGAGACGAGCGCGACCTCCAATGTGCCCTCGGCAAGCTGTTGGCAGAGCTTACTCGGATGATCGAATACGACCTCGCCAGGCCATCCGTGAATGAGCGGGCGAGCGTTGAGATACTTAACGCAACCGATCCGGATCAGGTCGGCGGCAGACACACGTTACGCGCAAACGAGCTCAGACTCTACTGCCGGCGGAGCGCTCTCGACGGCTGGGTGCCGCCGCAAATGCCGGTAATAGCTGTCCCGCTGGATCGGTTCTCGACCAGCTTCACGGATGGCGTGCTCGAGCGTCGCCACCGTTAGTTCCTGGGGAGTCTTTGCGCCGGCCATGTGGAAAATTCTTTCTTCGATGATCGTGCCGTGCAGGTCGTCCACTCCGTAGCTGAGAGAAACCTGGGCCAACGGCAGGCCCATTGAAACCCAATAGGCGGTGAGGTGATCGAAGTTATCCAGATAAATTCGACTGACCGCGAGGTTTCGAAGCTGCTCAACCGCCGACGCGTGTTTCACGTGCGCGAGAACGGTTGTTTGCGGCTCGAAGGCAAACGGGACAAATCCGGTAAATCCCCTCGTTTCATCCTGCAATTCCCGGAGCTGCCTCAGGTGATCCACCCGCTGTTCGAGGGTCTCGATATGTCCATACAGCATGGTGCACGTGCTGCGGCCGCCCATCTGGTGCCACGTCCGATGGACCTCCAGCCATTCCTCCGCGCTCTCCTTGCCACGGCATAACTCATCGCGCACTTCGGCATCGAAGATCTCCGCGCCACCGCCGGTGAGAGCGCCCAGACCCGCATCGCGCAGAACCGCGAGCGTGTCCGCGATTGACAATTTGAAAATCCGCTGCGCCAAATGCCGGATTTCGATCGCCGTGAAGGCTTTGATAATGAGGTTCAGGTCGAGAGCATGTAACCGTTGCAGCAGCGTGAGATACCAGTCCTTTTTCAGCGTAGGATGCAAACCGCCGACCATGTGAACCTCTGTGATCCCGACGGCGAGCGACTCCTGGACCGCAGCCACAATGTCGTCAATCGAGCGTTCGAAGGCATGAGCGTCGCGCTTCTTCGCCGCGAACGCACAAAACTGGCAGGAAAGAATGCAGACATTGGAATAATTGATGTAGCGATTCAGGATGTAAGTCGCCACGTTTCCGTTCTTCTGCTCGCGGAGCGTGCTCGCCATGACTCCCAGCGCATTGAGATCGTTGGAATGGTATAGTTGAAGCGCTTCGGCATCTGAGATGCGCTGCCGGTTGTCTACCTTCTCGGCGATGGGTTGAAGGTCGATTGGAATAAGAGATAGATTCATCGAGACATTGGCACGCTGCGGATTTTTCGAACTCATGATGCACATACTCCCGTCCCGTTGCAAACGAAAGCGCCGGAGAAAATGCCCGCGAATAGCGACAGCACGAAACCTTCCCGGTTCTGCCGGGTTGATCATGTAACCGGGGCTTCGGTCGGCACGTCTATCTTCACAATGTCCCGCAATGAACCGAGCCCGGCGGGAACTTCCGATGAGGACGCCAAAGACGTGCGGTTGATGCAGCTCGTCAGCGCCGGGGAGACAGTCGCATTCGAGGAACTTGTGGAGCGGCATCAGCGACTGGTGGCGGGAACTGTTGCCCGGATGCTAGGGAGCAATTCGGACGTCGAAGACATCGCTCAACAGGTGTTCGTGCGGGTTTGGAGAAGTGCCAAACGCTATGTCCCGCGAGCGAAGTTCACGACGTGGCTGCTGAAAATCACCCGCAATCTGGTTTTCAACGAATTGCGGCGGCGATCTCGCCACGCGCAACTGCCGCTTCAAGTCGAGTCGGAGGACGAACAGCGGCCGATAAAAGATGAGCGCGCCATGGCGCCAGATGCGGCGTTGCTCGAGCAGGAATTGCGACACGCGATCGAGGCCGCCATCGCACAGTTACCCGAAAACCAACGAATGGCGGTGGTGCTGCGTCGCTATGGTGAGCTCAGTTATGAGGAAATAGCGGAAGTCCTTGATCAGTCCGTGCCCGCCGTAAAGAGCCTTCTTTTTCGCGCCCGCGCCGAACTGCGGACCCACTTGAACCGATATCTGGCGAATTAGCCCCCGGCCAAGAAAACAAAGAGGGCGGACCTCTCGCGAGAATCCGCCCCCTCTCAACCCCACATTCTCTCGTTGCTTAAAGGTCTCGATCCTTGGCGGTGCTCATGAACTGCACCTTGTCCGTCGTGCTCGTTGTAGTTGTCGAATCCCTCGCCGGAGCCGGCGGAATGCCCGGTTTCGGGTAGGCCGCGGCGTTCTGGCGATTCGAAGTTGGCACGAGCCGCACTGCACCCTTGGCGTTATTTCTCCAGCCGTTCGGATCCGCGTATTCCTCACCGGAATGGTGCAAACCACTGACCTGGTCTTCCAAGCCCGTGCCGTAATGCTGGTCGATGATTGTAGGCGTAACGAACACAAGCAGGTTTCGCTTTACCCGAATATTGCTTCGGCTCTGAAATAAATACCCGAGGATAGGCACGTCGCCCACGACCGGAACCTTGGTGCGGGACTTTGTAACTTCATCCTGCATCAAACCCCCAATCGCGAGCGTGTCTCCGCTCTTGATCAAGACGTTCGAATCGAGCGAACGAGTATCAATGACTGGACTCGTGACGGTCGAACCTTGAAATGTGAACGTTGCATCGCTCACTTTGTTGCTGATGATCGGCTTCACCGCCAGCGTAACAAAGTTTTCTTTGTTGACGGATGGCCGCACTAGAAGGGTGTTGCCGAATGTCTTATCCTGAAAGCCATTGAACACTGATTGGGCTGTTTGTGCATCGAAAGAAAGCGTAGGAACCGGCTGAGCGCGAACAATCTCAATTTTTGCCGGCATATTATCTGCCGTGACAACGCGCGGATTCGCAAGAAATTCAGCGTCGGAATCCTCGTTCAAGGCCTGCAACGTGAGATTCATTTGCGGCACCGAGAGGATGGCAAATTGGCTGCCAAGCGCTCCGAATCCATGCGACACGTCACGTAGAAAGTTTATGGGAGGGTCCACCGCAGCCGGCAGTGTGCCGACATTCGTGCCTTGGACTGGAATTCCGTTCGCGTCGAGCCGAGGAATCAGTGTCGGGGGGGCTCCGCCCACACCGGGAATTACGGTCTGAGCGTCCACAAGTTTGTTCGTTCCGAGCGTTGATCCGCCGAAGTTAAAGTTTTTTGGGTTGGAGGCTGATCCGACCACGCCACCCCAGTTGATCCCGTAAGCTTGCTGTGGGTTCGCGCTTACCTCCACCAAACGCGCTTCGATCATGACCTGCTTGGTCGGTTTATCAATCTGAACTAAAAGTTTGCGGATGTTGTCGATGTTGCTGCGCGTCTCGCGGTAAAAAACAGTGTTCGTGCGAAAATCAAACTGCGGATCAACTCCACTCTGTAGTTGGCTTTTGATTAGCTTGAACAATTCCGTGTTGGTAGTCATCGAGGAGGCTGCACTCATACTGCTACTTACTCCCGCCGTGGTGCCGGTGGTGCTCGTGGTCGCCATTAACTTTTCGCCCTGGGGCGTTGCAGGTATCGCGACCTGCGCATAGCTGAATTGATAGCTGTCGCTTTCTGTTGGTTCCTTCTCACGCTCCGCGGGCGTCTTCACGTAGTAAACATTGTCAATTTTGTCCATGAAGAGTCCCTTGGCCTTCACGATAATCTCAATCGCCTGGAGAGCGGTGACGTCTTCCAATCGCATCGTAACCGCACTATCCTTAGGCAATTGGTCGGTCACGACCATGTTGATCTTCGACTGGCGGGCTAGGAGCCGGAGGACCTGGCCGACATCGTCGCCTTGAAATTCACGAACGCCGACTCCGCCGTTGTCTGTTGCGCTGTCGGCTTCAGCTGGTTCGGAAGTCGTCGATGTGGTCGTGGAAGTGGTGGAGCTTTTCGTCGAAGTGGTCGGTGGTGGGGCGGCATTGATCGTGGACGCTTGCACGAGCGTGAGCGGGGAATTATCGCTTGTCTTGGCGGACGGGGCTGCCGGCAGCGCGGGAGAGGTGGCCGGTTTTGCCTGGGAATCCGCGGATGGAGCTGTCTGGAGAGTGCCGGCAGCAAGGAGTTTCGAAGCCGGTGTTGGAGAGCCGATCTGCGCTTCGGAAAGGGTAATGGCACCGAGCAATGCCGCTGTCCCGCAGATAAAGTGTTTGAAATGATTGAACATAAATATGAATGGGAAGTTGAAGAGTGCGGAAGCGGTTAAAGCAGGAAGCAGACCAGCCCCGGAGTTCGGGGAAGCGACATCCTGGAATTGGAAGAAACCGTCTCCGGCCTGGGAAACCGCGACCGGAATGGCCGCTGGGAGGCCTCGCGCTGCTACGAAAAACGCACGCAGAAGCTCGTAGGCGCCGCGTCCGGCGAAGATTCAACGCCCGTCGTGAAGTCGATCCCGAAAGGACGAACGACTTTCGCTGCGCCGGCCACGTTTGCCAGCGTTAGTCCGTCGGTAACAACTACCCGCAGTCGACGATGCGTTTTGGCCAAACTTCCGGATTTCCCAGGGAAATATCCGGCGGCGTCCGGCTCAAAGTTCTTGCTAGGCAGCGGTGGCGAACCCGAGCGCCGGCTTGCTGAAATCGGGCGCCGGCATCTCATTAACGAGCTTCACGATGCCGTCCTGCCATCTCTGTCCGATTTCCAGGAGATAGGGGTCGTCTTCACCAAGATGCGACCGGAGCTTTGCCTGAAGCGAATCTTTCTCATAACAGAGGATGTCGATGGGCGGCCCTACCGCCACATTGCTTTTCATCGTCGCATCGATTGAGATGATGCCAACCTTCACGGCATCGGCCAGGTTCGTCTCGTAGCTAAAACCGCGATCCAGGATCGGCTTGCCGTATTTCCGTTCGCCGATCTGCAAAAAGGGGCAATCGCGCGTAGCGTGAATGCTATTGCCTTGGGGATAGACCAAGTGCACTTCGGGCGCGAAACCCGCAATCTGACCGCCTACGATCAGGTGGATATTAAAATCGAAACCGTCGGCCTCGAGTGCCGCGCGATCCCTTTTCTCCACCTCCCGCACTTTCGATCCGACATAACGAACCGTTTCGTAGAGAGTCTGCCGGTTGGTGAGTTGATCGCGGCCCGGGTCGCTTCCACCGAGGTGCAGATCCTCGTCGATCGATGCGATCGTGGCCTGCGTGAGAGAAAGATTGCCGGAGCTGAGGATGCAAATGACGCGGTCGCCCGGTTTCTCATAGATCCGCATCTTGCTGCACATCGTGATGTTATCCATCCCCGCGCTGGTGCGCGAGTCGGACAAAAAGACCGCGCCGGCGCGGCAAAGCATCCCGAGGCAATAAGTCACTTGCGTCCGCCTTCCGAAGTTTCGATCACGCGACCTTCCACACGCCGGATCTGAGTGTGATGCGTGAGGATGTGCACCCGCCCATCGCTTCCCCGAAAGAAAGCGCTCAACATCCAACTGATGATGCCGATGAGAATCGCGCCCCAAAACGCGCTGCCGAAACCATCCACATGAAATCCCATAACCATGCTCGGCACCCAAAAAAGCATTAGAGCGTTGATGACCAAAATGAAAAATCCAAGCGTCACCAAAATCAACGGTGCGCTCAAAACCAACAACACAGGGCGCACGAATGCATTTAGGATGCCAAGCAACAGCGCCGCACCGATTAGCGCCCCCGCCGTGTCATATCGTATGCCGCTGATGAACGCCGGCGCGACCATCACGGCCACGGTTGTGATCATCCAGCGGAAAACAAAGTGTCGCATGGCTGAACGGTACTCGAAATTTCGCTCTTCACGCAACCGGTTTGCAAAATTCGCTTGCAACACCGGCCTCGTCAGTAGATTTGGCACTCAATCGGAGACAGCAAGACGTGGCCAGAAAATCCAAAATCGAAACAGAAAAGCAAGCGGACCAAAAAGGGTCGGTACCGACCGCTCGCGGTGCCGACGGCAGCGTGGGAGCAGAACCGAAAGCAATTGGCGCGCCACCGAAGCCCAAGCGAAAAAAGGCGACGCCGCAGCAGAAAACCGTTCGAGCGATCAAGCCGGCTACTCCGAAAAATGCTTCGTCGTCCGGCTCGATCCGCGAACCGTCCGATGAAGAAATCCGGATTCGCGCATATTTTATCGCGGTGCGGCGGAGTGAGCTTTCCCTGCAAGGTGACTCCGCGCACGACTGGATCGAAGCAAGGCGACAGCTGGTTGAGGAAGCTAATCGCACGGCCTCATAGAATCACAGCGACCAAAGCGTGGCCCTGGCGCTGACGGTGGATTCGATTCCCGGCAGACATTCCTTCACTTTTTCGATTAACCGATTGATCACGAACGGTTTCGCGACCAGCCCGCGCACGCCGGCTTCCTTCAATAGTTCCTGCGCGCGTTTCTCATCGCCTCGCCCTGTCACAAGCAGCAGCGGAGGCACGATGCGTGGCGGTTCAGCATGGTTGTAGACCTTCCCGATGAGGAAGAACAGCATCGCGCCATCGATCATCGGCATCGAGAAATCAAAGATCAGCAGGTCGTAGGTTTTGGTCAGCGCAAGCTCGAAGCCATATTCAGGCTTTGGAGAAGTATCCACCTCGCAATGCAAAAACGACGTGAGGGCTTCCCGGATCAATCGCGTGAGCCCGACATCGTCGTCTACGACCAGAATTTTTTTCACGGAGCCACTGCCCATGAATGGACGCTTGCGCAAAAGCGCATAGCGTTTCAAGCTTTTCCGATGCAAATCTTGGCAGAGCTAGCCGAAGCCTTGCGCGAGCGTCTGGAGATTATCGGGGACGAAGAAAGCCGCCGCGATCCGCTTCACCACACCGAACGGCTAAGAGAAATCTCGGAAAGGATCGATCTGATCGAGCATCGATTGCCTCCAACAATCGATCCGCAGTTGCGGCATTTTCTCCAGCGCCGCAGTTACAGCAAAGCGCTCGAGCTGCTTGCGACGTAGCGGCGCTTAGCGCGAATACAGTTCGACGATCAACTGCTCGTTGACCATCGGCTGCATTTCGTCCCGCGTTGGGATACGCGAGACTTTGCCGCTGAGCGCATCACGGTTTGCTACGAGCCAATCCGGGACCGGCGCGATTTGCGTGAGCTCGAGGTTGCGCAACGCCAGTTGACGCGACTTCGGCTTGTCTTTCACGGTGACTTCGTCGCCCGCTTTGACGTTATAGGAAGCGATGTTCACGTTTCGACCGTTCACCTGGACGTGGCCGTGTGAAACCAATTGCCGCGCCGCACTGCGCGTATTGGCGAGGCCGAGGCGGAAAACCACGTTATCGAGACGCGTTTCCAAAAGCTGGAGCAACGTTTCACCGGTGACGCCACGCTTGCGCAAGGCCGACTGAAAGATCCGGCGAAATTGTTTTTCGAGCAGGCCGTACTGGTAACGAAGTTTCTGCTTCTCGCCTAACGCGATCGCATAATCGCTTTGCTTTCGGCGCGAGCCTTTCGGCCCATGCATGCCGGGCGGATAATTTTTCCGCTCGAGCGCTTTCGATGGTCCAAAGAGCGGCACACCATAGCGGCGGCTGACTTTGGTTTTTGGTCCGGTGTATCTGCCCATGAAGAGTTGAGAGTTAAGCGATCAAACGCGTCGCTGTTTTGGTGGACGGCAACCGTTGTGTGGAACTGGCGTCACGTCGCGGATCACGGTGAGGTCGAGCCCGATGGCTTGCAACGCTCGCACGGCCGACTCGCGGCCTGCGCCTGGTCCCCGCACGAGGACCTCCACTTCTTTCAACCCATGACCCATCGCCTGACGCGATGCGTCCTGCGCGACCATCTGCGCTGCGTAAGCGGTGCTCTTGCGTGAACCCTTGAATCCGACCTTGCCCGCGCTTGACCAGCCGATCACGTTCCCCTTCAGGTCGGTGATGGTCACGATCGTGTTATTAAAAGTTGAGAGCACGTGCGCGATGCCGGTATGGACGTTTTTGCTCCCTTTCGCCTTGATGATTTTGGGCTTCTCGACGTCATCCGGGTTGAGAGAAAGGTTCTCCTTGGGCGCCTCGACAGCGGGAGCTTCCTCTTTTTTCGCCCTGGCCGGTTTCTTCGCCGGCTTGGCAGCTGGCTCAGCGGCAGCGCTCACAGGCGCGGGAGCTGCGATCGCGGCTTCATCAGGCGCTGCCGTTGGCGATTCCGAAACTGGAGACAAAACCTCCGCCGCAGACGTCTCCGCCGTATCTTCTGCGGCCTTTACTCTGGAAGTCTTGGCTTTGGGCTTGTCAGCGCTCTCCGGTTTGGCGGGTTTCCTTTTTTCTTCTGACTCTGCCATAGGTGAATCCTAAAGTGTGCTAAACCTTGCCGGCTTTCGCGTCCTTGTTGCGGATGACGCCGACCGTCTTGCGCGGACCTTTGCGTGTGCGCGCGTTGGTGGAGGTGCGCTGGCCCCGCACGGGCAGACCGCGGCGATGCCGGATTCCGCGATAACAATTGATCGCCTGGAGGCGCTTCAGGTTACTCTGCAATTCACGGCGGAGATCGCCTTCAATCAGCATCTTGTTGCCCGTGATTGTCTGAATGATCTCGTTGATTTGATGCGGCGTCAGGTCCTTCGCGCGCAGGTTCGGATCGATATTGGTCTGTTCCAAAACGCGCTTCGCTGTGCTCGGTCCGATCCCGTAAATGTAGGTCAGAGACGCTTCGATACGTTTATCGGCCGGAATCTCAACTCCTAATAGTCTTGGCATAACAAATTGTTAAATCACTAATTCATTAAGTCGCTAGATACCTCACCCCTGCCGCTGCTTGTGCCGGGGGTTCTTGCAGATCACGCGGACAACATTCTTCCGCTTCACGATTTTGCACGCTTCACAAAGTCTTTTTACTGATGGTCGCACTTTCATAACTCACAGATTCGGCGAGACGAAAAACGCGGAGATCGGCTCCGCGTTGTCACTTCTGGCGATACGTAATCCGCCCCTTCGACAAATCGTAGGGGGAAACCTCTAGCATAACTTTATCGCCTGGCAAGATACGAATGAAATGCAGGCGCATTTTGCCCGAAATATGGGCCAGGACGTTATGACCATTTGGCAACTCCACGCGGAACATCGTATTGGGCAAAAGCTCGACAACTTTGCCTTCTACTTCAATTGCGTCTTTCCGCGCCATGTCAGGATTTCCGGCTCGTTCTTCGTGATCAAGATCGTGTGTTCGAAATGCGCGGACGGCATGCCGTCCGCCGTGCAAACGGTCCAGCCATCATCGCGTAATCTGACGGAAGCAGCCCCGGAATTAATCATCGGTTCTATCGCGAGCGTCATGCCGGCCTTCAATTTCGGGCCGCTCCCACGCTTTCCGTAATTCGGCACTTGAGGTTCTTCGTGCAGCTTCCGGCCGACTCCGTGCCCAACAAACTCGCGGACAACGCTGAACCCATCGCGCACCGCGATCTCTTCGATCGCCGCGCAGACGTCGCCGAGCCGCACTCCTTCGCACGCGGTTTCGATCGCGCGGCGCAATGCAATTTCCGTCACCCGCAACAATCGCTCCGTGCGCTCATCAATCATCCCGACCGGAACAGTCGACGCCGTGTCACCCACCCAGCCATCTTCGATTACGCCGATATCGAGCTTCACAATGTCTCCGTATTGAATCCGCCGCGCGCTGCCGATCCCGTGCACGATCTCGTCATTCAGCGAGATGCAAATGTTCCCAGGGAACACCCGGTGTCCGATCCGATACCCGAGAAATGCACTGCGCACGCCGGCTTCCTGCATGAAATCGGCCGCAGCCTGGTCCACTTCCTTCGTCGAAATCCCGGGTCGGATCAGTTCGCTCACGCGATCAAGAATCTCGCTGGCCGTACGGCAAGCCTGCCGCATTTTCTCAATCTCTTTTGCGCTCTTGATCGGAATCATGCCGCTTGCTCTATGAGACGTGAGATATCTCCGAAGACGGCTTCCCGGTCGCGATTTCCATCGATTTTTCGAAGCGTCCCGGCTTTCTCGTACAAGGCGGCGAGCGGCTGAGTCTTCGCCTCAAATTCCTCCAATCGTTTTTTCAACACCTCGGCATCGTCGTCGTTACGCCTAACGAGTGGACCATCGCAATAAGGACATATCGGGCGTTCGGCGAAAGTCGCGCTGCTCAGACTAGTCGTGAAGCCACAACCCTGACATTGTAGCCGGCTCGCTATCCGGCCACTGACGGTTTGCTGGGAGACATCGAGCCAGATTGCCAGATCGAGTGGCGTCCGATGACGATTGAGAATGCTCTGCAGGCTTTCCGCCTGCGGAATCGTGCGAGGGAAGCCATCGAAAACAAACCCATGGCCACCGTGTAGTCGAAGCCAGTCTTCGATGAGTTCAACAATAATCTTGTCGGAAACCAGTCCACCATGCTGCGTCGTGCCAGCCGTCTCCAATCCGAGCGGCGTCCCCAGATCTCGTTCGCGACGCAAAATGGCGCCGGGCGAAGTCACCGGAATACCGAATTGCCGCGTGATCATTTCGGCCTGAGTTCCCTTTCCGGAACCCGGCGCACCCAAAAGCACCAATCGTCTTTTCACTTAGTGCCCGTAGAGAAAAATCGCCACACCGCCAATGACGAGTATGGCGATGGCTACATAGAGCCACATCAGAGTGCTGCCGCGCGCCGCCTCGCCCCGGGCGTAGCTGGCGCGATCGAAACGGGCGCCACGGATCCGGCCCTTGCGCAGAAATCCGTCGTAATGCCGCTGGATAAGGTGTGTTTCCACTTGTCGCATCGTGTCGAGTATCACACCCACGATAATCAATAGACTGGTGCCGCCGAAAAACTGCGCCGTAATCACCGGGACATGCATCCCCTGGCTGAGAAGACTCGGCAAAATAGCGATCATCGTGAGGAAAATGGCGCCCGCAAAAGTCAGCCTGGTCATCGTGTAATCGAGAAAATCCGCCGTCGGTTTCCCCGGACGAACACCGGGAATGTAGCCCCCGTATTTCTTGAGATCGTCCGCGATCTGCGCCGGCTGGAATTGTGTGGCCACCCAGAAATAACTGAAAAAGAAAATCATCGCCGCCAGGACAACATAGTGCAGCCAGCCGGTGGAAAGCATGTCGGAGATCATCTTTGCCGTCCGGCTGTTCTTGAAAGCAACGCTCACGATCGTTGTGGGAAATAGCAGGAGCGCCCACGCGAAAATGATCGGCATCACGCCAGCGTAATTCACCTTGAGCGGCATGTATTGCGTCTGGCCGCCGTACATTTTCCGGCCCACCACACGCTTCGCATATTGCACGGTTATTTTTCTCACACCTTGAGTGACCGCGATCACAGCGGCGATCACGATAAACAAGAAAGCGACCATCAGGACGAGAATCGCGGGATTGACCTGACTCGTGCCGGTCTCAGCCGATGGCACGAATGTCTTCCACGCTTGCGCAAGCGCCGCGGGCAGGCGCGCCACAATGCCGACTGTGATAATCAACGAGATACCATTCCCGATTCCTCGCTCCGTGATTTGATCGCCGAGCCACATCAAAAATAGCGTTCCTGTAGTGAGAGACAGCACTGTGACGATGCGGAAGGTCATGCCCAGATCTTCCACGAGCGGGATTCCTAATTTCGATATCGTCTCGGTGATTCCCGGCAACATCGTGTGGTACGATTCGGGATGCTGGAATGAAACTGCGAGCAGATAAGCCTGCACAAGGCAAAGCCCCACAGTCGCGTACCGCGTGAATTGCATGATCTTCTGGCGCCCGCCATCTTCTTTGGCCAGCCGGCCGAGCTGCGGAATGACCGCCGTCAACAATTGCAACATGATCGACGCGCTGATGTAAGGCATGATCCCGAGCGAAAAAATCGCGCAGTTTTCGAGCGCGCCGCCGCTGAACAAATTGAACAAGGCCGCGACATTGCCGCCCTGATTTTCCGTGAGCGAAGTGCGGAACCACTCCTGGATTACCGCCTGGTTGACGCCCGGCGTAGTGATCGCAGCGCCGAGACGCACGATCACGATCACCGCGAGCGTGAACAGGATGCGCCGACGCAGCTCCGGTATCTTAACCGTGTTTAAGAACGCCGAAACCATCGACTAGGATTTCGTGATCACCCGGAGAAGGCTAGCTCTTTCCCGGTGATGTCTTCTTCGACGCGGCCTTGGCTGGCGCTTTCTTTTTCGAAGATGGTTTTTTCGTCGCAGCCTTCACTTTTGAAACAGCCTTCGCCTCAGGCTCGGATGCGTCGGCCGCTGGCGGCTCTTGGGTGACGCGAGGACCGTGCGCGGCAGGCTTTTCTCGCATTGTCACAGTGCCACCCGCCTTCTCGATTTTCTCACGGGCGGAGGCACTAACCTTATCAGCCTCGACCGTGAGACCGTGCTTCAATTCGCCGCCGCCGAGAATCTTCAGTCCAGCTCCGTGACCGCGAATCAAATGCGAATCGCGCAACAGTTGCTCGTTCACGACGGTGCCTTCCTTGAAAACACTCAGGTCGCTCAGATTCACGATTGCGTAATTCTTATGAAAGGCCGCATTATTGAAACCACGTTTCGGCAAGCGTCGAATCAGTGGCATCTGGCCGCCTTCGAACCCGAGACGAAGGCTGCCGCCGGAGCGCGCCTTTTGCCCTTTGTGGCCCTTGCCACTTGTCTTGCCGTGACCGGAGCTTTCGCCACAACCAAGCCGCTTCACGCGATGCCTCGAACCCGGCCGCGGCCGCATATTATGCAGCCGGATCATGATTGCTCGGCCTTCCCGTCGTTCAGGCGAATACCGCGCACCTTCAAAATTTCATCACGCCGGCGCAGAGAGCGCAACGCCTCTATCGTCGCCTTGACCACATTCGAGTGATTGCTGGAACCAAGCGACTTCGCGAGCACGTCGCGAATACCGACCGCTTCCACAACCGCGCGAACACCGCCGCCCGCGATCACGCCTGTCCCCGGAGATGCGGGACGAAGCAGAACGCGCCCGCCGCCAAACTCGCCAATGGTCTCATGCGGGATTGTATTTTCGTGCAGCGACATTTTCTCCATCGATTTGCGCGCTGCTTCGGACGCTTTGCGGATCGCCTCGGCGACTTCATTCGCTTTCCCAAAGCCAACGCCGACTTTGCCATCGTGATCGCCCGCGACAATCAAGGCGCTGAAGCTGAAACGCCGGCCGCCTTTGACGACCTTCGCGCAACGATTGATGAACACCACCTTCTCGGTGGTGTCCCCTCTCGCCGCTGAGCTTTTGTCTGTCTGGCGTTCTTGCCGTCTGCCGCCGCCGCTGTGTGGTTGTGCCATGATGTTCTAAAACTTGAGTCCCCCTTCGCGCGCCGCGTCCGCGAGAGCTTTCACTTTTCCGTGATAAAGAAAGCCGCCGCGGTCGAAGATGACTTTGTCGACTTTCTTGGAGAGCAGGCGTTCGGCAATTGCCTTGCCGACTTTTTCCGCGGACGCGCGATTCGCTCCCGCCTTTGATTTGCCGACGACCTTCTCCTCCGTGGTCGCGGCTGCGGCCAGTGTGCGCCCGGCATCGTCGTCGATGACCTGCGCATAAACATGCTTGCCCGAAAAATGAACGGCGAGCCGCGGACGCTCCGCGGTGCCGCTGACGCGTTTCCTGATCCGCGTGTGAATGCGGTGCCGGATTTCCTTACGATCGCTGGCGGCCATAACTATTGAACGGTCTTGCCTTCCTTGCGGCGAACGATTTCGCCCGCGTAACGCACACCTTTGCCCTTGTAAGGCTCGGGCGGATAAAACCTGCGGATATCCGCAGCGACCTGGCCCACGAGCTTTTTGTCGATCCCCTGAATGTTGATCTTTGTGGTGTCGGTGACCGTGATTTTGATTTCCTTGGGAATTGGAAACAGAATCGGATGAGATTTTCCGAGGCTCAAATTCAGAATGGAACCCTGCACCGCAGCCTTGAAACCCACGCCTTCGATCTCGAGCTGCTTAGTGAAACCTTCGCTGACGCCCAGCACCATGTTGTGGACGAGGCTGCGCGACAGGCCATGCAGCGCTTTCACACTGCGCGTTTCGGCTTCGCGAACGATCGAGACGCGATTGTCCTGGACGCTCCCCTTGATGCTGTGGGGCAGGTTCCAGCTCAACTTGCCTTTCGGACCTTCCACGGCGACGGCGCCATCGGCTCCGATGTTCACCTTCACTTTCGCGGGAATCTCGACGGCTTTATTTCCAATGCGTGACATAACGTTAAGACGCGCTTACCAGACGTAAGCCAGCAGCTCACCCCCCACGTTTTGTTTTTTCGCTTCGCGTCCGGAGAGGATGCCGCGCGGCGTGGAAAGAATCGACACGCCCATTCCCCCCAGCACGCGAGGAATTTCTTGTGCGCCAACGTAACGGCGCAAACCCGGACGGCTGACGCGTTTCAAGCCAGTGATCGCACTCGTGCGGTTCGCGATCTTGTTCGTGATTTTGATCCGCGGGTGTGCCGCTTCGGTATCCACCGAGTAATCAGTGATGTAGCCCTCGTCCTTCAAAATGCGCACGATCTCCGCTTTGATTTTGGAATACGGAACAAACATTTCGGTCTTCTGCGCGGTCGCGGCATTACGCACGCGCGCGAGAAGGTCGGCAATAGGATCTGTAACTGTGCTCATGAAAATTATTAGGCCGGCTGGGGCGCGGCGGGCTTTTTCGCCCGGTCGCTGAACGGCATTCCCATTTCGCTCAAGAGCGATTTTGCTTCTTCGTTCGTCCGCGCGGTGGTGACGATGGTAACATCAAATCCGATGTTGCGCTTGATTTTATCGAGCTCAACCTCGGGGAAAATCGCCTGGTCGGAAACCCCCAGCGTGTAGTTGCCGTGGCCGTCGAAACCTTTCGGCGAGACACCGCGAAAATCGCGGATGCGCGGCAGTGAGGCCTTGATCAAGCGCTCAAGGAATTCGTACATGTGCTCGCCACGCAGCGTAACTTTCGCGCCGATCGCCTGTGCCTGGCGGAGCTTGAAATTCGCGATGCTCTTCTTCGCTCGAGTCTCGGAAGGTTTCTGACCGCTAATCAAGGCCAGCTCGGCCTTCGCGTCTTCGAGCGCCTGTTTCACATCCGACTGCGAACCGACCGAAGTATTTATCACCACCTTCTCGACCTTCGGGACCTGGTGCGGGTTTTTATAGCCGTGCTGTTTCTGCAAGGCCGGCATGACGCGGTCTTTGTAATCCTGATAAAATTCGTTCTTCATGGGCTAGGCCTTTTCCTTCTCTTTTGTGGCTTTGCTCTTGGCGGTCTTCTCTTTCGTGGCCTTTTTCTTCGCGCCCTTTTCCTTCGCCGCGCGCTCGCCGCGTTCGAGAACCTTCACATTCGAGATGTGAATAGGACCTTCGCGCTCTGCGATTTTCCCTTGCGGATTATCCTGCGATTTCTTCAGGTGCCGCTTGATCATCCGGACGCCTTCGATCAGCACGCGCTGTTTGCGCGCGATCACTTCGAGCACCTTGCCCGAGGAACCCTTGAAGTTCCCGGAGATGACTTCGACGTTGTCGCCTTTTCGGACGTGCAGCTTGATGCGGTTCATAAAACTTCCGGGGCGAGCGAGACAATTTTCATAAAATTGCGCTCACGCAACTCGCGCGCGACCGGCCCGAAAATACGGGTGCCACGCGGATTCAAATCCTTATCAATGATGACGATGGCGTTGTTATCAAAACGGAGGACTGAACCGTCTCCACGCTTGATCGGCTGCCGTGTGCGCACGAGGACCGCCCGGACGACTTCGCCTTTCTTAACGGTGCCCGTGGCGCTGGCTTCCTTGACGTTCGCAACAATCACGTCACCAATCCCGGCCGACCGCGCAGTTCCTTTGCCGATCACCCCAATCATCGTCGCCATGCGGGCGCCACTGTTATCGGCCACGTCGAGTCTGGATCTTAGGTAAACCATACAATCTCCCTCTCTTCTTCCTCTTACTTCTGCACGACTTCCACCAATCGCCACCGTTTCAATTTGCTCAGTGGCCGCGTCTCCATGATCCGGACGGTGTCGCCGGCCTTGGCCTGGTTCTCTTCATCGTGCGCGTAAAATTTTCTCATCTGCTTCACGATCTTGCCGAATTTGGCGTGGGGCACGCGCGTGACGGTGCGGACGACGATGGTCTTGTTCATCCCGCTCGAAATCACCTCGCCCGTGCGTGTTTTACGCGCGCCGCGGCTTGATGCCGGAATTGCCTCCGCCGGTGCTGTCATCCCGCTTTGTGGATCGTTTGCTTCTGCCATAAAATTATTTTGTTTCCGCCTTGGCGGCACGTTGTGAGAGAACCGTTTCAATGCGGGCCACTTCCCGGCGCAGAAGCCGCAATCGGCTCGGTTGTTCCAGCTGCCCGCTCTGCTGCTGCAAGCGCAGGTGGAGACTTTCCTGACGCAAATCTCGTTTCTTCGTCAGCAACTCGTCAGAACTCATCTCCGATATTTCTTGGAATTTCATAACTCGTTAGGCCACCGCCATATGGTGCCGGGTCAGAAACTTTGTCCGCACTGGCAATTTGTCCGCCGCGAGGCGAAGCGACTCGCGCGCCACCGACTCGGTCACGCCGTCCAGCTCAAATAAGATGTTGCCTGGCTTGACCGTTGCGACCCAATATTCCGGCTGGCCTTTCCCCTTGCCCATTCGGGTTTCCGGAGGGCGCGAGGTCACGGACTTGTCCGGAAAAATGCGGATCCAAAGTTTGCCCTTGCGTTTCATGCTGCGAGTCAGCGCAACACGCGCAGCTTCGATCTGCGTGTTGGTAATCCAGGCGCGCTCGAGTGTCTGCAAACCGAACTCGCCGAAATCAATTCGCAGATTGCGTGATGCCGTCCCCTTGCGACTACCCCGCTGGGTTTTCCGGTACTTCACGCGTTTTGGCATTAGTGGCATAACGGTCTCCTAAAAAATTCTAAACTTCGGCTGGCTCCGGCGGTGGGGGCAGGACGGCGGGCATCTCGGCAGCCGGTTCTTCTTTCTTACACAACCAGCACTTCACGCCGATCTTGCCATACACGGTGTTTGCTTCAGCAAATCCGTAATCAATGGGAGTGCGCAGCGTGTGCAGCGGAACTTTCCCTTCGCGATACCACTCCGAGCGAGAGATTTCCGCGCCGTTCAATCGACCCGAACTGCGCAACCGGATTCCCTGCGCGCCGAAATCCATCGCCACCTGTACCGCCTTCTTCATCGCGCGGCGATAAGCAATACGGCGCTCGATCTGCAGCGCCACGTTTTCCGCGACGAGCTGGGCGTCAAGCTCTGGCGTTTTGATTTCCTGAATGTCGATCTTGATCTGTTTGCCTTGCGCCATCTTCGAGATCTCTTCGGTCATCTTCTCGATCTCCGCGCCTTTGCGGCCAATCACGATACCCGGTCGTGCCGTATAGATGGTCACGCGAATGCTGTTCCAGGCGCGCTCGATCACGATCTTCGAGACCGCGGCGAACTGCAGCTTCTTCTTCACGTAATTGCGAATCTTGAGATCGCTGTGGAGGAACGCCGGCATCTCCTGCGGTGAGGCGTACCACTTCGAACGCCAGTCATGGTTGACCGCGAGACGAAAACCAATCGGATTAACTTTTTGTCCCATAAATTATTTCTTCGCTTTCGTCTTCACCTCTTCATTCGCCGTCTCCGATTTCTCCGTGTTCGCCTCCGATTTTGTCTCGGATTTCTCCCCGTGTTTCGGCTCGCCCTTTTTTCTTTCGCTCGTCTTCTTCGATTTTTTCTTCTGCCCCTTTTTCTTGTCGCGTGTCTTGATCTCGATCTCGTCGGTCAAAATGATTCGGATGTGGCTGCTCCGCTTCAGAATCCGGCTGCCACTTCCGCGAGCACGTGGCATCATGCGCTTCATGGTCGGTCCCTCACCCACGGTCGCCTCTTTCACGACCAGACCATCCACGCGGAGGTTCGCGTTGTTCTCTGCGTTTGCGACCGCGCTCTTCAGCGTTTTGGAGATGAAGCCGGCCGCCTTCTTCGGGCTGAACGCGACGAGATCGAGCGCTGCCGACACCGGCAGGCCCTGAATCGCACGGGTGACTTCGCGCACCTTGAAAGGCGAAATCTTCGCATATCGATATGTCGAGCTAACTTGCATTTATTTTCCTATTTCAAACTCACATTTTGGCGGGCATCCGCCTGGAGGCGGTCACCCACTATAATTTTTCTAGAACCCATTTCTTGAATCACTGCGCCGCAAATTCTCTGGCGCACATCCACTACTCGGAGCGTGGCGATCAATTTATCCGCCCGCATCACTCGCATCGGCATTCCTATCTTCACTCCCTGCTTTTCCCCGATACTGCCGACCACCAGCGACCACTCTTCCTTGACGCTAATCACCCTGCCATCCATCAACGTCGCCGTCTCCCCCGGGGAGTTCTGTGACTTCGCGGCCAGCTCCCTCGAGCCCCGCAACTGCGCCTCCACCTCCATTCTCGCCTGTGCCTCGCCTCCCGTAGAGGTCTTGAGCAGATGCAAAATTGCCTCGCTCAACCCCAACATCTGGTCGCGGTATTGCTCCCGTTCCTTCTGCATCAAGCGCAGATCGGAAACCGCGCTCAGCAAACGCTGCTCGACCTTCGCCCGATCCTTGTTCGCCGATTCGAGCCCGAGCGCTTCCAAGCGCAATTGCAAGTCCGAATATTTTCGGCGAAAAACTTCCGCCTCCACATTCGATGCTGCCAGGCCGTCGGTCAATGTCTTGACCGACTCGCGAGCGAGCGAAAGCTGCGTCCGCAGCTCCTCGTTTTGCGAGAGAATAGCCGCGGCGGTCACTTTCGTAACCGCGTTTTCAATTTTGGATTCTGACAAAGAACTATTTCCCTCTGCCGCCAGCACTCGAGCCAGCGTGATACAGCCCACTAAAATCATTGCAGATTTCAGAACGCAGATTGCAGAATGTCGTCGCGCGTTCGCCGCCACTCTTTCCAATCTGAAATCTTCAATCTTCAATCTGAAATCGCATTATTTCGTCACCTTTGCGGTGTGCGAACCGTGCTTCTTAAAGATACGCGTCGGCGAAAATTCACCGAGCTTATGACCGACCATGTTCTCGGTTACAAACACCGAAATAAAGGTCTTCCCGTTGTGGACCATGAAGGTGTGACCGACAAAATCGGGCGTGACCATCGAGCGGCGCGCCCAAGTCTTCAGGGGTTTCTTGATGCCCGACGTATTCATCTGGTCGATTTTCTCGAGAAGATGCGGCGCAACGAATGGTCCTTTTTTTAAAGATCTAGCCATAAATCAAAATTACTTTTTGCGTCGGTCTTGCATAATAAAGCGATCGCTCGGCTTGTGCTTTGCGCGTGTCTTGAAGCCCTTGGCTAGCTGGCCCCAGGGACTAACAGGGTGGTGGCGTCCGCCACCTCCCTTCGATTTACCCTGGCCGCCTCCCATCGGGTGATCGATCGGATTCATGGCCATGCCGCGCACGTGCGAACGCCGGCCTCGCCAACGCGTGCGACCAGCCTTGCCGCTCGCCACGTTCATGTGATCGACATTGCCGACCTGGCCGATCGTCGCGAAACAGCTCTCGTGAATCCGGCGAATTTCGCCCGACGGAAGCTTCACCAGCGCGTAACCGGCTTCACGGTTGCTGAGCGTCGCCTGTTGTCCCGCGCTGCGCGCGATCTGGCCGCCGCGGCCTGGAGCGATCTCAATGTTATGAATGCTGGCACCGAGCGGGATCGTGCTGAGCGGCAGCGAATTTCCGAGATCGGGCGTGGCCTCATTCCCCGACATGACTTTCGCGCCCACCGTCAACCCGTCCGGAGCGAGAATGTAGCTCATCTCGCCGTCCGCGTACCTAATAAGAGCGATGCGCGCCGAGCGATTCGGATCGTATTCAATCCCGGTCACTTCGGCAGCGACGCCGTGTTTCCGGCGCTTGAAATCAACCTTGCGGTATTTCTGTTTATGTCCGCCGCCGATGTGCCGCGCGGTCAGCCGGCCAGTGTTGTTGCGGCCACCGGTTCTCTTCTTTACCTCGACGAGACTCTTATGCGGCTTCGCCTTCGTGATCTCGGTAAAAGCCGGAAGCGACTTGAACCGAAGCGAGGGAGTAAGCGGACGAAAACTCTTGAGAGCCATAACCAGTTATACCAGGTCGATCTTCTCGCCTTCCTTCAGCGTCACGATTGCCTTTTTCCAATGCGGCTTGCGGCCGAAATCGGCCCGGCGTTCGCGCTTTTTCTTTCCAGCGTAGTTGCACGTGTTCACAGCCACGACCTTCTTGTGGAACAGTTTCTCGATCGCCTGCTTGATCTGAATCTTGTTCGCACGCGGCGAGACCCGGAAAACGTATTTGTTCAGCTTCTCGCTGAGCAGCGATGCCTTTTCCGTCAGCTGAACGGTCTGAATGAGGTCGTATGGCTCGTTCATTCCCGATTCATCCTTTCGGCCAGATGTTCCAACGCCGAGGGCGTGACTAAAATCTTATCGAAGGCGAGCAACTGCTCCGCGTTCACATTCGCGGCTGTCGCGAGCAAGACTGGCTTCACATTCCGGGCGGATCTGTAAGTGTTGTCGTCGAACGAGTCAGACAGGATCAAAACTTTCCGCGCGTCCGTTTGCTTTTTCAGGAGAGCGACAAACGATTTCGTCTTGAACTCGGTGACGGTGAACTTATCAACGGTCAACACGTCGCCAGCTTTGATTCGTTCGCTCAGCGCTTTCTGGAAGGCGAGACGCTTCGTTGTCTTGGAAACCTTCTTCGAATAATCGCGCGGCTTCGGTCCGAAAACGACACCACCGCCACGCCAAATCGGTGACGATTTATATCCGGCACGGGCGCGGCCTGTTCCCTTTTGCCGCCACGGTTTGGCGCCGGAAAGATTAACGTCGGCTTTCGACTTCGTATTCGCCGAACCGGAACGACGCGCCGCGCGCATCGCCACGACTGCGTCGTGGAGCGCCTGGGTCCCGCGTCCATTCTCGATCAACTCGATCTTGGCTTCCTTCGCGGCTTCTGCTGTTAGGACTTTTGCGCTCATTTACTCTTGGCTGCTTCTCCCGCGGGTTTTTTGATGGCAGGCCGGATGACGACGTAGCTCCCGTTCGATCCAGGCACAGCGCCGCTGATCAAAATTACTTTTTCTGTCTCCCGCACCTGCATCACACGCAGGTTCTGCACGGTTACGCGCTCGTCACCCATGTGACCGGCCATACCCATGTTTTTCCAAATACGGCCAGGTGTGGAGCGATTGCCGACCGCACCATTGCGGCGGTGGGTTTTCGAACCGTGCGCTGCGCCCTGGCCCTGGAAGTTGTGCTTCGTCATAACGCCCTGGAAGCCTTTGCCCTTCGAGCGACCGATCACATCGACCCAATCGCCCGGCTGAAACTGAGTGACGCTCAAATCGAGGTCCCCCTCAGGCGCGTCAGCATCGAGGCGAAACTCCTTCATCAATTTTTTTGGCTCGGATCCAACCTTCTTGAATTCGCCGCGCAGTGGCTTCGTCACGCGGGATTCTTTTTGCACGCCGAATCCGACTTTGATCGCGCAGTAACCATCATTCTCCGCCGTGACCCGGCGCAATAACACGTTATCGCCCGCTGCAATCACGGTCACCGGACGCAATCTGCCGTTCGCGTCGTAAACGCTGGTCATGCCGATTTTTTGTCCTAATAAACCGATGCTCATGATCGTGGGTTTGCAAATTGCTCGAAGCTAGACCGCTAAATCTTAATCGTAATGTCCACGCCCGCCGGTAGGTTCAGCTTCTTCAGCTCGTCGACCGTTTTTGCGGTCGGCTCGATGATGTCGAGCAGGCGTTTGTGTGTGCGAATTTCAAATTGGTCCATCGACTTCTTGTCGACGTGAGGGGAGCGGTTCACCGTAAATTTTTCGATCAAGGTCGGCAGCGGAATCGGTCCCGCCACACGCGCGCCGGTGCGCTTCGCCGTCTCCACGATGTCGATCGCGGATTGATCGAGCATGCGGTGGTCGAACGCCTTCAAGCGAATGCGGATTCGTTGGCCGTTCGTCATTTAGTATCCCTCTGATCCAGAACAGCCGCGACAAGCTGCTGCGGCACTTGTTCGAAATGAGATGGCTCCATCGAGTAACTCGAACGGCCCTTTGAAAGCGAGCGGATCGCGGTGGCGTAGCCGAACATTTCCGCCAGCGGCACTTCCGCCTGGACGGCTGTAAGATTGCCCTTCGATTCGATCGCGCCGATTTTGCCGCGGCGGCGGTTTAGATCGCCGAGAATGTCGCCCTGATATTCTTCGGGCGTCATGTTTTCCACCTTCATGATCGGTTCCAGCAGGACAGGCTTCGCCTTTTTAAAAGCGTCTTTCACCGCGAAAATCGCAGCGAGCTTGAACGCGAGCTCGTTCGAATCGACGTCGTGATATGAGCCGTCGACGATATCGATATGCGCGTCGATCACCTGGTAACCGCCAACGACGCCATTGAGCACTGCTTCTTCAATGCCCTTCTTGCAGGCCGGGATGTATTCCTTCGGAATATTCCCGCCCACGACCTTGTTCTCGATCGTGATGCCTTTGCCACGCTCGTTCGGATGCGTCTTGATAATGACGTGGCCGTATTGACCTCGACCACCGGACTGTTTGATCAGCTTGCCTTCGCCATCGGCCGGAGCGGTGATCGTCTCGCGATACGCGATCTGCGGCTTGCCCGCGTTCGCGTCCACTTTGAACTCGCGGAACATGCGATCGCGAATGATTTCCAAGTGCAGTTCGCCCATGCCGGCGATGATTGTCTGGCCGGTGTCTTCGTGCGTGAAGACCTTGAAAGTTGGATCTTCCTCGGACAACCGCTGCAAAGCGACCCCCATTTTTTCCTGGTCCTGTTTGGTCTTTGGCTCGATCGCCATCGAGATAACCGGGTCAGGGAACGACGGGGGCTCGAGCAAGATCGGATGGTCCTCGTCGCAGAGCGTATCACCTGTCGTGATGTTCCTAATCCCCACGATCGCGGCGATGTCGCCGGAGTAGCAGGTATCGATGTCTTCCCGTTTGTCGGCCTGAATCTGAATCAACCGGCTGATGCGCTCACGCTTGTTCGTGCGCGGATTGTAAACCGTGTCGCCCTTGGAAAGCGTGCCGGAATAAACACGGAAGAAAACCAATTTGCCGACGAATGGATCGCTCCAAAGTTTGAAAGCCAGCGAGCAGAACGTGCCGTTGTCGTCCGTCGGTGCCTCAATCTTCTCGTGCGTGTCCGGCTCCATTCCCACGGCGGGAGGAATGTCCAACGGGCCTGGCAAATAATCGATGACCGCATCGACCAGGTATTGAACGCCCTTGTTCTTGAAAGCAGAACCGCCCACTACCGGGACAAATTTGTTTGCCATCGTCTGCCGGCGGATTCCAGCTTTCAACAGTTCCGGCGTGATCGGCTTTTCTTCGAGGAAAAGCATGCCGACTTCATCGTCAAGATCCGAAATCGCCGTGACAAGATCGTTGTACGCCTTGTCAACGATCGCCTTGTGCTCTTCCGGAACGTCAGTGATCTCGTAAACCGAGCCCTGGTCGTCGCTGTCGGAATAGATGATCGCCTTCTTATTAATAACGTCGAGCTGGCCCTTGAGATAATCTTCTTTCCCGAGCGGGAGGAGAACGGGCCAGACGTTCGCGCCCAGTTTCTTCCGCATCGAGTCGATCGACATCTCGAAGTCGGCCCCGACGCGGTCCATCTTATTAATGAAGGCGATGCGCGGGACGTTGTATTTGTTCGCCTGACGCCAGACGGTTTCCGATTGTGGCTGCACGCCGGCCACGGCGTCGAAAACGGCGATCGCACCATCGAGGACGCGCAGCGAGCGTTCGACTTCCGCGGTGAAATCGACGTGGCCTGGTGTGTCGATAATGTTCACCCGCATCTTGATGCCTTCGAAAGTCTTGAAGACACCCGGCTCCGGCTTCTGCATCCATGCGCAGGTCGTTGCCGCCGATGTGATCGTGATGCCGCGCTCGCGTTCCTGTTCCATCCAGTCAGTCACGGTTGTGCCTTCGTGCACCTCGCCGATCTTGTGGATCATGCCGGTGTAGAAAAGAATGCGCTCGGTCAGCGTCGTCTTGCCCGCGTCGATGTGCGCCGCGATCCCGATGTTTCGCGTTCGCTCGAGCGGATACTTCCGATCCGGCGAATTCGGATTCGACGGGGCCGCGGATTTTTGTTCGAGCGTGGCAGGCATGAGAGGAAAAATGGTTACCAGCGGAAATGGGCAAAGGCGCGATTGGCTTGCGCCATCTTGTGGGTGTCGTCGCGTTTCTTGATCGCGTTGCCCTGACCGGCAGCGGCGTCTTTCAATTCAGCGGCGAGCGCTTCCGCCATCGGCATGCCGCGACGGTTATCGGCGTATTGCACAATCCAGCGCATCGCGAGAGAAACCTGACGCGCCGGCGTGACTTCCATCGGCACTTGGTAAGTGGCGCCACCGACGCGGCGCGATTTCACTTCCAGACGCGGACGCACATTTTCCAGCGCCTTGTTTACGATCTCGAGTGGATCAACCGCGTCCGAGCCTTCGCGCGATTTATCGATTGCGGTGTAAACGATCCGTTCCGCGAGCGATTTCTTGCCCCGTTTCATCACGGTGGAAATGAGGCGCGCGACCGCAGGACTGCCGTAACGCGAGTCGAGCTTCTCCTCTTTTTTGTAAACTTTCCGCCGACGAGACATTTGGTTCTGTTTCCGTAATTATTAGCAAGCTGAAATTATTTCTTCGGTTTCGCGCCTTCTTTTGCCGTCGCATCGCCTCCCGATTTCGGACGCTTCGCTCCGTATTTCGAACGGCTGCGACGGCGCCCGTCAACGCCGAGGCTATCGAGCGTTCCCCGCACAATGTGGTAGCGCACGCCCGGCAAATCCTTCACGCGTCCGCCTCGCACGAGCACAATTGAATGCTCCTGGAGATTGTGTCCTTCGCCGGGAATGTAGGCAATCACTTCCTGGCCATTCGTCAACCGCACTTTTGCCACTTTTCGTAGAGCAGAATTCGGCTTCTTCGGTGTGCGCGTCATCACCTGCGTGCATACCCCGCGCCGCTGCGGACAGTTCTTTAGGGCGGGTGATTTCGATTTCACCGAGACCTTCTTTCGTCCCTTGCGAATAAGCTGATTAATAGTTGGCATCTTCGTTAAATTAAAAGCCGCCCGATCTCGTAATCCGGGCGACAAAAAAACCGCACAGGCCGCGTTCACCTTCCCACGCACCTGATGCGGAGAGCGGGCAATATAGGAACGATTCGAAACGCTGCAACAATATTTTCGCAAGTTTGAACCGCTGCCGTCAATCGACGACGGCATGCCCTGAGCCAGAGCGGCAGTCCGAAATGACCAATTGACATTCAGCGCTATTTCCTTTATTTCTGTTTAGACAGAATAGACTGACATTTATGGCAAATCTCTCTCCCGTGGCGCAAAAGTTTATTCTCCACTGGGGAGAGATGGGCACGCGCTGGGGCATTAATCGCACCGTCGCCCAAATCCACGCTCTTCTCTTCCTCTCCGAGAAGCCCCTGCCTGCCGATGAGATCGCCGAGACCCTCGGCATTGCCCGTTCGAATACGAGCACAAGCCTGCGGGAATTGCAGAACTGGGGCATCGTTCGAATCGTTCACGTCTTGGGCGATCGCCGGGATCACTTCGCCTCGATGAAGGACGTCTTCGCCATGTTCCGGGCGATCGCGCACCAGCGGAAAAAGCGAGAGATTGACCCGACGGTTCATGTCCTGCGCGATTGCCTCGCGGGGGCGGATAAACCAAAAGCAGCTGGCGCGCATATCCGCGGCCGCCTGTCGGACCTTCTGGATTTTTTCGAGCTGGCCAGCGCTGCGTACGAGAGGCTGGAGAAACTGCCCACGCCCGCTGTTCTCAAGCTCGCGAAGCTCGGAGACAGGGCGCTGCGCATGGTGGGCATTTCCAAATAGCCTTCGGACGTTTGACGACTGCAACCGCCACCAGCGATTTGAGCAAAGCGGGCAAGCGCCGGATGCTCACGAACGCAGGCGAACCACTCTTTCTCGCCGCTTGGGACCGAGCGGTCTTCATCCACTACGAGGCAGATCCCCGTCTCTTGCAGCGGCAAGTTCCGTTCGAGCTCGATCTGCGTGACGGGCATGGGTTTGTCAGCATCGTAGCATTCACCTTGTTAAGAATGCGTCCGCGCATCGGTGGGCGGTTTGCCGAATGGATCTTCAGGCCCATTGCTTCGCACGAATTTCTTAACGTTCGTACTTACGTCCGGCATGACGGCGAGTCCGGCATCTTTTTCCTGGCCGAATGGCTTTCCAATCCGCTGAGCGTCCGCTTGGGCCCGCTGACCTTCGGTTTACCGTACCGCTTCGGCCACCTCAGATACGCGCATGCGCAGGACGACGGCGAGATATTCGGGACCGTAACAGCAAACGAGGGCCAGCTTGGATATCGCGCGACGATCCCGGTCACCAGCTTTGACCCGAGCGAAACTGGATCGCAGACGGAGTTCTTGGTGGAGCGTTACACTGCTTTCACTTGCCAACGACGGCGCCGCTGTCTTTTCCGAGTGTGGCACGAGCCCTGGCACCAGACGCCAATCGAAATCGAAGTCACTGCGGACGATCTGCTCGCCTCTACGGGACAGTGGTGGAGGAGCGCCGAATGCGTGGGGGCAAACTATTCCCCAGGTGTAGACGTCTGGATGGGACGGCCGCACCGGATCGCCGATCAATTCGCGCCAGCGAGTTCACCGAGTTCCGCCCATCGCGCATAAAGGCGCGCGACCTCACCGCGGGCGGCGCGGAGCTCGGTCTCAAACTTCACGTAATCGGCCGCGTGCGTCGCGAAGAAGTCCGGCTCAGCAAAAAGCGCTTCGATTCTGGCGACTTCGTTTTCCGCGGCGAGGATCGCGGCCTCCATTCCTTCGAGTTCTCGCTCCTCCTTCCACTTCAGTTTGCGCGGCTTTGCGGCCGCTCGTTGCGAAACGCCCGACTTGGCGGGTTCGCTGTTGATTACCTTCGCTTCCGCCGACCGTTTCTCAAGGTAGTAATCGTAATTCCCGACGCCGTACCGGAGGACCCCCTCCCCTTCGAAGGCGAGAATCGACGTGCAAACGCGATTGAGAAAATAACGATCGTGGCTCACTACGATCACGCTGCCGCCAAAGGCAACCAACGCCTCTTCAAGCAACCGCAGCGTGCCGAGATCAAGATCATTTGTCGGTTCGTCGAGAATGAGAACGTTGCCGCCGCGCTTGAGAATTTTCGCGAGCAAGACTCGACTCCGCTCGCCTCCGCTGAGCTGATTGATCTTCGTGTTGATGCGCTCCTCGGTGAAAAGGAATCGCCGGAGATACCCGCGCAACGTGATGTTCTCCTCGCCGAGGCGAACGTATTCGCTCCCCTCGCCGACTTCCTCCCAGACTGTCTTTGCGTCATCGAGAAGGAGCCGATTTTGATCGACGTAATTAATCTCCGTGCGCGTGCCGATCTCCACCACGCCGCTCGTGGGTTCCAGCTGTTGCAGCATGATCTTGAGCAGCGTTGATTTTCCAAGGCCGTTCCGCCCCACGATGCCGAGCCGTTCCCGCGCCGCGAGATTCAGCGAAACATTTTGGAACAGCGTGCGGCCGCCGAGTTCCATCCCCACGTCGCGCAACTCGATCACACGATTCGCCAGCTTCGGCGCGGGCGGGATAATGAGATCGACATCGAGCTCCCCTTCGGGCGGACCCTGCTGCGCCATCTCAAAGTAGCGCTCGACGCGATCCACCGATTTCGTTCGCCGCGCGCGGGGCGCTTTCCTCACCCATTCGAGCTCGCGCTTCAAAAACTTCTGGCGCTTGTGCTCCTGCATCTCCTCGACCGCCTGGCGTTCCGCGCGAGCCAGCAGGTAATCGGTGTAATTGCCTTCGTAGCTGTAAAACTTTCCGTGCGAAAGCTCGACCACCCGCGTCGCGATGCGATCGAGAAAGTAACGGTCGTGCGCCACGAAAAGGCAGGTGCCGGAATAGCGCGCTAGGAAATCCTCTAGCCATTCGATCGACCCGGTATCCAAATGGTTCGTCGGTTCGTCTAGGATCAAGAAATCGGGACGGGCAAGCAACGCGCGGCAAAGCGCGACCCGTCGCTTCTCTCCGCCGGAAAGACTCGCCACAATCCGTTCGGGATCCGGCGCATGAAGATTTGTAATTAGGCCCTTGATCCGATGCTCGAGATTCCAGCCATCGAAATGCGAGATCTGATCGAGCAGAATTCCGCTCCGCGCGCTTTCGGCCGGCGCGAGTTCGTACTCCACGATCAAATCCAAGATGCGTTGCGCACCGGAGAGGATGTTGGCGTGCACAGTCGCCTTCTCCTCCAACTCGAACATCTGCGGCATGTAGCCAACGACGAGATCGCGGCGTGGATTGAACTCGCCCGCGTCCGGCTTCATAATGCCGGCGGCGATTTGCAGGAATGTCGATTTGCCGGAGCCGTTGCGTCCGACAAGGCCAACGCGTTCGCCTTCCAGAATCGTAACCGTCGCGTGATCGAGCACCGCCTGATTCCCAAACCGCACAACGAGTTCCGTGGCGCTGGCGATGGCGTTTAGAACCGGCTCCGACATCCTTCCAGATAACACATTGTCCGCTTGCGATCAGCCACCGCCCTCCGCAAACTGCCGCGCCATATGTTCGAACTGCTCGGCAAAGATGCCGCGTCGAAGGCGCGGCGCGGTCGCCTGACGACTGCTCATGGCGTGATCGAAACGCCGGCGTTCATGCCGGTCGGGACGCAAGGTAGTGTGAAGGCAGTCAGCCCACAGGAGCTGCATGAGCTCGAGGCACAGATCGTTCTGGGGAACACCTATCATCTATTCGTTAGGCCGGGGCTCGAGGTGATTCGTCATTTCGGGGGATTGCATCGCTTCATGAATTGGGATGGGCCGATTCTGACGGATAGCGGGGGGTATCAGATTTTCTCTCTGGCGAAGTTGAGGAAGATCACGGAGGAGGGCGTCGCGTTTCAGAATCATCTTGATGGGACGCCGACCTTTATTTCGCCGGAAATCGCGATGGAGATTCAGGCGGCGCTCGGGAGCGATATCGCTATGGTGCTCGATGAGTGCCCGCCGTGGCCATGTGAGTACGATTACGCGGCGCGGAGTCTGGAGATGACGCTGCGTTGGGCGGAGAGGTGCAAGGCGGCAGCGCGGGAGAAAGAGGAAAACGTCCAACATCCAAGGTCCAACGTCCAACGTCCAACTGAAGAGCCTTCGCGTGGCGCCGTTTTTGGAATCGTGCAGGGGGGGACGTTTGAGGATCTGCGGCGGTCAAGCGCGCAGGCCCTGGCGGCGATGGATTTCGATGGGTACGCGATCGGGGGCGTGAGCGTGGGCGAACCAGAAGCGGAGATGATGCAGGCGGTGGAGTGGAGCGAACCGCATTTGCCTGAGAACAAGCCCCGTTATGCGATGGGCCTCGGTACGCCACCGCAGCTGATCGAATTGATCGCGCGCGGCATGGACATGTTTGATTGCGTCTTGCCTACGCGGCTCGCGCGCAGCGGAACCGCGTTCACAGCCAGCGGCACGCTCAATCTAAAGAACGCCGAATTCGCGATGCAAAAGGAACCGATCGAAGAGGGCTGCACTTGTCCGGCGTGCGGAGATTTCACGCGCGGCTATATCCGGCACCTGGTTAAGGCCGAGGAAATCCTCGGGTTGCGATTGATCACCATTCACAACCTGCATTTCTACCTCAATCTCATGAGGCGCGCGCGCCGCGCGATCGAGAACGGAACCTTCGCTGAACTGCGCGCTCAGACGCTCACCGAAGACAAAACGCCCGGGGCAACACTCGATCAGTAGTAGCTTCGCCAGCGGAGGAATCCGCCTAGCTCTCCTTGAGGCGGCTGAATTTTCGGTCCCGTATGCTTCGCGACAGTTTCGAATCCAAATCGCCCTGAATCCTCCGGGCCCACGTCTCCGAGGCCTCGCTGTTGTAATGGATTCCATCTCCGCCGGTTTTGCCGGCGACGTAATGCGTCACCTCCCGCGAATCCACCAGCTGGAAGCCATCGCGTCTTGCCGCCTGCCGAATCAGTCCGTGCACTTTCCCCTGCGTCTTTCTCAAACGCGAGGAATCCGGCGGCGTAATCCAGATGATTTCCTGAACAGAGCCACGGCGAGCTTCGCTGATAAAGCGGTCAAGATAGTTGCTCATCTGTGCATCCGTGAGCGAGCGATCCATCCAATTCGTTCCGAGCTGGACGATGAGGATCGTCGGCTTGTGTTTGTTGATCAGCTTCGCCAGCTTCGGCGTTAGCGTGGGTCGCGGCGGCTTCCCATTCACGAAATCACGGAACACGTCAGAGTCTATGGTGTGCTGGCGATAACCGCACTTGGTGATGAATTCCGGTTCTCCGCTCAACCAGTGTTCCGGAGACGAACCGCAGGAAGCATAGGCGGCCACGGGATATTTCTGCGCAAGATGCCCTTGGACCACTTCGCCGAATTTCCCGACGGACAATGAGTCGCCCACCATCAGGATGCTTGGTGGCGGGCCCTCGGGAGTCTTCGGGGATTTTTGCTTGCCGCTCGCGACGAGGACGAAACTGCCGATGCCCACGAGAACGGCCAGGAGCAACAGCATAGGCTGGAGCACGGTGGGCCAGGCTTTCTTAATGCGCATGCTCAGGGTGTTTGGTTTCATCCTGGATCCGGATGTAGGGTTGAAGATTGATTAATCCGGAATCATCCTTGGATTTCACGGTTTTCCAAACGGTGTCTTCCAGTTCATGCAGCTGGAGCTTATAGGTTTTCCCGACGCGATAGCGGAGCTTCTGCTTTTTCAGCCCAATGTAGGCGGGATGCATCACCAGTATTTGCTTTTCCGAATATTGGCCAGCGACAAGTTTGTTAACTTCGTAGACGTAGCCGACGAGATATTCCTGGTAGGGCAGCAATTCCTTTACCGGGATGGGCTCGGTCTTGAATATTAATTTCGCTTTTACCTGGAGCGTTTGGTCCCTCTGCTTTTCGGCTGGTGGCGTCGGCTGCTCGTGCGCGATCGCCAACACGGGCATTTTTTCCGATAACGGCTTGAGCGTCGCGAGCGGCTGCAGAGATAGATCGTGCTCGATGACCTCGAATACTTTGTCGGCCCACAGGTCCATGTCCACGCCGAGGAAATGCTCGTGGTCAGGTTCCATGTGGCGATACGGATACGCGACAAGCGTTCGGCTATCAATCACGTTGGCAATGCTGCCGATGTCGGCCCGCGTTTGTTCGAGCACGAACTCCTGAATCTCCTTCGAAACTCTTCCGGAGGTGGGAGACGCCACCCAATAGATTTTCCGTAACGTCGACGGACTTCGGACCGCTTTGGTAATGAAAGGAACCAGATAACTTCTCAGGGCGGGGCCGTGGCGATTCGGGCTCACTGTTCTGTGATCCGGGAACAGATCGAACAAATTCGTGCCGGTTTGCATGATCAGAATGTCGGGCTGGAGCGCAACCAGCAAGTCCTCGAGCTTTGGAACGGGATGCGGATTAGGCACGTGCCCGCGTCTCATGCCATACACGTCCTGCAATTCTCGCGCGCGGCCCGAGCCGTTCGACTCGATGCTCATGAATCCGCAATGCGTTTTGATATTGGTGTACGGCCGCTCCTTGAGCCAGCTCAGCGGATTCGTCCCGCAGGCGAGATAAGTGAACGTGGATTTCACCCGCGGATTTTTCCGGAGCCTTTCGTCCAACCTCTTTCCGAATCCGCACAGAGCCAGGGAGTCGCCGAGAATCAAGACATTGATGCCTTCGGACGGCGGGGCGGTCTGTTGCGGAGGAATTGGTTGATTCTCAACCGGCTTTGATTGCGCGAAGACCGAAAGCGATCCGCATCCAAAAACAGCAGCGCCGACGACGATAGAGACAAGCGTTCGACACCTCCTGTAAATCTTTTTCCAAAAGGTGCTCATCAATGTTTCGCGACGCTCAACCACGGCAATCGCTTTCAAATAAATCGTGCCTGGCGTCAAGAGCGTTCCATCATGAGCGCAATAGATTTCCGGCGCGATCGTCGCTATTTGCGGACGCGCTACTTTGCGATGGGAGCTCGCGCCCAGCCTTCCGACGCTTCCGTGAATTCTCGCGCAGTTAAACACCAGACAACAACTTTCTTTTTCGCGAGATACCCGGGATCTTTGAGACTATGCCGGTAGAGGCTAATGCGGACGGGCGTCGCTCCCGATCCACGTGTGCCGATTAAATCGGGGGCGAAGCCGAGTTCCTGTGCGAGCTGATCGACCAGTCCCGCGCGCTCCGTGAGGAAGTCATGGAAGACGAGCGTATGACTGTCGCCGAGAAGAAGCAGCGGGCTGTTCGCATCCGGCTGGACCGCGGTGCTTGTCCCCTTTTCACTCACGCTGCGAACAGCAATTTTTTCCGCACCGGGCTTTGGGGAGTCCGGAGGAAGAAGGCTGACCAGGTCGCCACTGATCTGGAATTCTTTCCATTCCGAAACGTAATCCTTTCGTGGCGATGGAGCTGTCAGTTTCCCGCGGACGTTTTCCGCGATCGCTCGCGCCGCCAGCGCGCATCCGAGACCCGACCAATGGCTATCGGTCTTGCAAAAAACTCCGCCCCGCTTGTCATCGCGATTTTCGATAAAGAGCGGCCCGAGATCCAAGACGTCGATTCCCGCCGCGCGGAGCTCCTCGTAAAAGCGATGCAGAAGTGGAGCTGCGTCGTCGCTCCGAACATTGAACCCGGGGAGAATTTTTTCCGGATAAATCGCGGCCTTTGGCGGCACCGGCACCACCAGCAAATCGATCCCCCGCGCCCTTAATTGTTTCTCAAAATCGACGATGGCCGGAATCGGATCAGCCAATTCCGGTTTATGCGAGCGACTCACTTTCGGCGCTTCGTTGCCCCAAAAGCGACCGAGCGAGAGAAGGCGAAATTCGGCCGTGAAGAACAACCAACCGTCGGCTTCCTCACAGGCCGCGGAATTTTGCTTTTCCGAAATCTGCACCATGCTCGCGAGCTCGCGGCGAAGCTTCAGCTGCGCTTCTGAAAACGGAACTTGAACAGGCGTTTCCGCCGCACGGAAGGCCGGGATCGCGCAAAAGAGAATCAGGAGACGGAAAAATTTCATTAGGAGTTGAAAGGCGGTAGCGATAATACGCATTCTTTCAACTGCACCGTGCTGTTTTTATTCGCAAGCTGCCGCGGGGGCATCGTATCAGAAGACTGTGACTGGGAAGCCAAGAGAGAGCGCTTGCTCGAAGTTTAGGCTGGTGGATAGAGCGCTCCGTCACTCGATGTTTTATTGTCGCGGCTCAGCCGCCGTTTTTGGCATCGCGCAGCGGAGCGCACGATCCACCTACTCGCGTGGTTTTTAGTTCTCACATTTTTGTCTACTACTTCCTGCCGCTCGCGCTGCTGGGCTACTACGCGCTCGTCCGCGCGCCCCAGCGGTGGCGAAACGGCTGGCTCATTCTGACCGGCTACATCTTCTACGGTTGGGCCGAGCCGCGTTTCATGCCGCTCATGTTCGCGACCACATTCATCGACTGGCTCATGAGTTTGGTCATCGCGCACGACACCTGGCAATTCTGGCGCGTTCTGCACAAGCCGGTGAAACAATTGCCGCGCCGCGCGCCGCGCACCCGCACACAACGCCACGCGATTTGGGTATCGGTCGTCCTGAATCTCGCGACGCTCGGATTCTTCAAGTACTTCAACTTCGGCATTGAGAGCTGGAATTCCCTCGCCGCGGGGCTTGGACTTCACCACGCGCACTTCGACACTTTCTTCCGCGTGGTGCTGCCACTCGGCATCAGCTTTTACACCTTTCAGGCGCTCAGCTACACGATCGACGTTTATCGCGGCGAGGCCGAGGCGATGTCGAACTTCATCGATTTCTCCTGTTTCGTCTCGATGTTCCCGCACCTCGTCGCCGGGCCGATTCTGAAATTTTCTTTTCTCGCCGATCAACTCAAACATCGCGTCCTCACCTCGGACAAATTCGGGCGAGGCGTCGCTTTCTTCATGCTCGGCCTCGCAAAAAAAATCCTGCTCGCGAACCCTTGCGGAAAAATCGCGGACACTGCCTTCAACGCAGGCTCCATTGGCACGCTCGACGCGTGGTTCGGCTCAGTCGGATACGCGTTCCAAATTTATTTCGACTTCAGCGGTTACTCGGACATGGCGATCGGGCTCGGTCTCATGTTCGGCTTTGTCTTCGCGAAGAATTTTGATTCACCCTACCGGTCGGAATCGATCACCGATTTCTGGCGGCGCTGGCACATCTCGCTTTCGACCTGGCTGCGCGAATACCTCTACGTCCCGCTCGGTGGCAACCGGCGCGGAATCAGCCGCACTTACCTCAATTTGGTGATCACCATGTTGCTCGGCGGGCTCTGGCACGGGGCATCGCTGAATTTTATCGTCTGGGGTGGATTGCATGGAGGCATGCTTGCCTTCGAGCGCAGCCAGGGTCGCGAAGGTTTCTATCATAATCTTCCCAAACCGCTGCGCATCGCGATCACCTTTGTCATCGTTCTCCTCGGCTGGGTATTTTTCCGCGCCGCCGATTTGCCCCGAGCCGTCGCTTATCTCGCCAGCATGTTCGGCCTCGGCCACGCCGAACCCAGCGCGGCGTTGCTCAGTGGAATTCTTTACAAGCCCTATTACCTGCTTTCGCTCGGCGTCGCGGCGCTGGTGGTCTGGGCCGGGAAGCAGACCTGGGATTGGACCCAACGCATGACACTTCCGAAGACCGCGGTTTGTTTCGCGCTCGGCTGGCTCGCGTTGGTTGTCCTGGCCGCGCAGGAGTACAACCCGTTCATCTATTTCATTTTCTAGGAATCTAACGTGGCCGAAGAAATTCCAGATCCAATTGTCGGAGGCGAAGAGTCGAGAAAGCCGACGCATTCGCTTCCGCGCTACAGCGAGCCTACGCCCGAGACGCACCGGAAGTTGTCGCGGGAAGCCGAGGCGGAACTCGCACTCAAGCACACTGTTTTCACATCTGGCGCGAAGCCACTGCTCATCGCGCTCTTTCTCTTCACCATTATTGCAGTTCCCGCGATTCAGTTGACGGCTGAGCTTCGTGTGACGCGGCCTTCTGGCGGGCTCGCCACCTTCGACGTTTACAAGGTACTGCCGACGTGGACAAAGATCCGGAAGGTTCGGAATGTGGCGGGGCTTTGGCATCTCCTTCCGCGCGCCGCGGATCTCAAGTCCGCGGAGAAATCTATCGAAACCGAGTCGGTCGTTTCCGCGTGGCTGCTGCCACGCGTTCAGGCCGTGCTCACCGGAGAACTCGGTGCCGGCAACGAACAAGTCTATCTCGGACGCGGCGGGTGGCTCTTTTATCGTCCCGACGTCGAGTACATCACCGGTCCGCCATTTCTCGATGTGGCCCAAATGAGGCGCCGCGACCGGGTGCAACCCGATCCGGTAAAGGCCATCGTCGATTTTCGAGATCAGCTCGCGGTCCGCGGGATTGAATTGATCACGGTGCCGCTGCCGGTGAAGCCGGGCATCGACGCAAATAAACTTTCGGCCCGCGCGGAAGGGCGCGCGCCTTTCCACAATAAGTCATTCGCTGAGTTCAAAGCGCGTCTCGAAAAAGCGGGCGTGCGCGTTTTCGACCCAGTTCCCTCGCTGATACAGGGCGAAACCGGCGCTCCACGTTATTTACAAACCGACACGCACTGGCGGCCGGAAACGATGGAGCTCGTCGCAGAAAATCTTGCCGCAGTCATTCCGCCATCTAGCTCGACACCACGCGCGCCGCTTCAAGTCGCGCAAAAAGAGATCAACGGTTCTCTCGGCGACCTCGCGAGAATGTTAAAGCTGCCTCCGTCGCAAAATTTTTATCGTCCGGAGAAAGTCACTATTCACGAAGTGTTGTCTGGTAACGCGCTGTGGCATCCGACGAAAGACGCTGACATCCTGCTCCTCGGTGACAGCTTCTCGAACATCTTCTCGCTCGAAACTGCGGGCTGGGGTGAGTCAGCTGGGTTTGCCGAACATCTCAGTCGCGCCTTGGGCGGGCGGCCACTCGACTGCATCCTGCGCAACGGCGAGGGCGCTAATGCAACTCGAGAAATCCTGAGCCGCGACCTGGCGCGAGGCCGCGACCGGCTCGCAGGAAAAAAGCTGGTCGTATGGGAATTCGTCGAACGCGAGCTGGCGATCGGCGATTGGAAATTGCTCGAAATGAAGCTGGGAGAACCACCGCCGGCTCGATTCTTTGTGCCGAAAACGAACGAAGAGGTCGTGGTCAGTGGAACGGTTGAAGCCATCTCCACGGTGCCGCGCGCGGGAACACTTCCCTACAAGGACCACATCCTCGCCCTGCATCTGACCGATCTCACGGTCGATAGCGGTCATGAGCAGGAGCGTTTGGAATCGCTCGTCTATCTTTGGAGCATGCGGGACAATGTTTTGACGCCCGCTGCGCACTTGCGCCAGGGCGACCATGTCATCTTGCGGCTGCGCGCATGGACCGATGTGTCGGATCGCTACGAAAAGATAAATCGCAGTGAAGTTGAAGATCCCACCGTTCAACTGCAGGAACCCTGCTGGGGAGAAATTTTGAAATGAGGCGTCGCTGAATTTAGGTGGATCGTGCGCTCCACCTAGTTACACTCGGGCCGCGTTTCCCGTCTCTTGCATTTTGCGCGGCGTTGTGCTCAGTAAGAGGCCGCTCTTCCGCCTTGCTTGTAACCAGCTTCAAGGCCCTGAAACGCAAAACTTCATCTTATGTTTGCTCTTTTGCTCGCCCAAGCGCCAGCCCCGGCATCCCCCGGATCCGGATTGCTCAGCCTCCTGCCTTTCGTTTTCATTTTCGTCATTATGTATTACGTGATGCTTCGGCCGCAAATGCGGCGCCAAAAAGAACAGGCGCGCCTCGTTTCCGCGCTGAAGACCGGAGATCGCGTCGTCACTTCTTCGGGCATTCACGGTCTGATTTCGAACGTGAAAGACACGACGGTGATCGTCAAGGTCGCCGACAACGTGAAGCTCGAAATGGAGAAAACGGCCGTGACGAATGTTTTGAAATCCGAAAGCTGACATGCTGATACTTTTGCCTTTCCGCTTTCCGCTTTCGGCTTTCCACTTTTCTTTATGAGTCCCTCGCTCACGTTTTTTATCGGACTAGCTCTGCTGATCCTGTTGGGCTGGTATTTTTTTACCGATAACAACCGCCTCCGGCGCATTCTTGGGACGGTCCTCACGATCGCAATTACAGGGTTTTGCCTTTGGTCCGCTTATCCGCCGTTCGACGAGAAAGACGCAAACGGCAACGTTGTGCGCCCGGGCAAAATCCATCTCGGCCTGGATCTTCAAGGCGGGACGTCTTTCTTAATCCGGCTGGAACCGATCGCGGACGCGCAGGGATCGAAAAGGGAGATTACCAAGCCGATGGTGGAGCAAGCGATTGAGGCGATCCGCAAGCGCGTCGATCAATTTGGCGTAAGCGAACCGATCATTACACCGCAAGGGAGCGATCGCATCCTGGTGCAGATTCCGGGGTTAAGCTCCGAGAAAATCCAAGAGGCGCGCCAGCAGCTATCGCGCGTGGCCAAGCTCGAGTTCCGTATCGTCTATCCCGATAATGGCCAGCGCCTCCAGGCCATCGATGCCGGGACTGAAGTGATCCCGCCGGATTACAAGATCGAGATTTACAGACCGCATTCCGATGGGGGGAAGAAGCCCCAGGACGAACGGTTGCTCGTGAAGAAAAAAGCTGATCTCGGCGGCGAGCACGTTACTGAGGCGCACGCCGGTTACGGCAACGAGGGCTGGGAAGTCTCGCTCAATTTCGATAGCGAGGGCGCCACACTATTTGGCAAGATCACCGAGGCGCATGTGAACCATCGTTTCGCAGTCGTCCTCGACGGGGTGATTCAATCGGCGCCAAATATCAGGGAGCCCATTTACGGGGGCAGCGCCCGCATTTCTGGAAAGTTTGGGGAACAGGAAGCGCGTAGCCTGGCAAGTGCGCTGGAAAATCCGCTGCAAACACCGGTGAGCATCGAAGAGGAACGACAGGTCTCTGCCAGCCTCGGGAGCGACTCAATCAAGAGCGGCATTTATTCCGGCATCGCAGGCCTGGCGCTGGTGGTCGTCTTCATGCTGATTTATTACCGGTTTGTCGGTTTCATCGCGAACGTCGCCCTGCTCATCAACTGCATCATAGTGGTCGGCGCGCTGGCGATGTTTCAAAGCGTTCTCACGCTTCCGGGCATCGCCGGCCTCATTCTCAGCCTCGGCATCGCCGTGGACGCGAATGTTTTGATTTACGAGCGCTTACGCGATGAGATCGCACAAGGAAAAACTCTCACGACGGCGGTCGAAACATCCTACCGCAAGGCTTTCAGCGCGATTTTCGACGCGCATGTTACGCAATTTCTTACCGCGGCCATTCTTTTTTGGCTGGCGAGCGGGCCAGTCAAAGGCTTCGCCCTCACTCTCACCATCGGCATCGTCGCGTCGATGTTTTCGTCGCTGCTTATTACCTATACCTGCTTCTCCTGGGCGTTTGCCTTCAATTTGCTGAAGCGCGTCACGATGCTTCACCTTATTCGATCGAAGGGCTTTGACTTCCTCGGCAAGGCCCGGCCGTTCATTCTCACCTCCGCCGCGTTTGTTATCTTAAGCATCGGCATCCTGGTCAACCGCGGTGAACGCAATCTGGGAGCCGACTTCAAAGGGGGTGATTTGCTCGTCCTTTCCGCAGCCCAAAAACTAACGCCAGACCAAATCCGCGCCGCGCTTGCCAACACCGGATTGCAAAATAGCGTGATCCAATCGGAGCACGTCGCCAATCGCGACCTCATCAGCATTCGAGGCGACATGGGGACGGCTGACAAAATCAAGGCGCGCCTGAGCGAGGCTCTTCCGAGTGTCGGTCTCAAGTTTGAGCAAACGGACCACGTCGGGGCGCTTGTCGGAAAGGAACTGGCGAGCAAGAGCGCGCTCGCTCTCGCGCTTGGCATCCTGGGAATTTTTATTTATGTCAGCTTGCGGTTTGAAACCTCATTCGCGGTCGGCGCTCTCCTCGCCCTGACGCACGATTTGATCATCACTCTCGGTATTTTCGCGCTCAGCGGCCGGGAACTTTCGCTGATCATGGTTGCGGCAGTTTTAACCATCGCCGGCTATTCCATTAACGACAAAATCGTTGTCTTTGATCGGATTCGAAGTGGTCTGCGTGACCGGCTCGGCCCCAGTTCGGTGGCCGAGATCATGAATACTTCCATCAATGAAACGCTGTCGCGCACGATTCTCACGGGCGGCACGGTGCTCCTGACTGTGCTGGCGCTGTACTTCTTTGGGGGCCCGGTGCTCAACGATTTCGCTTTTTCCTTTGTAATCGGCGTCATCATCGGAACGTATTCCTCGATTTTCATCGCCGCGCCCATTGTGCTCTGGTGGACGCGCGCGCGCCGCGGCCGCGCCTCGACTCTACGGCGGGATGTCACTCAAAAGGCGGCGGCCACTGGACCGGCCCGCTCGTAGGCAAAATCGAATGTCAACCCGAGCCGGCCTCCGGCGGCGGGCGGCACCCCCGCCCTACAATTCCTTTCAGCTGGGCACCCCAAAACGAAAGTTATTCACAATAGTTGACGCCCCTCGTCCACCCGAGTAGGCTCGGCTTCACCGGTCGAGCCGGAACATTTTTCAAATCGAGGAGACAACCATGCCAGAAGTTATCGTTCGCAAAGGTGAGCCGGTCGACCGGGCGTTAAAGCGACTGAAGAACAAGCTGGACGCCGAAGGGATCCTTGAAGAGGTCCGTCGCTTGCGGGCGTTTGAAACACCGAACCAAAAGAGCCGGCGCAAAGCCAAAGCGAACGCGAAGCGGGGACGAACGAAGTTCCGTTTTAATCCATCGTAAGCTGCTGAAGTGCTGGTGCTTGGCGCACGACTCGCCTCGCTCGGGATGGCAAAAGGGGCGGTGCGATTTCCAATTTTCGCGCGCCCAGCGGTTCGTATACCGCCGTTATAGAATCAGTCGCATTCACACACGATTCGGAATCCGAGATCGTTGCAAAAATAGTTCGGCACATTGGAGTTGCGAGCGGTCGCTCGCAGGCTATTGAAGCGCGACTTCCAACTGCCACCTCGATAAACACGCTTGGCTCCATTTGTCGGTCCACGCGGATTTACTTTCGGGGCGCCGCGATACGGTTCCAGATAATCCAGGCACCACTCCCAGACATTTCCTGCCATATCTTCGATGCCGAACGGGCTCGCTCCGAAGGGAAAAGCGCCCACGGGTGAACTCTCCGGGTAGCCGTCATCGATCTCCCGATCGCTCCAGGCGAAAACCGTGTTTCGATCTGCGAAATTTGCGAGATCCCCGCGCCCATCATGATTTCCCCATGGATATTTCCGGCCATCGGCGCCGCGGGCCGCATACTCCCATTCCGCTTCAGTTGGCAGACGGTATCTCTTCCGCTCACGCGTCGAAAGTGATTGGCAGAATTTGATCGCTTCCAGACTGCTGACGTAGACCACTGGATGACGGTCACCGGCTCCCGGGGCGCGCTTCCGCGCGTGACTCGGGTCAAACTGCTCATACTCAGCGTTCGTGATAAGGAATCGCGACATGTAAAACCTGCTCAATGTCACCTTGGTGAGCGGCCGCTCGTTCGGCAGGGAATCGATTGCCTCGCTGCCCATGAGAAATTCACCGGAGGGGACGAATAGCATCTGGGAATCAACTGAATTGACATAATTCGCGAGTCGGGTGCGGTCTGTCTCAGGAACCGGAGGCGCCGGTGAGGTCGTGGACGCGCTGGTCTCGGTCGCCGGCTTAGCCGCCGGCTCGACCACAGTAACACGAGGCGGCAGTAGTGTGTCTGGATCCGACATCTTATCGGCTTCATCGAGGTAGAGATCGACTAGTTCCTCCGCTTCATCGACCTCTATGCCAAGATTTTCCGCCATGTTAACGAACGCATCTCGCGTTTCGTCCGCCATTCCGTCGCTATCGAGGCCGCTGAGCCGAAGCATTCGGAGAAAATCCTCCTTCGGATCCAAAGCCTTTTGCCTGCGCGCTCTCGCTTCCCTATTGGCTTCGGTCGAAATTGGAGGAGTTGGCAACGGTGCCGCATTTGCTGCGACCCGCTCCGCGCCGCTGTCTTTCAACTCCGCCTCGACATAGGCCACAATCTGCTCCTCCGTCAGGCCGTGTTCGGTCCCAAATCGATGAAGGCTTTTCTCTTCCTCCGCAGTCAAGACTCCATTGGCGAGTGCAAAAGTCAGATATTTGTGGAATTCGATGACCGCTTGTTCGTTCGCTTGCGCAGCCAGCTCGGAATCCACTTGCCGGCGGCGAGCCGGATCGAGCAGCTCGACGCGGGCCTCGGTCAAGTAGCGCGACGACTCGTCGAGTCCAGGTCGCAACAATTGCGCAAGCGGATTGCTCGGCTGATTCTTTAACGGCAGTTTTTTCTGCCACCACCGCATCAATTCACGGCAATGCTCCTCGATGATTTCGTTGCTCGGATTCGCGCGCGGATCAAGACAGAGCCGCTCGTAGAAATTCGGCGACTTGTATTTGCTCCAGCCGTCCCACTTCTGCGGATCGTCCGGAAGCGGCATGGGGAAGTGGCCCTCGCATTGCATCATCTCACGCGACCACGATGGCGCCCAGTCCCGCCGTGGCGCGCTCGACTTCGTCCGGCGCGAGGCCGGTGTTGCGTTCGATCGTCACCTTCGCCTGGTTGCCGCAAGCATTCACCGACACCTCGAGAACCTGATTGCCATTATACTCGTAGGTCAGCTCCACGGGCGAACCCTTGGGCAAAAATGCCGGCAGCTCGACATCGCAGAGACCGAGCGGTGTGCATTCCGCAGGCAATGTGCTCTCGCCTTCCACGATCCGCACGACGACGCGCGGCATATTCGCGCTGGCCGTGCCGAACGAGTTCTTAGCCGTCGCCGGCATGGGCGTCATTTTTCGAATCATGGGGAAAACGTATTCCTCGAGGTGTCCTTCATCCCAAAGCACCACGCCGAGCGTGTGTGACGTAATGTTGGTCACCTGGATTAGACCGCCCTCGCGCGAGGAAAACTGTTGCCGCGTGTTTTCCGACAGCGTCTTCACGCCGGAGACTTCTTCTTCGCGCAGTAAAGACAAGATCGCCTGAATAGCTGCGCCCACCGCGACTGCTTCGTCGGGATTCACATCATCCACCACCGGAACGGATGAAAGCTGCGAAATCATTTCGCGGACCATTGGCATCCGCGTCATCCCACCTACGAGAAGGACCTTGTCTATATCGCTCCAGTTCATTTTCGCTTCCTGCAAAACCATTTCGCAAATCGTTTTGCACTTCTCCACGAGATGCCGGGTCTTGAGTTCGAATTCTTCCCGAGTCAGCTCGATCTTTACGCTTTTTCCATTGTGATTGTGCACGATCGCGGTGCGCGGCCGGCTCGAGAGCTGAATCTTTGCCGCCAGCGCACGGCTTTGCAGATCCTGATAACTTTGCAGATCGAGCAGCGGATTCTCGCCGTGGGCTCGATCGAATTCCTCCGCGACATGATTGACGATCACATCGTCCCAATCCTTGCCGCCCAGACGATGGTCGCCATTCGTCGCGAGCATCTCGATCCCCTGCCCCTGGATTCGCATAATCGTGACGTCGAACGTTCCGCCGCCGAGGTCGAAAACGAAAACAGTCTGATCCTCATTGAGTTTATCGAGGCCATACGCTACGGCCGCAGCGGTCGGCTCATTGATAATTTGCAGAACGTTAAGCCCCGCGAGTTGACCCGCGGTGATCGTGGCCGTGCGCTCGGCGTCGTTGAAATAGGCTGGAACGGTGATCACAGCATCCGTGACCGGCTCTTTCAGATATTTCTCTGCGTCAGCTTTTAGCTTTCGCAGAATCAGCGCCGATAACTCCTCGGCCGAATAGATCTTCCCGTTGAATTCGCGATGAAATTGCTCCTTCGGCTTGCCCATTTCACGTTTCACGAAATCAACAATCCGTTCCGCTTCGGCCACGGAATTGTTCTTCGCGAGTGTGCCGACGATCACGCTGGCACCATCGAAGAGAATGACAGACGGCGTGATACGTTCGCTCTCCGAGTTTGGGATAATCTGCGGCTTGCCGTACATGTCGATGTGCGAGACAGCGCAAAACGTGGTGCCAAGATCAATTCCGATTGCTTTTCTTCCTGTCATGTTTATGGGGTAAGTGAGAGATGATTCCGCACCTTGTACAGGTGCAATTTCCATGCCTGCGCCGGCCACCAATTAGGGCGGCTTTCCGAGGCGAATAAGATGAGCGTTTCGCCGCCTACCCAAAGCGTTTCGCGACCACTTCTTCGGGCCGCAAAATTTGATCCCGCCACAGGAAACCGCGTTTTACGCGCATTACGATTCGCCCTTCGTCTTCCGCAAAATCCGAGGGCTCGTAACTCACCACGCGATGAAACGCACGGTCCACCATCTCCTTTGGCTCGATTTCGCTGACCTCCATCCGGTGCAGGATCTCGGTCAGAGAATGGATTGCGTTCTCGAGATTATCGCGCCATTGCACAAGCTTTCCGCGCTTGGTTTCGCCCGCTTCCACCGCAGTTTGGAGCTGCGAGGAAAGGGCGCTCAAGTCATCGAACAAGATCAGCAGGTCGCGAATGAACGGTTTCTGCAGCGATTCATACAGGAAATTGTCTCGATATTTTATCAACTCTTGATGCAACGAATCGAAGAGTCGTTGGTTAACGCTCTCTGTGTTGCGGAGCGCAATCATATGTTCGTCCATTTTCCGAAATTGCTCGGCGAAATCCGTTTGCTCCGCGTCCCCGGTTGTTCCGAGCCGGCTGGCTACCTTCTCTTCGAGACTTTGCAAGCGTCCGTTCAGGCCGCCGAATTCCCGCAGAATCTGGCCGAACTGCTCGCTGTTGTTGCCGTCCTTCCATGCATTCTCCGGAAGCGCTTTCTCAGCCTCGGCGCTCAACTGCTGCATGGCCGATGTAAATTCGTCAGTGATCTTGATTTCCATCAGCGTCTTTCGTCGTCAATTTTGCCAAGAAAAAATTTGCAGACAGCGTCGACCAAGCCAGGGATGTCATGTCGTCGCGCTTCGACAGCGACGGTCAACCCGCGATCACGCGCAGTCTTTGAAGTCACCGGCCCGATGCTGGCGACCTGCATTTTCTCCGGCCACGAGAGGCCAAGCGCGAGGAAGTTTTCGACCGTCGATGAGCTGGTAAAAGTGATCAGATCCGCGCCCTCCTCCAATAACCGTCGGCGCGCTCCACTATCGTCGCGCGTTTCGGGGACCGTGCGGTAGGCGAAACCTTCGTCCACAATAGCTCCCAAAGCCGAGAGCTCCTTAGGTAGCAAATCCCGCGCCTTTTCCGCCCGCGCCAGAAGAATGCGCAAATTTTCCACGCCCCCCTGTTTGCGGAACTCACGCACGATCGATTCCGCGACGAATTCCTCCGGTTGCAGATCGACCTTCAGATGAAAATCCTTGATCCGCTGCGCGGTCGCTGGACCGATCGCGGCAATGCGCGCGCCGCCGAGCTCACGCGTGTCGTCGTAGAGTTTGTAGAACAGATCGAAAAAAGCCGTCACCCCATTCGGACTGGTGAACACAATCCAGTCATAAGCGTGAGCATCCTGCACGAGTTCCGCGAACGCGCGTAGGTCACTCGGCGGTTCGATCCGGATTGTGGGCAACTCGATCACATCGGCGCCGAGAGCGCGTAATTGTTCGCTTAAGACGCCCGCTTGCGCCCGGCTGCGGGTGACCACGATCCGCTTGCCCGAAAGCGACTGATGTTCAAACCAATTCAACTCGTCGCGCATTGTGACGACGTCCCCGAAAACGGCGACTGCGGGTGCGGCGAACTCTTTCTCCGCGACGCGCTCCGCGATGTTTCCTAAATTGCCTACCAGCGTCTCCTGCCGACCCGTCGTTGCCCAACGAATGAGAGCGACCGGCATATCACTCCGCATTCCATTCGCCAGCATTTCGCGCGCGATCGATTCAATTCGTTCGACGCCCATCAACATCACCTGGGTGCCCCCGAGTTGCGCGAGCGCCCGGAAGTCGATTGAGGTTTCCGATTTCTCTGGATTCTCGTGCCCGGTGAAAAAAGTGACGTGTGAATTCTTTCCGCGATGTGTGACCGGAATTCCGGCGTAGGCCGGCCCGGCAATCGCCGATGTAATTCCGGGAACGACGACGAACGGCACGTGCGCCGCCGCGAGCATTTGCGCTTCTTCGGCGCCGCGCCCGAACACAAATGGATCCCCGCCCTTTAACCGAACAACTTGTTTCCCCGCACGCGCCTTCTCGATCAAAAGCGCGTTGATTTCATCCTGCGTCAGCGTGTGCGCACCCGCCCTTTTTCCGGCATAGATGATCTCGGCGGTTTCCGGCGCCCATTTCAACATCTCCGGATTGGAAAGGTAATCGTAAACAATCACGCCGGCCTGCTCGATGCATTCCTTCGCGCGCAACGTGACCAGACCGAGATCGCCCGGCCCAGCGCCAACCAGGAAACATTTCCCAGTTTTAGTTTTCGCGGCCATACATCCGACAATACAAGGCTTCCGCGACCTTTTCTGGTTCTTGCGTGCACAATGACAATCGCACCTTTCCGGTCTTCGGTGTTGCGTTCCCCTCCTCGAAAACCTGCGCGCGAAGGGTCATTTCGTTGTTTTCGATTGTAGCCAGAACGCCAACTGGCGATTGACAGTCACCTTGCAAGCGTCGCAAAAACTCGCGTTCTGCCCGCAAACATAAAAGTGTATCGGCGTCGTTCACAGCATCCACGATCGCCTCCGTTTTTTCGTCACCGCTTCGCAGCTGCATCGCGATCACACCCTGCCCGCCAGCTGGAACAAATTCATCGCGCGACAAGATTTCAACATGAAGCAACGCACCTTCAAAATCGAAATAACCAGTGGACAAATTGTAGCCCAATCGCTCGATGCCCGCACGTGCGAGCACGATTGAGTCCCACTCGTTCGTCATCAGTTTGCGCAAACGCGTCGGCACATTTCCGCGAAGATCGAGGACTTCGATGTCGGGACGTTTGCATCGGAGCTGATGCTGCCGTCGCACACTGCCGGTCGCAATAATCGCCTTCTGGCGAAGAGAGGCCAAAGCGCCCGCAGTTTTGCGGATCAAAACGTCATCGACTGGCGCCCGCGGTAATGCGCGCAATTCCAATCCCAGCATTGCGTCACTCGGCAAATCTTTCGCGCTGTGGACGGCAATGTCGATCCCACCTGCCGCCAGAACGCGCTCGACTTCACCAGTGAAAAGCCCTTTGCGGCCCGCGCGCGGATCGATGGGCTCGATGGCCTCCGGGCTCCGCTCATCTCCACGAGTCTTGATAATCTCGAGCTTGATCTCGAGCGCCGGCCACGCGTGCTGCAACGCTGTCGCCACCATGGCCGTTTGCGCGCGGGCGAGTTCGCTGCCGCGCGACCCCAGAATGATCTTCCGCGAAGGGTCGGCGCTCATAGCGCGTCGCTACAGTTCGGAAGTGCGTAGCGCGGCTTCATCCAAAACGCGCGGACCTACCGGCAACGGTTCGTTGCTTGCGCGTCCGAACCACGCGCGAAAATCCGAAACGTGTTCCGCGATGATCCCCTCGCCCGCCGCGATTTGCTGGCGCCGGAGCGCGAGTGATTGCTCAGCGATCGATTGCAGCGAATCGATATCGTAAAGATAAACGCCTTCCATTTCATTCACTTCGGGCGCGACGTCGCGCGGCACCGCGATATCGATGATGAAAAGCGGTTGGTCCGAACGCTCTCGAATGAGCGGCGACAAAATATCTGGCGTTAGCAGCGGCTCATCGGCTGACGTCGACGAAATCACGATGTCGATCTCTCGGCACTGAAGCGCCCACTCGTGGAAGGAGACCGCGCGGCCACGGACGAGCGCCGCTAGAGTTTCCGCACGCTCGAACGATCGGTTGCTCACTCGAATGTCGGTGACACCACGCGAACTCAACGCTCGCGCGGTGCGCTCGCTCGTGTCGCCCGCGCCGAGGATGAGCACTTTTCGATCGCGCAGATCGCCGAATATCTTCACCGCCAGATCGACCGCGACCGATCCAATGGAGACGGCTCCGCGCGTAATCTCCGTTCGACTTCGCACCTGCTTCGCCACTCGAAAGGCGCGTTGGAAAAGGCGATGCAAGAGAGGCCCGACGCTACGCGATTCTCGTGCATTCGCGTAGGCTTTTTTTACCTGGCCGAGGATGTCCGTTTCGCCGATCACCATGGAATCCAGCCCCGCAGCCACGCGAAAAAGATGCCGCACACATTCCTCTCCTTCGTAGCGGTAGAATGCGCTGGCGTCCTCGAGTGTTCCCGCGACCCCGCGCGCGAGCCAACGAGCGATTTGTTCCGTGGCAACGGGGACGACGGCAGAACCGTATACTTCCACGCGATTGCAAGTCGCCAGCATGAGCGCCTCCGTACAGCCGCTCTCCGCTCGGAGGTCGTGCTCCGATTGCTGCGCGGCGTAGCGCTCGCGCGTCTCCACCTTCGCGGTGTGATGGCTGATTCCAACGCAGAACAGGTTCATTACATCGGGTGGTTCTGCGAGACGAAATTGATGGCCCACAAGACTGAGATCGCCGCGCTGAACGCCAGCACGCAAAGCGCGGCCACACGTTTCGGAGCAAACCAACGAAGGTGCCGGCCCTGCAGAATCGCGCCATAAAAAAGCCATACGCCAAAAGCACAAATCATCTTCACCCGCGGCAAGGGTCCGCCGGTAAAAAATCCGCTGACGAGGCCGGCGGTATAAAGGGCAAAACCAAGCCAGAGCAGGCGCGTGAGCGCGGCGAACAGGTTGGTCAGTGGCGGAAGATGGTAAAAGATCGAATGCAATTGATGCGTCTTGAGCTGGCGTTCCTGCACGAGGTACATCAGGCCGGCCACGCACGAGAGAGCGAAGGCGCCATAAGCAATCATCGAAATCGAAGCGTGAAATTCCAACCAGGGATTCGCGGAGAGTCGGACCCGGTGCGGAACATCGATCGGCGCGAGAAGGGCGAACGTTTGCAGAACGAAAACCAACGGCGCGGTGAACGCGCCCATGAGCGAAAGCCGATAGGTGGGTCCGACCATCAGGTAGATAAGCGCGACCGACCAGGCGAGAAAGACGAATACTTCGAATAAATTTGTCAGCGGGCATCGGCCAAGCGAATGACCGCGCACCGAGAGAAATGCCGTCTGGAAAAGAAAACCGGCGCCGATCGCGAAAAAATTGAATCTCCCATGAAGCGCGATCCGAGCGCGCACCGCGAACACGGTGCGCGCGACCGCCGTGAGATAGCAAAGCGTCGAGGCAATCAAAAGTGGACGGTCCATCGCGAGTGCCCAGTGTAAAGACAGGGGCTCCCCTTGGCAAACCTGCGATAACTTCGATCTCGCGGCGCGGGCGCTGACGTTGACCTTTGCGGGCAAGACAGTAGCGTCGCGCCATGGCTTCCGACGCGATTGATCAGCTTCGCGCCGCGGTGCGCGACGTGCCCGATTTTCCGAAGGCGGGCATCGTCTTCAAGGACATCACGCCCATCCTGAGCAGCGGAAAGCTTTTTCGAGCATCGATCGATGTCTTTCTCGAGCAATGTCGCGGCAAGGAAATCGACAAGATTGTCGGAATCGATGCTCGCGGATTTCTCTTTGGCTCCGCAGTCGCCTATGAGCTAGGGGTTGGTTTTGTGCCGCTTCGAAAGAAAGGCCGCCTACCCTACAAAACCGAAAGCGCGAAATACTCACTCGAGTATGGCGAGGCCGAGATGGAGCTGCACGTCGATGCCATTGAGCGCGGGGAAAAAATTGTTCTGATCGACGATCTTCTCGCGACGGGCGGCACGTCCGCCTCAGCCGCCACGCTGATCAAGAAAGTCGGCGGAGTTCTTATTGAAGCGCAGTTCCTGATCGAATTGGAATTCTTACACGGTCGCGAAAAGCTGACGTCGATTCCGGTCGTTTCGTTCCTGACGTACTGAGCTGGCGTGATTTCGCTGTCGGAGCTGTCATCCCGAGTCAACTCTCGTGACACGAGCAACCGTCGCCACATCCGCGCTCTGCGACGACCACTTCCATCTTAATTTCCTGAAGCACGATCTGGTCATGGATCAAATTCAGCAACGCGAGAGCGCGGTCGTCCGGCATGTGGTCGCAGCGCAGCTCGATGCGCGCCGTTTTTCCGGCGAGCTCCGGATGCGCCGCGATCATTTCGCCATCGAGCAGGAAGGAGACGTAAGCGTTGAATTTTTCCTGTAGCTCATGCAGTCGCTCGTCGGAGCCGTCCCACGGTCGCGACTCACGCATCGCGAGAAGGATTTCATCGGTTTTTTGATCGAACGCGAAAAAATCGATAACACCGGCTTGCTCAACTCCGCCGCACGGCGGTTCGCTAACAGGATTGCTAGAGTCTCTCACAGCGGAAGATTCCTCGACTTCGCTCGGAATGACAAGGACGGCTCCGAATGACGAAGATTGAACCCTGCGAAGAATTCCTTTCCTAGAGACGTTGGTGTAGGCTCGGCGATGGTTAGATCGGTCTGTGTCGCCTGTTTCGCGCTCTTTCTCTGCGCGAAGATTGCTGCCGCGCAATTCACCTCCGCCTTGCTGCAAAACAACAGCTACTGGAACGACGGCAAAGCCGAGTTCAACATCTACGATGCGCAGATCGCCCGCGAGGGCATTCCGCGCCCATGCGAAGTCCTGCACATTCTCGTGCGCGAGCCGTTCGACCCGAAACAATTCGTCAAGCCGGAAGGTCCGCCGCGGCCCGACACGATCGCGGTCTTGAAACTCAATCAGATCCTCCGCGTGCCAACGGGCCTCTACGTCTACCAGCAAATGCACTCGAGTTTCTGGCGGGTGGACAACGCGAAGCTCCTGAAGTTTTCGCTCACGAGCAGTGACAGCTGCGGCAACACTTATAAGGAAGCGCGCCGCAACGACGATCAACTCAGCTACGAATACCACACCTATTGGGATGGGATGGCGGAAGGAAAAGAGAACATCGCTCAGCCCGCGAACGGTTACTTTTACGACGAGCTGCCCTGGCTAGCGCGAACGATTGATTTTTCCAAACCCGCTGGAGAATTCGAGGTGCAGTTGGCTGGGTCGACCATCAACTCGAAGAAAGACAACATAGCGTTCAAGCCGGCGAAGATTTCATTCAAGTCGACCGAGAAAACAATCGACGTTTCCGTTGAGCACGCCGCAGGTGTCGACCATTTTATTCTGGATCGCGACGGTCCCTACCTGCTTCGCGAATGGAATGTGGCCGACGGCAGCCACTTGAAATTGAAGCGCAATCTGAAAGTCGATTATTGGAACTACAACAAGCCGGGCGACCGCGAGCGGGCCCTCGCCAACCCGATGTTGCGCCAGCCGGATTGAGTGGGTCCTTCGTAATCGTGCCCGCGCTCCTGCTCGTGATCGAAAGCGATTGAAGCTGCAATTGCGAACGCGTTTAATGTGAGCGTGGCAAAACGAAAGAAAGCTGCGGGACTGACGTTACTCGGCAAGAGCGAAGCGCGATTGCCTTCGTCACCGGCAGAGGCTCGGCTCGAGACGTTTCCAAATCCCGCGCGGCGACAGTACCGCATTCGTTTCGAAACAGCCGACTTCACTTCGCTCTGCCCGGTCACCGGCCAGATGGATTTCGCACAAATCACCATCGAATACGTGCCGGATGGACTTTGCGTCGAGAGCAAGTCGCTAAAGTTCTACCTGGCTTCCTACCGCAACGAGCACGCTTTCAACGAGACGGTCACGAACCGGATTCTCGATGATTTCGTGCGCGCTTGCTCGCCGCGTGAAGCGGCGGTGACCGCGGAATTCTCCGCTCGCGGTGGGATCGCCCTCACAATCCGCGCCGAATTTCCCGATGCGAATCGACCCACCAGGCGATGAAACGCGCGGTCGTGCTTCTGAGTGGAGGGCTTGATTCGGCAACGACGCTCGCCATCTGCGTTCGGGAAGGATTCGAGCCCTACGCGCTGTCGTTCGATTATGGGCAGCGACACAATATCGAGACGCTCGCGGCGGAGCGCGTGGCGGCGTCTCTCGGCGCCCGCGAACATCGGATCGCCGGCATCGATCTGCGCATTTTCGGCGGATCGGCGCTAACGGATGAAATTCCGGTGCCGAAAAACCAGGACGGAAAGAATATGAGCGACATTCCGATCACCTACGTTCCAGCGCGGAACACCATTTTCCTCTCGTACGCGCTGGCCTGGTGCGAAGTCCTCGGAGCCATCGATATTTTCATTGGAGCGAATGCGATCGATTACAGCGGGTATCCCGATTGTCGGCCCGCTTTTATCGCAGCGTTTGAAGATTTGGCAGGTCTTGCGACGAAAGCCGGTGTCGAAGGCGCGCGGTTCCACATCCACGCGCCGCTCCTCGCGATGTCTAAAGCGCAAATTATCGAGAAAGGGATCGAGCTCGACGTCGATTTTTCTCTGACGCACAGTTGCTACGATCCGACGACGGATCTTCTGGCCTGCGGCGTATGCGATTCGTGCCGGATCAGGCTGGAAGGTTTCCGCTCAGCTGGACGGAAGGATCCGATTCCCTACGCGACAAGATGAAGCGGCTGTTCGCGATGTTTGTTCTCACACCAGGCGAGCAGCGCCTCGTGATTTTCGTTATGCTCGCTCTCGTTATCGGAGTTTCGATCAAACATCACCGGGACATGAGGGTGAGTCACCTGCCAGGGAGCAGCGCGGACCCATCGCCCACACCACTCATGTCGCCGACGCCTAACGAGCGATGATGTGGAGGCGCCCGCTGCGGCGAGCGCCTCCACGTCTTAGAGCCCCGGAATGTGGCCATAACCGATGAATGACGGGCTCATCCTGCCCTCCTCGGTTTTGCCAGGGCGAGGGATCTTGAAATCGAAAACGCTTACGCCGTAACGCGATTCGCCTTTGTAAGATCGGCCGTCACTGGCGCCCACCATGATGCGTTGATTCGTTCCCTTTTCGCGACCGAGATAAATCATCGCATGGGTGATCGGCGGATCGCGCTCTATGCTATAGGTCCCTGTCCAGAAAAGAAGATCGCCGGGGACAAGTTCATCGAGTTCAAAGGTATCCTCCTGGCGGCTGTTAACCGCTCTAAAATATCCCGCTTTGCGCAACCAGACATATTGCTGGCTCGAATCACGCGGCACGTCACGAACACCATTCTGCGTCAGCACGTAAAAGACGAAGCCAGAACAATCCATTCCGCCATTGGCGGGATCGGCAGAGCCGTACTTGTAATCGAGATTCCGCGTGGTCAGCTCGAGCGCCGTGTCCATAATCTTGCGGACGTTTGGCGGGTGGTTTTCATAGCCTGATATGTCCTTGGCCGCGATGGTGGCCGGTGCTCCTTTTCTCTTCGCGGATGGAGAAGGTGACGGAGTGGCGCCGTTGGATTCGCTTGCTCCAGGTGTTGCGGTCGGGCTCGAAGAGGGCACCGGAGATTCCACCGGCGTCGGGGTTGGTGATAGCGAAGGTTTGTGTTTCTTCTTCGGAGAAGACCTCGGCGAGGATTCTGGTGTGGGCGTCGGCGAAGATTTCCGCTTTTTCTTCGGCGAAGCGGATGCGCTCGACTCCGTTTTCTCTGCGGGAGTGGAACTTCCGGAAGCCTTTTTCTTCTTCGACGAGGGTGACGGAGATTTCTCCAGAGTCGCCGACGGCTTTGGATCAGGCGATTTTTCCGCGTCCTCTTTTTTCTTCGGCGTGGTTGAACTCTTGCGATGCTTCCGCGGCGTCGGAGTTGGCGTCGGCGCGAAGATTTTCGTGATTTTGTTACCTAACGATTCCTCGGCCTGCGCCCGCTCGGCGACGCCAAAAAGCATTGCGATCACGAAAAGAGTGCCGGCAATTCTTCTCACTCGTCGCATGGAGCGAGAAAGTAGCACAAGCGCGGGTGATGAATAACGCGCTACGCAACGTGTTGTCATCCCGAGCCGCGCAGACGGCGAGGGACCTCACGCAAAAATTTGACGCCACCGCAAAAGAAAGCGTTCAACCACTAAACCGCGTGGCATTGCTGCTGGCTACCCGGAAATCGATCAGCGATTGTGAGGTCCCTCGCCGTCTGCGCGGCTCGGGATGACAAGCAAGCTTGCGCGGCTCCGTTGTCCGAACTTACCTCTTCGCGAGCTCCGCCAGAACAGCTTTGTTCAAGCGAATGCCGGCATCCATGTTCTCGAGCGGGAAGTTCTCGTTCGGCGAATGCGCGCGACAATCCGGCAGCGCGAGACCAAGCAGAAGCGTCTCGACTCCGAGAATGGTGCGGAATTGCGAGACGATCGGGATGCTGCCTCCCTCGCGGATGAGCGCGGGATCTTTGCCGAACGCCTCGCGCAACGCGCGCTGTGCGGCTTGCCCGACGGGAGAATGAGGATCGGTCAAATACCAGGGTCCGCTGTGACCCCGCGTAATCTCCATCGTCACCCCGGGGGGTAAATGCTTTTCCAGATGTCGGGTAGCAAGGTTCAGGATCTCGTCGCCCTGTTGATCCGGCACGAGCCGGAATGTGAGCTTGGCCATCGCGTGACTCGCGATCACGGTTTTGGTTCCCACACCTTGATAGCCGCCACCGATGCCATTGATCTCCGCGGTCGGCCGTCCCCAGAGTCGTTCGAGCGTGTTGTAGCCCTCTTCGCCAAAAAGAGCCGGCGCGCCGGTTTCCTTCAGGATTTCCTCGTCCCCATTGAGGGGCAATTCGCGCCAGGCTTTCCGCTCCCAATCTTCCAGCGGTTTCACCTTGTCGTAGAATCCCTCGATCGCGACGTGACCCTTGTCGTCATGCAAGGTCGCGAGCAAGCGCACCAGCGCTGTGATTGGATTCGCCACCGAGCCGCCGAACACCCCTGAGTGCAAATCAATCTTCGCCCCGGTCACCTTGACCTCGAGTGCAGTGACACCGCGCAAGCCGTAACTCAAGGTGGGCACACCACGCTTTACCATTCCGGTATCGGAAACGACTGCGACGTCGCAACGTAACGCCTCCTTATTTTCCGAGAGAAAATCTCCGAGGTTGCCGCTGCCGATTTCTTCCTCGCCCTCGATCACGAAATGCAGGTTGACCGGGAGATCGCCATGTTGCTCGAGCGCCTCCTGAACCCCGAGAATGTGCGAGAGAATCTGCCCCTTATTATCGGTCGCGCCGCGAGCAAAAACGTAGCCGTCCTTTAGGATCGGCTCGAATGGCGGCGAATCCCACAGGTCGAGCGGATCGGGCGGCTGCACGTCGTAATGCCCGTAAATCATGACAGTGCGGCGGCCGGGTTGGTGCTTGTTCTTCGCCCAGATCACCGGATGGCCCGGGGTGGGAACAAGCTTTGTCTCGAGCCCGATGTCGCTCAATTTCTTCACCAGCCATTCGGCGCAGGCTGTGACCTTCCCGGCATATTGGGCATCAGTTGAAACACTCGGGAAACGCAGAAAAGAATAATAGTCTTCGAGATGACTGGCGCGCATGGTTGAAGATGTTAAACCAATTTTTTTGGTTTTGCTCGCGAATTGCGCGTTGCGCCGCGCTGCGCGCTGATTGACCCTCCCGCATGCCCGCGGAACCGGCGAAAGAGCAGGAAGAAAAACTGATCCGCGCGCTCGGTGTTCCCGGACTCACCGCCAACATCGTCAACACCACGATCGGCGCGGGGATCTTCGCGTTGCCGGCGGCGGTTGCGCTCAAGCTTGGCGCGGCGGCGCCTATCGCCTTCGCTATCTGCGCGGTGGCGATGGCGTTGTTCGTGACCTGTTTCGCCCTCGCCGGCAGCCGCGTCTCGCTCACAGGCGGACTCTATGCCTACGTCGAAGTGGCATTCGGGCGCTACATCGGATTCCTGACCGCGGTGCTCCTCTACCTGAGCGCGGTCTTAAGCGTGGCGGGAGTAGTCACGCTCTTCGCTGGCAGCGTAGCCGAGTTGGTTCCGGCACTGAATGCACCACTCGGTCGAGGCGCTTTGATGTTCATCATTTACGCGCTGCTCGCCGGAATCAATGTGCGCGGCGTTCGAGCCGGCGGCCGCGCGGTGGCGGTCGTGACCGTCGCCAAGCTCATTCCGCTCGTCGCCTTCGTCGCCATTGGCATCTTCTTCATTCAACCTTCGGCCATTGCCTGGCCGGGATGGCCGACCAGCGACGCGATCGGCGGAACGGTTCTGCTTCTAATGTTTGCGTTTGTGGGAATCGAGGTCGCGCTGGTCCCAAGCGGAGAAGTCAAAAATCCAAGCCGGACCGTGCCGCGAGCAATCTACACAGCACTCGTCATAACCACGCTCCTCTACATCGCGATCCAGTTGGTCGCGCAAGGCATTCTTGGCCCGCAGCTGAGCAACTATCCCACCGCACCACTCGCAGAAGCGGCCGGTCGCACGTTCGGAAGTTTGGGTCGGACCGTGCTTCTCGGCGGCGCGACCATTTCGGCCTTCGGTTTTGTCGCCAGCGACATTCTCGGATCGCCACGATATTTCTTTGCCTTGGCGCGAGACGGCATCCTCCCGAAGATCTTCGCGCATCTTCATCCGCGCTACCGCTCGCCCGATGTCGCGATCATCGCCTATGCGCTTATCGCCTTCGGCTTTTCGCTCACTTCCACTTTCGAGGCGCTCGCGGTCATGGCGAACGTCGCGGTTCTGTTCGCATATCTGCTCTGCTGTGTAGCAGCGTGGGAACTAATCCGGCGAAACGTGCGGTCAGATGGACCGCCGTTTGATTTTCCTGGCGCTAAACTAATCCCGGCGATTTCCGTCGCCGCGATCATCTGGATTCTGGTGCACGCTACTTTGCGCGAATTCGTCGTCACCGGAGTCGTGCTGGCGACCGCTTCGGTTATTTATCTAGTGCGAATCGCGTTAGCTCCGAAGAAGTAGCCGCGAGGCCTTGCACCACATATGGTGGAGATCGCAACCGCTCGCCCCGACATTTAGTGGAAATTCACTTGCCAAGAGCGCCGCTTTAGAGGTTAGATTGCTTCTGCTCCGGTCATCTTCCTTTCATGCATCTTCAATCGCTCGAACTCATCGGCTTCAAATCGTTCGCGGACAAGACTGTCTTCGAATTTCACGAAGGCGTCACTGCCATCGTCGGGCCGAATGGCTGCGGAAAATCCAATGTGCTCGATGCGGTGCGCTGGGTCCTCGGGGAACAATCGGCCAAAGCATTGCGCGGCGGTGAAATGGCAGACGTCATTTTCAACGGAACCGAAACGCGCAAGCCGGTCGGCTTCGGCGAGGTTTCACTGACGTTCACGAATTGCGGGAGCGATCTCGGCGTGGACTGGCACGATGTTCGAGTGACGCGGCGCGTTTATCGCGACGGAAATTCCGAATATCTCTTGAACAAGACGCCGTGCCGTTTGCGTGACATTCAAAGCCTCTTTGCCGACACGGGCGTTGGACGCAGCGCCTACTCCATCATGGAGCAGGGCAAGATCGATTTGATTCTCAGTTCGCGTCCGGAAGATCGTCGCACCGTTTTCGAAGAAGCGGCCGGCATCACCAAGTACAAAACGCAAAAACGCGAAGCGCTCCGCAAGCTGGAAGCAACCGAAGCAAATCTTCTTCGAATTGGCGATATCATTAAAGAGGTGAAACGCCAGATCGGCTCGCTCCAACGGCAGGCGGGGAAAGCGCGGCGATATCAGGCATTGCTGGCCGATCTTCAGGTGCTCGACACCCATCATTCGCACCGGCAGCTAAATGAACTTCAATCCCAAGCGGAAAAGGGCCGCAGGGAAGTGGTGCGCCTGGAAGAGGCGGAACAAAGCGCTCACGCAAAGATTGAGGCGAGCGAAAACGAGCTCGCCGCGAAGCGCCGTGATCTGGATGAAATTGACGGCAAGATCGCCGATGCACGCGCGGAGGTGCAGCGATTGCAAAGTGAAATGGCGGCCCTGCGCAACCGGATCGATTTTAACCGGCAGCGTGCGCAGGAGCTCGGCGAATTAATCGGACGCTACGAGAGCGACATCGCCGCCGCCGAAACAAAACGGAGCGAGCAGGAGACGCAGATTCACGAGGCCGATGCGCTCATCGCCAGAACCAATCAGCTTCTCGAGACGAAAGAAAACGAAGTCGAGCAGCTTACGGAAACCTTGCGTGCCGCGCGGACCGAGCGCGCGCAAAGGGAGGACGAACTGCAGTCCCTCCATCTCTCGCTTTCAAAATTCGAAAGCAGGATCACAACGTTCCAGAATGATGTCACCGGTGTTACCGCGCGACGCGATGCGACCGTTGCGCGAATCTCCGAGCTGAGCCGCGCGATCAGCGAAGAGACACACCACGTGGAAGAAGCGCGGGCCAATCTCGTCCGCGCGCAAGCAGCGATGGAAAGCGAGCAGCAGACGACGGAGAAATTGCGACAGACTTTGCGCCAATCGGAAGAGCAACAGAAGCAGGACCAGTCGGGTCTCGCCCACGCTGAGAAAGAGATTGGGCGGGTCGATCGGATGGTCGCCGAAAAACAGGCGCGTTTGGAAGTCTTGCGCCAGATGACGGAAGAAGGCGAAGGACTCGAGAAGGGGTCGCAAGCGGTGTTGAAGGGGCTGAACGATCCCGATCGGATCCGGCCGGCGATCGCAGGCGCGCTCGTGGCGAACTTGAATGTCGATCACGAGTTCATTCCCGCACTCGAGGCAGCGTTCGGTCGGGCCATGCACGCGGTTATCTTGCACAAGACAGCGCTGGCCGCGGAAATCTTCCAGACGCTGACGGAAAACAAGTCGGGCCAAGCGGCCCTGGCGGTTCCCGATTGGTCGGCGGATCTTCCAAACACTCCATCGTTAAATTTGCCGGAAGGCGCATTGGCATGGGCCATCGAAAAGGTCGACGCGCCGGAAGCTTTGGCGCCAATCGTTCGGCGTCTGCTGCGCGATGTGGTGATTGTGTCCGATCTGGCGACGGCTCTTGAACTCAAAAAGCGCGCCGGAGATCTTCAATATGCCACGCTCGGCGGCGAGTTTATTTCCGCGGATGGAATCATCTTTGGCGGAAGCACAATCGCGGCGAATGATTCGCTCCTGGGGCGCAAAGCGATTTTAACCAGCCTCTCGCAGGAGTCCGATGCGCTCGAAGCAGAACGGCAGATTTTGATCGCCACGCGCAACCGGGGGCAGGAGCAGGTCGACGCTGCGATCGGCGCCGTCGAAGAAGCTCGCAGAAGCCATGAGACGGCTCAGCGAAATCATTCCCAAGCGAGTATTCAGATTCTCTCCGCGGAACGGGTGGTCCAGGACGTGGAGCAGAAGCTAACGGGCTTGCAAACGGAAAAAACCACTTTGGAGCAACAGGTCCGGAGCGCTGACGAAAGAATCGTCCAACTGGAAACGGAATTGGGATCGCAGCGGAAAACGTTCGATGAAGAACTGGAACGAAAGAGCGCTGCCGAGCTAGCGCGCGAAAATGCGCGGTCCCAGGAAGAGGAAACGGCTGAAAAACTGAATGAGTTGCGACTCGCGGTGGCGACAGAACGGCAGCGTCACGAAAGTCTGGTTAACCATCGTCAGCCGATGGCCGCGCGCGAGACGGAACTCGCTGATCTCGTTGCCGCGCGCCACGGTGATATCGCGACCTACCAAGACCGGCTCGCTCTCCAGGCAAAGGAATCCGACGAAGCGGAAGCGAGAATTCTGAGTCAGACATCACAGTTGGAAGCAGCGGGCGAGGCTGTTGCCACGCTCGCGGAAGAACGAGGTGCGCGACTGGCCACCGTGAACGAACAGGAATCTCAGGTGCGCGCCTTGCGCGATTCGTTGAACGATCTGCGTGATCTGCGTGGCAAACAAGAGGTCCGACAAACGCAGCTGCAACTGCGCATCGAGAACCTCGCTGAGCACGTGATGCGCCGTTATCAAATCGACCTCCGAACCTTTACGACGGATTCATTCGCCTTCCAAAAAACATTGAGCGTGGTGACCAAGCGGCGCGAAAAATCCAACGAGCAGTCTGAAAGGGAGGGAGAGGCTCACGCCGAGCCGTCGGCGCCATCAGTCGAACTCGACGAATCTCAGCTCGCGCAAATCATTGCGGACCTCACCCGGCAGCTCGACAACATGGGCCCGGTGAACCTCGACGCGGTACACGAATATGACGAGCTCGAAGAGCGTTACCGTTTTCTGGAAACGCAAAACAGCGATTTGATCGCGGCGCGCCGCGAAGTGCTCGACGTCATCATCCGGATCAACAGCACGACGCAAAAGCTTTTCGCCGAAACCTTCGCGCAAGTGCGGATCAATTTTCGCGAGATGTTTGGAGAACTCTTCGACGGCGGGCGCGCCGATCTTTCGCTCCTGGATGAGAACGATCCGCTTAACTGCGGAATCGAAATCAGCGCGCGACCGCCCGGGAAACAGTTGCAAAGCATCTCCCTTCTTTCCGGCGGCGAGCGCACGATGACAGCAGTCGCGTTGCTCTTTGCGATCTACATGGTGCGGCCAAGTCCATTCTGCATCCTCGATGAAATGGACGCGCCACTGGATGAGAGCAACATCAACCGGTTCATCCGCGTGCTGGAGCGCTTCGTTTCGCAAAGCCAGTTCATCATCATCACGCATAACAAGCGCACGATCGCAAAGGCGGACATCTTGTACGGCGTCACGATGGAAGAGCGCGGCGTGAGCAAGCTGGTCGGAATGAAATTAACTGAAGAGCGCGGCAGCGACGGAGAGTTGAGACGGCCGCGGGCGGAGCAGACCGTTACGCAACGGCATTTCCCCTTGGAAGGCGCGGAGCAAGAGGAGAGCCTCGCCTTCGGCCGGTAGGCTGTAGCCGCTTCGTTGTGCGCAGCGCGTGGAACACGCCGACGCTCGATCGAAGCAACTTCACGCATCGCGAAGTGGCTACAGTGGATTGCGAATTGGTCGCAGGAAAAAACACTTTGCGCCACTTTCGGCTCAATGGCTAACTCGTGGGATGCTCCAAACCGCCGAACGTGGCGCTTCCACTTCGAAAAAAGCGCCGCACGAAAAATACCTCGAGGCGTTCCGCATCATGCTCCAGACGCGGATTTTCGAGGAGAAGCTCGCGAGTCTTTACCGGGGCGGTTTGATTACCGGCGGCGTTTACATCGGCAGAGGCCAGGAAGCGGTGAGCGTATCCTGCGGAATTTTCTTGCAGAAGGGCGATGTCTTTGCACCGCTCATTCGCGATCAGGCCGGCCGTTCCGCTTTCGGTGAACCGCTGCTCGACGTGGCGCGCACTTATCTTGGTTCGCGACTCGGTCCGATGCGCGGGCGCGATGGGAATATTCATCGCGGTTGCCCGAAGACGGGGCAGCTCGCGATGATCAGCCATCTCGGCGCGATGATTCCGGTCGTCGTCGGCAAATTGCTCGCGAAGCGCATGAAGGGCGAGAAAGGTTTTATTGGGCTAACGACAATTGGGGAAGGCGGCATGCAGACTGGTGCGACGCACGAAGGGATGAACATCGCCGCGGTCGAGCATGTGCCGCTGGTCCTCGTCGCGACAAACAATCATTACGCCTACTCCACACCTAACGACCGCCAGTTCGCTTGTGCGGATCTAGTCGATCGTGCGAAAGGCTACGGTTACGAAGGCAGCTCGGCCGACGGCACTGACCTGACGCAGTGCCTCGACACCATCGGCGCCGCAGTCAAGCGCGCGCGTGCTGGTCGTCCACCGCAGCTCGTCGTCGCATCGACTCTGCGTCTCGCTGGTCACGGTGAGCATGACGACGCGAGCTACGTGACCGATGACATTCGGCGCGAGCCATTCGCGCAAGATTCATTACAACGCGCCGAGCAGTTGATTCTCGAACAGGAACTACTGGATCGCGAAGGCTTGCAGCAAATGCGGGCCGAAATCGCGGCCGAAGTCGACGAGGCCGTCGCGACTGCGCAGCAGGAAGACGCGCCCGTCGGCAGCGAAGAAGATTGGTGCGCGGTCTCGACGCGCGAACTCGTCGACCAAATTCCGTGAGCGTCACCTACCTCGAAGCGATCCGCGAGGCGCAGACTTATCTTCTCCGCGAAGATAAGCGCGTCTTCATCTACGGTCAGGACATCGCCGGAAAATTCGGTGGCGCGTTCAAAGCCACGAAAGGTCTGGCGGAACAATTTCCCGGGCGCGTCTTGAACACGCCGATCAGCGAAGACGCCATGGTCGGCACTGCGATCGGTGCAGCGATGGAAGGAATGCGGCCGATCGTGGAGATGCAATTCGCGGATTTCTCCAGCATCGCGCTTAACCAGATTCTCAATAATGCCGGCACGCAGTATTGGCGCACCCAGGTTCCCTGCCCGATCACCGTCCGCCTGCCCTCAGGCGGAACGAAAGGCAGCGGCCCATTCCACAGCCAGAGCATGGAAGGGCTTTACTCGCATTATCCCGGGCTGGTCGTCGTCACGCCCGCGACGGTCGAGGATGCCTACACGATGTTGATCGATGCGGTCGCGATCGACGACCCAGTCATCTATTGCGAGCACAAGTATCTTTATTACCATCTCAAGGCCGACGCGCTCCCGACGGAGAAATTGCCGATCGGGAAAGCACGAGTCGTTAGGCCGGGCCGCGATCTCAGCATCGTGACCAATAGCGCGATGGTGCATGAGGCGCTCGCCGTCGCGCAGCAATTCAGTGCCGACGGCATCGAGATCGAAGTGGTCGATCTGCGATCGGTCAAGCCGCTCGATACGGGAACCGTCCTCGCGTCGGTCGCGCGCACGGGGCGATTGCTTTGCGTCGGCGAAGCATTCCCGTGGGGCGGCGTGACGGCGGAAGTGATCGCGCGCGTCGCGAGCGAAGGATTCCATCTGCTCGATGCCGCGCCGGCACGCATCAACGCGAAGGACACCCCAATTCCTTATCACCCGAATCTTTGGAGCGAGCATCGGCCCAACGCGAAGACGATCGCGGCAAAAGCGCGCCAGGTTCTGGCCGAATAATTATGCCGAAAATTCCAATCACCATGCCGCAGCTCGGCGAATCGATGGCGGAAGCGACGATCGTCGCGATCAAAGTCCAGCCGGGCGACAAAGTTTCTGCCGACCAGGAGATCATCGAGGTCGAGACCGATAAGGCCGTCATGGGTGTGACGACGCCGTGCGCGGGTGAGATCGCGAAGATCGATGCCGAGGTGAAGGGAACTTATGCCGTCGGTGCGGTGCTCGGTTATGTTGAAGCGAGCGACGCCGATGCCGCGCGCTTCCAGAAGCGCGCGCCGCAGCCGCCGAAAGGCGACATGGCGAAGGAGGTGCCGGGGCGCGAAGAGGAATCGGCGAAAGCTGTGCGGACGCAAGGCGGAAGCGGCTCGCACTTCCAAATCGACGAAGCAGGCGTTCCGCCGGTGGCGGCTGGTTCGCATTTCCAAGTCGATCAAGCTGGTGTGCTGCCCGTTCCCGCTGGCGCAAAGGGCGCGGGCTATCTTTCGCCAAGGATTCGCGCGCGCATGGCCGAGCTGCAATTGACCCAAGCCGATCTTGCGGGGATCGCCGGCAGCGGCAACGCGGGTCGGGTCACGATCAAAGATCTCGAGAATTTCCTTGGCTCAATTCAGGAGCATCCCGCCGAACAAGCAAGCGCAATTCGGACCGGCGTGGCTGATGCGATGCGACGCAGTTGGACGCGACCACTCGCCACGGTTGGCCTTTCCGTTTGTCTCGATCCCGTGTTGCAGGACCGCGCGAAGCGTGATCCGAAGCCGGGACCTGCGCTCTACGCGCTGCGCGCGCTCGCGCTCGCGCTCGCGGAGCAACCGAATGCCGCCACGCGTCTCATTGGCGGACGCGCGATTCGCTCCGAATCGATCGACATCGGCGTCGCGGTAGAAGCGCAGGACGGCATCATGGTTCCGGTGATTCGGAACGCCGACAAAACTTCACTCGCCGACCTAACGAGTCGTTATACGGACTTGGTCGATCTCGCGCGACGCCGCCGGGTCACTGGTGAGATGACTTCAGGTGGAATTGCATCTATTTCGAATTTCGGCACGTTCGGCTTGGAATGGGGCACGCCGATTCCGTTGCCCGACCAGACGCTGCTGCTGGGGCTGGGCGTGGGCAAAAAAGTTCCCGCGTGGGATGAAGGCAAAGGCGAATTCGTTCCGCGCACGGAAGCGCAAGTCACGCTCAGCTTCGATCACCGTAGCCTCGATGGCGGCGGAGCGGGGCGATTGCTGAAACGGGTTGCGGAGTTGCTCGGCGATCCGACGAAGCTTTAGAGACGCCACGCAGCGGTGTCATCCCGAGCCGCGCAGACGGCGAGGGAACTCACAATGGCTCTAAGATACCCGAGCCAAGAGCCGTAATGCTCGATGCTATAACTGCGTCCTTTGCCAAGCGTGACGCGAGCTTTGTTTTTCGACTGCGAGGTCCCTCGCCGTCTACGCGGCTCGGGATAACAAGGCTTCCACGTCTAATCCAATCTGTCGCTTGCCTACCGTGCCTTGCAGATTGAGTCGCGGCAATTACGTTGCCGGGAAGATGAACCTGTCTGCCCCAATCGCTCCGAACATCACCATGCGGGAATTGCTCGCGCAGTTCCCGGGCGCGCAACGCGCGCTTTTTCGCAAGTATCACATCGGGGGATGCAGCAGTTGCGGATTTAGTCCGGATGAAACGCTCGCGGGCGTCTGCGCTCGCAACGAAAACTTAGACGTGGATGACGTGACCGAACACATCGTCGCCAGTCACGAGGCGGACGTCGCGATGCAGATCGCGCCGCGCGAACTGTCGGATCGCATCGCAAGCGGTGAAAAAGTCTACCTCCTCGACGTGCGCACGCGGGAGGAATGGGAAGCGGTCAAGTTGGCAGACTCGCATCTATTCACGCAAGAGCTGATGCAGGAAATTTTGGCCGAAGAATCGCGCACGCATCTTTTTGTCATTTACGACCATAAAGGCGCGCGAAGCATGGACGCCGCGGCGTTCTTTCAAGGGCACGGGTTCGAGAACGTGAAAAGCCTGCTTGGCGGAATCGATGCGTGGAGCGCCGAAGTCGACTCTAAGTTACCACGATATCACCTCGAATGAGCGATTCAGTAAACGACGATTTGCAGACTCGGATCGAAGACGCAGTCAAGAATCCGCGCAATCTTGGGGAGATGAAAGATGCCGACGCGATTGGCACGGTCGGCAGTGCCGATTGCGGCGACATGTTGCGGATGTGGGTGAAATTCAAGGAGGAAGGCGGACGCAAAGTGATTGATCGCGCGACCTTTCAAACTTTCGGCTGCCAGACAGCGATCGCGGTGGCGAGCGTTGCGACGGAGATGCTCGCCGGCAAGACGATCGCGGAAGCAAAATCGATGTCTGGCGAGGACCTCGCGGCGCCACTTGGTGCGTTGCCGCCCATGAAAATTCATTGCGCACAATTGGTGGAAGGTGCGTTGCGTTCGGCGTTGAGCGGTGAGGAAGCGTTGAAGGAACCAGAGCAGAAAATCACCAGCGCTCCAACGCTGTTAAGTCAACTCAACGCGGGTCAGGCTTCCGAGCACAAAGTCAAAATTGTTCTGGACCACCCAGGTAGGAACGCACCTCTAGGGCGTTCGACAATTCCCTGAAGACACGCTTGCTGGAATAAATCGGATGCCTCGGAGAGGCATCCCTACCTGGTGCTTTGACCAGCCGCACAGTTCCAGCGACATTGGGTAAACAGCCATGCACGAAAATACCGAATTCACTTTAACGCGGGATATTGACGCGATTCAGATCCCGAGCGGAAACAAAACAACAATCCCCGCCGGCACACCGGGCGTTATCACTCAGACACTCGGCGGCAGCTACACGATTGCGACCTACCAGGGTCTCGCGCGAGTGGCCGAAAAAGATTTGGACGCACTCGGTCTCGAGAAACCCGCCTCCGCGAACGGAGCGAGGGAGAAAACTGCGCCGTCAACTTCGGGAGACGTCGATGATAAGGCAGTCTGGGATCAATTGCGGCAATGTTTCGACCCCGAGATTCCCGTGAACATTGTTGATCTCGGTTTGGTTTACGATTGCCAGCTCACAAGGCGCCCGGAAGGCGGCGTGAAAGTAGATGTGAAAATGACGCTCACCGCGCCCGGCTGTGGAATGGGTCCGGCGATTGCGCATGATGCGCAAAGCAAAATCCTTACGATTGAAGGCGTCGACGAGGCGGAAGTTCAGCTCGTCTGGGATCCACCGTGGAACCAGAACATGATCAGTGAAGCGGGCCGGATGAAGCTCGGGATGGTGTAAACGACAGAATATTTTTTCGGCGTTTGACAGCGATTGCGCCGGTCCTATAATCCCCCTCCTCGCTCCCGCCGATTTTTTGCGCGGAACCCCATCAGCCACTAATTGTCATGCCTTCTACCGAAATTATTCTAACCGAAAACATCCCCGGCCTCGGAGCTGAGGCGGATGTCGTCAAGGTGCGCCGCGGCTATGCGCGCAATTTTCTTTTGCCGCAGGGCAAAGCCTACGAAGTGACGAAGCGCAGTCTTCGGCAACTCGACAATTTGAAAGCGAAACGCGCCACACGCGAGGCGGCGGAATTGAACGAATCGGAAGAGCTCGCCCGCAGAATTGGCAAATTGAAGGTCGTCTTTACACTCGAGACCGGCGAGACCGGCAAGGCGTTCGGATCAGTCACCGCGCAAGACCTCGTGAAGCGGCTGAAGAACGAACTCGGCAACGAGATCGATCGTCATCGCGTCGTGCTCGAACATCCGCTCAAGACGACCGGCGAACATGAAGTGTCGATCAAGTTGCATCACGACGTGACCGCGACATTTGCCTTCCAAATAAAATCGGCGACGGAAGAGGCCCCAAAGGGCGATGCGGTCGGCGACGCCGGCGAAAAAAACCGACCACCGAAGAAACGACCAGAAACAAAATAAATGGCTACTCAACCGTCCTCTCGGACTGGTGAGCAGCCTCGCAGAGAATCGGGCAAAGCGCCCGGCCGAGGCTGGCCGGAAAAGAATGGCGGCCCCAACGGCGGCGGGTCATTCACAGCTTCCTCGCAGGATATTCACAGAACGCTTCCGCACAGCATCGAAGCGGAGCAAGGCGTTCTTGGCTCGATGCTTATTTCGCCGCGCGAGATCATCGCGGAATGCGTCGAGAAGATTAACGAAGAATACTTCTACGTTCCGGCTCACCAAACCGTTTATGTGGTGCTGGTCGAGCTCTGGAATGCCGGTCAGGGCATCGATCTGATCACATTCACGCAGGTATTGCGCGATCGAAACGTGCTCGAGACCGTCGGCGGCGCTGCGTTCATCACGAGCCTTTTCACGTTCGTGCCGACGGCCGCGAACGTGACCTATTACCTCGAGATCGTTCGCGACAAATACATCCTTCGCCAAATTATCGCGGCCTGCACCGAAAGCGTACGGCGCTCGTTCGAGGAGCAGGACGAAGTGAACAACCTCCTCGACGAAGTAGAGCAGAAAATTTTCTCCGTGGGCGAAGACCGCTTCAAAGGTCACGTGCTCACGATGAAAGATCAGGTCATGGAGGCGATCGAGGCCATCGAGCAGCTCTACGAGCGCCGCGGCGGGATTACCGGGATTTCCACCGGCTTTGCGGAACTCGACCGAATGACGAATGGCCTGCACGAATCCGAAATGATCGTCATCGCCGCGCGGCCGAGCATGGGAAAAACAGCGCTGGCCATGAACATCACAGAGCATGTTGCCATCAACGAAAAGTTGCCCGTGGCTGTTTTCAGCCTGGAGATGAGCAGTCAGCAGCTTGTGCAGCGGCTACTCTGTTCGCGCGCTCGCGTGAACCTGCAGAAAGTACGTGACGGCTTTTTGGCGGAGCGCGATTTTCCGAGTCTTACGGCCGCGGCATCCAAGCTGGCTGAAGCGCAAATTTTCATCGATGACAGCGCCGGCCTGAGCATTCTCGAGTTGCGCGCAAAGGCGCGGCGGCTGAAAGCGCAAAAAGATATCAAGCTGATTGTGGTGGATTACTTGCAGTTGTTGCGATCGACGACACGCCGGGCGCTGGATAACCGTCAGCTGGAAATTTCGGAGATCTCTGCCGGACTGAAGGGGCTGGCGAAGGAGCTGAAAATTCCGATTATCGTCATCGCGCAGTTGAATCGCCAACCGGAAGCGCGCACCGGCGGAAAGCCACGGTTAAGCGATTTGCGCGAATCGGGCTCGATTGAACAGGATGCGGACCTTGTCGGACTGCTCGTTAGGCCGGAAATTTACGAAGAAGATGAAGACGCACGCGCGGAGAAGGCTGGCGAAGCCGAGCTTATTATCGCGAAGCAACGTAACGGACCTGTCGGGGAAATCGCGCTCACGTTCCTGAAGGAGTTTACGCGGTTCGAAGACCGCGCTCGGAACGTTTCGGAGCCGGCCTAGCGCAGGCATCCTGCCTGTCTACTCACCGTTCGCAAAACGGGCGAGAAGCCTGTTCGCCCACAGGCAAGATACCTCTGCTACAGCGACTTCGCTGCTTCCACGACGTGCGCAGCGTCAATCCCGAATTCTTTCATGACCTGGTCTCCGGGCCCGCTCATGCCAAAGCGATGCAGGCCAACGACCTTTCCATCCAGGCCGACATACTGATACCAGAGATGGGGAACGCCAGCTTCAATCGCTACACGACGTCGGCAGGATTTTGGTAAAACTTCTTCGCGGTAATCCGCGGATTGCCGCTCGAAGCGCTCGAAACAGGGCATCGAAACGACACGAGCGCCGTCGCCAAGTTCCTTCGCAGCATTCATGGCGTGCTGCAGTTCACTGCCGCACGACAACAAAATGAGATCGAGTTTTCCGCTCTCGCGCTTGGCGATATAACCTCCGCGCGCGACGCCTTCGCGGCGCGTTTTCACATCGATTTCGCTGAACATTGGGACGGCTTGTCTCGTCAACGCAAGCAGCGTCGGACCGTCGGTCCGTTGGGTCGCGGCAATAAAGGCGCCCGCCGTTTCTTCGGGATCAGCGGGCCGGATGACATCCAGTTGCGGAATTACCCGCAATCCACTCACGGTCTCGACCGGCTCATGTGTGGGGCCATCCTCGCCGACACCGATGGAGTCGTGCGTGAAAATGTAGATATTCGGCAGCTTCGAAAGCGCGGCGAGCCGGATGGATGCGCGGCAATAATCCGCAAAGACTAGAAACGTCGCCCCCGAGGCGCGGAAGACACCGTGATACCCGATGCCGTTCATGATCGCACACATCCCGTGCTCACGAATTCCGAAGTGAATGTTGCGACCGGAGTTGTGATCACGCGTAAAATCACCTGCGCCTTCAATGTAATTCAGCGTGGAGCCATGCAGATCGGCGCTGCCACTGATGAGAAAGGGCATTGCTTTCGCGAGCGGTTGCAAAACCTCGTTGCCCGCCTTCCGCGTCGCAATCTTCGCGTCGTTGGCAAAGGCAGGAATTTTGTCAGATAAGTGTGCCGGGACTCTTTTCTCCATCGCATCGTCGAGCTGGCGTGCTTGCTCGGAATTCTTTGCGCGCCAATCGTTGTAAGATTTTTCCCAACGCTCGTACTCGGCGATCAAAGTTTTCTTATGTTCGGCAAAATAGTCGCGCACTTTTTCCGAGACGAAGTAGTGCTCGTCCGGCAGCCCGAGTCCCTTGCGCGCGGCGTCTATATATTTCACTCCAGCTTCGCCGTGCGCCTTGTTCGTCCCGGCTACTTCCGGAATGCCTTTGCCGATTAAGGTCTGCGCTATGATCATCTGCGGTTTGCCATTGTCGCGTTTCTTCGCCGTATTGAACGCGTCGAGAAAAGCCTGCATGTCCTGGCCATCGATCTTCTGGACATCGAAACCGTAGGCTTCGAAACGTTTCCCTGTATCCTCGCTCTGCGTCACCTTGGCCATCGCGTCGAGCGTGACCGCGTTGCTGTCGTAAATCAGAATCAGATTATCGAGGCCAAAGTGTCCAGCGAATGAGCTCGCTTCAGCGGAAACGCCCTCCTGTAAACAGCCGTCGCCGGCCAGACAAATGACGTGTTGATCGAAGATCATGTGCTCAGATGTGTTGAAGCGCGCGGCCGCCATCTTAGCCGCCACGGCCACGCCGACGGCGTTGCCCACACCTTGTCCGAGCGGACCGGTGGTGCATTCCACGCCGGGCGTTTCAAAAAACTCCGGATGGCCCGGTGTCTTGCTGTGCAATTGCCGGAAACGCTTGATCTCGTCCATCGGGAGATCGTACCCGCTCAAATTCAGCCACGCGTAAAGGAACATGCTGCCGTGGCCCGCCGAGAGAATGAAGTAGTCCCGTCCAATCCAGCGCGGTTTGTCCGGGTTGTGTTTGAGCGCGTAGCCATACAGCACCGCCCCCATCTCCGCGCATCCCAGCGGAAGACCGAGGTGCCCGGATTTCGAAGCTTGCACCGCGTCCATACATAAACCGCGCGCCTGGTCTGCCGCGCGCGAAAGAATTTCGAGATTTAAACTCATGAGAACGGGTATAATTGGAGCATCTGTGGAAACCAAGCTGAAAGCGGAAGCTGAATCCGAAATGCAAATTTCCAAAAACAGAATGGAATGAACCGGGCATCTCTTCTCCACATCATCGAACGACTCGAAGGCTTTCTCGGCAAGCTTCCGGCGACGATTCAAAAGCCGGTGCTGCACGAGCTAACCCCGCTGAAGGAGTTGTTTCTGCAACAGCGACCGCCGCGCTTCGTCCTGACCGGCTCGAACAAATTGTCGATTCAGGAAGTAGTCGCGACGCTTTTCTCTTGGGCGCCGCTGGCGGAGTCGCGCGGCGTCCTCATGGAACTTTTCCGCTGGCAGACAATCGATCTCGGCGGCCACGGAACAATCGTCCTCCTCGATGCGCGCGGCGCGGATGCAACGAAGATTCCAGACGTCGAAGGGGAGTTGAAGCGACAACCGACCGACGTTTTCCTTCATCTCGGTGACGACGGCGGCGCTGCGAGCCTTCCCGCCCGCGAACTCGAAAATCTGGCTACCTTCCACGCTTCGAATACCGCCGCTCGCGTTGCCGCGAAAATTATCGGCATCGTGTTACACGACACGGGCCGCGTCGCACGCACCACCCACAACGGCAACCACACGCCTCACCCGCAGGCAACCGCGCGCGCGCGACTTCAAAGCGCGCTGGAAGAAAAACAGGCCGTGAGGGAGCATCTCCTTCAGATCTTTGAATTGGCTTTCACCCCCGCGAGCGCAAGCGGCAGCGAAACGAAAGCCGACGCGCAATCCTTCATGTCCCTTCTTGCGCGACAACTTCCGAACGAAGCTCGCGTGGAAATGGTCCGGATCGCGCGTGATCGCACGGCCCAAATCGAGATCGCCCAATCACTGGTAAAATCGACCACGGCCATCTGTGCCGCGATCGGCGCTCAACCCATTCCGTTAGCCGATCTCCCAATTCTTACCGCGCTCCAGCTCGTTATGGTCTCCGGCATCATGTACATCGGCGGTCGCGAGAGAAGCCTTCGCGCGGCCACGGAGTTCATCGCCGCGCTCGGTGTGAATGTCGGGGCCGGGATGATCCTGCGGGAAGGCACTCGCGCACTCCTGAAGTTTTTTCCGGGCTGGGGAAACGTGGTCTGCGGAATGGTGGCGGGCGCCGGGACGTATGCGATCGGTCGCGCGGCCATCGTTTATTTTCTGGAGGGCGTATCGCTGAAGGATGCCCGGCGAACCTACCTGGCGAGCCGGAAAAAACGCGCCCAACGGAAACCTACGAGGCTCAGGGAGGTTAAGGCCGCGTCCGTGACAACTTAGTCGGCAACCCCCGTTGAATAACTTGTGAATAAAGTCGCCGGCACAGTGCGGTTTGTTCACATCTTTTTGTGAACAAAGCGGGCGATTTCTCGAGCCCGGCGAACTTGTCGCGCCCGATTCCATGAAGCTATCTGAAATCGACGCTACGCTGCGCGAGATTCGGGTCTCGCCGGTGAAAACGCTCGGGCAAAATTTCCTCCACGACCAGAATCTAGCGCGCTGGATCGTCGATAGAGCGGAGCTGACTCCGGAAGATTACGTTGTGGAAATCGGGCCGGGCTTGGGAGCGTTGACGCAGTTTGCGCTCGATTCAGGTGCGCTCGTTCTCGCAATTGAAAAAGATCGGCGGCTCGCCGATTTCTTGTGCAAACGCTTCACAACCGATCGCTTCGAAATTCTGCATGCGGACGCTCTCGATTTCGACCTCCGCCAACTGTTCGCCAAGCCGCGCGTGAAACTGCTCGGCAACCTCCCATACTACATTTCGAGCCAGTTGCTTTTGAAGTTCACGAAATATCCAAGCCCTATATCGCTATGGTTGTTGATGTTGCAAAAGGAAATGGCGCGGCGTATTTCGGCCTCACCGGGCACGAGCGATTACGGCGCGCTCACGCTCATCGTTCAGCTTCATTATCGTGTCGAGTATCTTCGCACCGTTCCCGCATCTGTTTTTCTTCCACAGCCAGACGTTGATTCCGCCTTCGTCCGCATCTCACCGCGCGCGCCCGATGAATTACCCGATTACGACGCGGAAACTTTTTCGCGGATGGTGCGTCGCGGTTTTTCTCAACGGCGCAAGCAGCTGCGAAACTTGCTGCGGGAGGAAGTGCCAAATTGGAAGGAAGCGGCGAGCGTAATCGGCTTCGACCCGCGAGCGCGCGCGGAGGAACTTGCTCTCAAGCAATGGATCGCGCTATCCAATCGCACCCGCTCGGCGGACCTATCGGTAGCGACTCAAGCCGGTTTGGAGCGTCTTCCGGTGGTGGATGATCAGGACCGGTTACTGGGGGACGCGCCGCGCGCCGAGGTGCATGGGAATAACTTGCGCCATCGCGCCGTTCACATCCTTGTTTTCAATCAATTAGGCGAGCTTTTTCTGCAAAAACGCTCGCGCTGGAAGGACCGCCATTCGCGTCTTTGGGATTCCAGCGCCGCGGGCCATGTCGACGCGGGGGAAGATTACGATGTGGCGGCAAATCGAGAGCTTTCTGAAGAACTGGGAGTGGCCGCGAACCTAACCCGAGTAGCCAAACTCTCGGCGTCGGAAAAAACGGGCCAGGAATTCATCTGGCTCTATCAGGCGCGGCACGATGGTCCGTTCGAACTGGCCCGCTCCGAGATCGAGTGCGGCGAATTTTTCCCGACCGATGTCGTTTCGGACTGGGTCAAAGCTCGGCCCGATGATTTTGCCCCCGGTTTCGTGGAATGCTGGCAGGTCTTTGGCCCAGGCCCAAGCGATGTAGAGGCGCTTGTGCCAAGCGCCTAACAAAACGGCAGGCGATCAGCGCCCACGCGCTTTCTTCTTTCCCTTTGCCTTTGCCGACCGTTTGCCGCGCGAAGCCTTCGCCGCGCCCATCGGTCCGCGAAATACGCGTGCCGGCAGATCGCTCATCGCCGCGCGCTTAAACTTCCGGGCGGCCCGCCGCGCGCCTTCCTTACCGCCGTATCCACTGTCGCTGAACAATCGCGTGATCGTTTCCTTCCCGCGAAGGAAGTGGACCTGAAATCCGTGCGTTTGTTTCTTGGCGCGTGACTTGGTGTCAATGCGACGGATGTTTTGCTCCGAATCGGGATTAGCTCTTTTTTTCATGGATCTTGTGCCTAACGAACCACTCTAAATAGGCCGTGCGCAACTGCAAACGCGCAGTGCGTCCTCAACGACCCACCTTCCATGATTCCGGCGGCGGCAAATGCCAGTTCTGCCACTTCGTATCGTACTCTGAAGCAGGCAGGAGCGCGTAACATGGGTGCTGCGGTGCCCTGAGCCAAGTGATGAGTTTCGCCAAATCGGATTCCGCCATCGTAGTGCACCCAGCCGTAGGCCGATCGACTCCACGACGGATATGAAAAAATATGGCGCTGCCTGCGCCGGGCACAGGTGGATCGGAGTTATGCCGAATCTCCACCAGCCAGCGGTAAGCAAAATCGTTGTGTCGCATCTTTTGTTTTGCGAACCACGGCGGCGGATTCGCCGGATCGGGGATCGTGACAAAACGATTGTAGTCCGGGCTGCTCACGTCATCGCTCCAGGCGTCGACGGTCGTCACTTGATGAAAGGGATAATCAGAGCCGGCGGGAAGTTGAGCATCGTAAGTGTAAATCTTGCCGATTCGAAAGATCCCAGCAGGAGCGCGCCCATCGCGCTCAGTTTTCCGCAAGCCGCTTTCATTTTGTCCCGCAAGACCGCTGCCCCAGGCGACTCCGCTCTTGCCAAAGAGGACGGGAACGGCCGGGGCGGCCGGCGACCAATTCGTTCCCGGTGTGCGCCCAAATAGTTGCAAGTGACCGCGCATCGAATTCCAGTTCGGCGCGATACCGACAATCAATTGCGTGCAATCATCTGGGACGCCGTCGGCGTATCCGGTAGCCGCGAGCGCCATCAAAACGCTAAATCTTAGGTAACGTGCCGTTGCGATAAACATTTCCCAAACTTAGACGCGCATCTTATTGCTTCTGTCCAACCCAATTCCGTCGGTGAAAAAAATCTTCCCTGCTCTTTTTCTGTCCGCGCTGGTGTTCGCTGTTCATGCACCAGCGCTCCGAAACGGTTTTGTCTGGGACGACACCGCGTTGATTTTGCGCGATCCGCTCATCCGAAGCTGGCGCCTGATCCCCGAAGGGTTTCAGCATTTCCTTTTTACTGACGCGACGGCCTCTGATTTCTACCGGCCGATCCAACGGCTGACCTACACGCTCGATTACGGCGCGTTCGCTTTTCGTCCTGCCGGTTATCACCTGACCAACATCGCATGTCATCTCGCCGCTACGCTCGCACTGCTCCTGCTCGCCGACGAGTTGTTGGGTTTATTCGGAATCGAGGAACGGAAACGGAGGCGCGTCGCGTTCTTCGCCACGCTCGCATGGGCCATTCATCCTGTGCACACCGCCGCCGTCGTTTACGTTTCTGGACGGGCCGATCCACTCGCTGCGACGTTCGGATTTCTCGGCCTCTATTCCGGAATCCGGAGCTTGCGCACGAGCGGCGCGAATCGATGGATTCTCGTTTTTGCTGGCGGCGCGTTATTCCTCCTGAGCGCGTTGAGCAAGGAGATTGGAATTGTTTTTCTTCTTTTGTGGTGCGCGATTTTGTTGCTGAAAAAAAAGTGGAAGGAATTTTTGCCGGCAACGGTCGCCGCGCTTTTCGTGGTTGTGATTTATCTCAGCGTTCGCCTGCCGGCGGAGCACGTGCCGGCGCCCACGCTTCGCACTCCGACGCCGCTCGTCGTTAGACCCATCCTGGCTGCCCGCGCTTTCGCTGAATACACCGGGTTGGTTCTGCTGCCGATCAATCTCCACATGGACCGGGATGTCGAGACTCATCCGGAAGGAGCGGCGAACGCGAACAGCGCGGCCTGGCGCGAATTGCAAACGCTCCTGGGAATATTACTCGTCGTCGCTGCCGTTTATTGGCTGATGCGCAGCCAGAAACAGGACGCGGCGATCTCTGGCTGCCTTGTCCTGGCAACCATCGCCTATCTCCCAGTTAGCGGCATTTTTCCTCTGAATGCGACCGTCGCCGAGCACTGGATCTATCTGCCGACCGCGTTTCTCTTTCTCGCCGCGGGCCTGGCGATTTCGCGATTTTCGATTTCCAACACTGTCCTCGGATCGGTTCTGGCTGTTTGGTTCCTCTTTCTTGGTGCGCGGACCTGGATCCGAACCTTTGATTGGAAAGATCAACGGACCTTCCTCGAGCGCACCCTCGCGAGCGGCGGAGATTCTGCCCGAATGCTGATCAACCTCGCTGGGCTCGAGCTGAATGAGGGACAACTCGATTCCGCCAAAAAGCATTTGGCGCTGGCGCTACGCAAGGAACCGAACCAACCCCTGGCAATCTTGAATCTCGCGTCGGTCGCGATTCGGCAAAACGATTTCACCGCCGCGCACGATTTGCTCAACCGCGCGACGAAGATGCCGCTGATCGAAGCCAGGGCTTATGAGCTTCTCGCGGTCTTAGAGTACAAGGAGGACGGCCGCGTTGATCTGTCGCGGTTGCGGCTAGCGGCGCGCACGGGACCTCCGAATTGGGCGGTCGAAAAACGGTACGTGGAAGCGTTGGCCCAGAACGGCGAAACCGCCGCGGCGATATCAGAGCTCAAGTCATGCCTGACTGCGCAATGGTATCGCGCGGAGTCGTGGCAATTACTGAGCGAGCTGCTAAGCAAAGCAGGCCAGGCGGCCGAGGCCGCCGAAGCGAAGGCGCGCGCGGACGCATACGACGTTCATCTGGATGAGCATCCCGTTCGGTAGATGGATCGGACGCTCCGTCGCACGTTGACAACAATGGCGGCGAAGCCGCGACAATTAACGTCGCAAGCGGAGCGCGCGATCCCACCAAGATCAGTTGTTCGTCGACACGATCGCTTCGATGAAGGCGGGCAGGTAACGCTGCGCCTTGATCTCGCCGACACCTCGAATTTTCCGACCTGCCTCCACTGATTTCGGCTTTAGCCGCGCAAACGCCCGCAGCGTTTCATCCGGAAAAATTATATAGGCCGGAACGTTTCCGTGTTCGCGCGCGAGATCGAGCCTAACCTTTTTCAACCGTTCGTAAACGGCAGCGTCGACTGGAACCAACTCGTCCAACAAGCTCGCTCTCGCTTTCGATTTGCGCTGCGCGAGCTTTTCCGAGGAACCGGAGGGGACGCGCTGTGGCCAATGCAGTTCGTAATCTGTGCGGCCTTTCATCACTTCCTCGCCGAGTTTCGTGAGTGTCACCATCGGATATTGTCCGCCGCTCGAGATCAGCACGCCCGCGTCTTGCAGTTCGCGCATGAGCTGATTCAAGTAGGCGACCCCTTCGCTCTTCAACAGGCCGTAGGTGGACAGTTGATCGAGCCGGGCCTGGATGATTTCGCGCGACCGGCTGCCTACCAGCGTCTGGACGATTCTTCCCCGGCCAAATCGCGGCTCCCATTCTTCGCCTCCGCGCATCGACATTCTCGCAACGCCGCTCAACGCCTTTCGAACGATGAGCGCTTCGTCGGCGGTCGGCGCGCGTGATGGTCCCGCAGTCTCCAGGCAGATATCGCAATTGCCACAGCGCGCCGGATTTGCCTCGCCGAAATAACGCAGGATCGCTTGTTGCCGGCAGGTCCGCGCATACGCGAAATCGATCATCAGCTTCAACTTCGCGCGATCGCGCCGCTCTTTTTCCCGCAGCTTAGCCGCATCGAGTTTCAGTTGATGGCCCCACACCTCCGGTTGAAGCAAGCGCGTTCCGCGGACACGCCGGCCAGGAATGTCAAAGCGATCGAGGTAACCCTCGCGATCGAGGACGTGGAGTGACGAGCTGAGCATCATGTCGTTCCCTTCGGAACTCAGCCGCGTCGCCATCTCCTTGATTGAGATTTGCAGCTCGTGTTTGTCGTCCGCCTCTCGCCGCAGCATCTCGTACGTTTGCACGATGAACTCGAGGGGAGGATTGCTCCCTTCAATAAAAAATTCCTGCACCCGCGTATCGGCGTGATTGAAAAACAGGTCGCAGGTCGCCGCTTCACCATCGCGCCCGGCGCGACCCGCCTCCTGATAGTACGCCTCCACGCTTCCCGGCACGTCGAAGTGCACGACGAAACGGATGTCCGACCGGTCGATTCCCATCCCAAACGCGTTCGTCGCCACCACGATGTCGCGCCGGCCTTGCATGAACTCGTTCTGCGCCTGTTCGCGCTCTTCGTCATTCATCCCGCCGTGATAAAGAATGCTCGAGATCTTCGCCGTCTTGAGCGTTTTGGCGACGGCTTCCACTCGCTTTCGGGTCGAGCAATAGACGATGCCGGTCTTGTTCTCGCGGATCAACGTGTGCAGGCGTTCGTATTTCTGCGCTTCGTTCGCGACCTGCGAAATGAGCAATTTCAAGTTGGGCCGCGCGAATCCCGCCACGAACTCCCGCGGCTCGCGCAAGCCAAGGTGTGTCAGGATATCGTGGCGCACTTCCGGCGTCGCCGTCGCCGTGAATGCAGCGACCTGGGGGCGGCCAAGCGTTTCGAGCACTTGATCGAGCCGGAAATAGTCGGGCCGAAAATCGTGGCCCCACATCGAGAGGCAATGCGCTTCGTCCACCGCAAAAAGCGCGATCGTGCTTTGTCCAAGCGCTTCGAGAAACGACCGGCTTCGGAAGCGTTCAGGCGCGATATAGACCAGCTTGAACTCGCCCCGCGCCAGCGCCCGGATACGCTCGCGCTGCTCATCCGGGCCGAGCGAGCTGTTAATCAACGTCGCGGAAATGCCTCGGCGCTGGAGCGCATCGACCTGGTCCTTCATCAGCGCGATTAAGGGCGAGACCACCACAGTGGTTCCCTCCAGGAGAAGCGCGGGAAGTTGATAACAAAGCGATTTACCGCCGCCCGTCGGCATCACCACGAGCGCATCGGCGCCGCCTGTGATGGCGGTGATCACTTCCTCCTGCGCATCGAGAAATTCTCGGAAACCAAAATATTTTTCAAGGATTTCGTGGGGGGTCATGCGGAGCGTGAATGTGCCGAATTCAACGCGCGCGCACAAGTCTGAGAGAGTCGCAGCAACATGTCATCCCGAGCCGCGCAGACGGCGAGGGACTTCGTGCACGCATTTGCGTCATACAAGAAAGTCCCGCGAAATTCGAATTGCATGCGCAAGGTAACGCGGAAGCGTTAGAACTTTGTGAGGTCAGCGCTCCTCCCGATGGCGGTGGTCCTGTCTGCGCGGCTCGGGATGACAAACCGCGAGGGTTCGAGCCTTGTTCTGGTTAGCGTCGTGAGGCGCGCTCGCGGCGAGCCCTGAAATGGCTGAATTGACCCGCCAGTTTACCAAGCGAAAAGACGGCGGAGCCTCTTCTTCAAGCTTTTCACGCGCTGGAGCGATCTGCCGCCAGGCGCCGCGTTAGAACTTACATTCCCGTTCTAACGGAGGCCGACTCACTGGTACCAGCTGGCAATCGACCTCCGATTCGCGCCCTCCGCAGATTCGTTGAGACGCACTGTTTACGCCGTCCGGCCGCAACAGTTTTTGAATTTTTTCCCGCTGCCGCAGGGGCACGGTTCGTTACGCCCGACCTTCGGCACGTCTCGACGCACCGGCGCAAGATCAAGCTTTAACTCGGAGCCGTCCCCGTTCTCCGAAACGCCATCCGCCACGCCCAGTCGCTCCCCCCGGCGTCCAGGCGCCGGACCGGTTGCCGTTGGCGAACTTGGTGCATGTTCGCGCAGAAGAAATTGCGGCAGGGTCGAGAGAAAGTTTTCGAAAGCCTGCAAATTCGACGTGCTGCGGAAAAGATTGTGCAGGACTTCATTCTTAATGTTCGCCATCAACTCGACGAACATGTCGTAAGCCTCGGTTTTGTATTCGATGAGCGGATCCTTCTGCGCGTAACCGCGGAGGTAGACGCCCTCACGCAACGCATCCATCGCATATAAATGCTCCTGCCAGAGCCGATCGATCGCGTTGAGAATGATGTAGCGCTCGAGGCTCTTGACCGCCGTCGGTTCTTCGTGACTCGATTTGCGCTCGTAGGCGTCTTTGATTTTTTCGATGAGGAACCGCGCGTTCTCCTCTACACTGCGCGTCTCGAACTGCGCCTTTTCTCTCGTTAGGCCAAGAGGAAAAGTGACATTCACCCAATTCAGGAGTGCGGCGTAGTTCGCCTCCTCGCCCGTCGCGCCAGTCCCAAGAAGCTCGCTCACCTTTCCTGGAACGGCTTCCTCGATGACTTCGTAAACCAGCTTGCGCGGCTCCTCGGAATCGATCGTGTCGTTGCGGTAGGTGTAGACGACCTCGCGCTGGTTGTTCATCACGTCGTCGAAATCGAGGGTCCGTTTCCTGGCGAGATAATTGCGCTGCTCCACCCGCTTCTGCGCGGTCTCGACGGATTTGTTCAACCACGGATGCTCGAGTTCCTGCCCCTCTTCGAGGCCGAAACGCTCCATGATTTTCGTCATGCGATCGGCCGCGCCGAAATTGCGCATGAGATCGTCCTCGAAGCTGACGTAGAAGCGTGACCCGCCGGGATCACCCTGGCGCGCGCAACGTCCGCGCAACTGCCGGTCGATGCGGCGCGACTCGTGTCGCTCGGTGCCAATAACGAAAAGTCCGCCCCGGTCCGCGACGCCATCCCCGAGTTTGATGTCCGTGCCGCGGCCGGCCATGTTAGTGGAAATTGTCACGGTCCCCGCCTGACCCGCGCGCTGCACGATCTCCGCCTCCTGCATATGGTATTTGGCGTTGAGAACGTTGTGCGGGATTTTTTCCCGTTTCAGCATCCGGCTGAGCAACTCCGACGCTTCGACGCTCACCGTGCCGACCAGAACCGGCTGGGCTCGCGCGTGGCATTCTTTGATCTCGTTGATGACGGCGTTGTATTTTTCGCGACGCGTCTTGTAGATGCGATCGTTCGCGTCTTTGCGCGCGACCGGCCGGTTTGTCGGAATGACATTGACGTCCAGCTTGTAAATGTCGTGAAACTCAGCCGCTTCGGTGTCGGCAGTACCGGTCATGCCGGCGAGTTTGTGGTAGAGCCGGAAATAATTTTGGATCGTGATCGTGGCGAGAGTCTGCGTCTCCCGATCGATCTGCACACCTTCCTTCGCTTCGACCGCCTGATGCAACCCATCGCTCCAACGGCGGCCTGGCATTTTGCGGCCGGTGTATTCGTCGACGATGACGACTTTGTTTTCCTCGATGACGTAGGCGACGTCTTTCTCGAAAAGGCAATAGGCGCGCAAGAGTTGTGAGATGTTGTGAATACGCTCCGCCTGCGCGTCGCAATGCTGCTGACGTTCGGTTTTCGCTTTCTCTTTCTCCTCGTCGGAAAGCGCGGGGTCCAAGTCGATCTCGGTGAATTCACTGATTAAATCCGGAAGCACGAATGAATCCGGCTCATCGGGATTCAGAAAAGCGCGGCCCTGTTCCGAAAGGTCGGACTCGTTCGATTTCTCATCAATTGTAAAGAAGAGTTCTTCCTTTAGGGCGAAGAGCTCTTCCTTGCGCGCATCCTGAAAAAACTGGAGCTCGGCTTTATCCACCGCCTTGCGCTTTTCCGGATCCTCCATCATGCGAAGAAGTGGCTTGTTCCGCGGCTGGCCCAGTTTCACTTTGAACATGAGCAGACCGGGGTCCTGCTGGGATGCCGTATAACGCACATCGGCTTCGGTAATCTGACCGTCCTTGCCTGTGCCCGTGACCTCGGTCAGGTGAACGCGCAGTTCGGTCGCGAGTTTTCGCACGGCCGCCGATATCTCCACACCAGGTGATTGCTTCGGAACGAAAGTTTCGAGCTTTTGTCTTTCGAATAGCTCGACCGCCTCGCTCGCGATGCGGTTGCACAACATGGTTTGCTTGCGCACGAGCTGGTCCACGAGGGGTTTCCACTTATCGTATTGATGGGTCGAAACCGTTGAAGGCCCACTGATGATGAGCGGTGTGCGGGCCTCGTCGATCAGGATGGAATCGACTTCATCGACGATCGCGTAATTGTAACCGCGCTGGACCTGCTGCTCGCGCGTGGTGGCCATGCCGTTATCGCGCAAATAGTCGAAGCCGAACTCGCTGTTCGTGCCGTAGGTGATGTCCATCGCGTACTGCTCGCGGCGGATGTCCGGTGGTTGATCGTGCTGAATGCAACCACAGGTGAGTCCGAGAAAGCGATAGAGCTCGCCCATCCACTCGGCGTCGCGGCGCGCGAGGTAATCGTTCACCGTCACGAGATGCGCGCCTTTGCCGGTGAGCGCGTTTAAATAAAGAGGCAAGGTCGCAACGAGAGTCTTGCCTTCACCGGTCGCCATTTCCGAGATACGGCCCCGATGCAAAACCATGCCGCCCACGAGCTGCACGTCGAAGTGCACCATGTTCCAGGTCATCGGTTGATCGCAGACGGTGAATGTGTGCTGGCGTTCCGTCAGGCGGCGTGCCGCGTTTTTTACCACCGCGAAGGCTTCCGGCAAAATCTCGTCGAGCCTCGTCCACTGATCCTGAAGCTCGGGGATCGCGGCCAGCTCCGTCTTCCAGCCAGCCGTCTTCGCACGGAGATCGTCGTCGGAGAGCGCCTTGAACTGCTCGTCGAACTCGTTAATGCGACGTGCAGTCGGTGTCAGGCGCTTGATCTCGCGCTGATTTTTCGATCCGAGTATTTTCTTTAGAATCCAGCCAACCATGATGAGGGAAGTAATATTGACGGATTTCTGTCAGAAACAACCGTTGAAGGCCCTCGCACAAAGGCCACAAGGGATCACGAAGGATGTTGAAAATGTCTTAGCGACTACCGTAACTAGTCGGTTCGCATGCTATTTAGCGCGTGACTGGGCTGATCCACAATTTTCGCTTTGTGCCCTTTGTGTCCGTTGTGTCCGTTGTGCGAGGTGCTTTTCCCGCTAAGCTCGCCGGATGAAGAAGATCATTTCCACTGCCGAGGCTCCGGCTGCGATCGGACCATATTCGCAAGCGGTTCGCGTCGGCTCGATCATATTTTGTGCCGGCCAGGTCCCGCTCGACCCAAAGACCGGGCAGATTGTCTCGGAAGGTATCGCCGAACAAACCCGTCGCGTGCTGGATAATGTGACCGCGATCTTGAAATCCGAGAAGCTAACGCTCGCGCACGTGGTCAAGACAACCGTCTTCCTGGTGGACTTCGGCGATTTCCAAAAAATGAACGAGGTTTACGCGACCTACTTTACCGACCAGCCACCCGCGCGTTCGACCGTTGGTGTATCAACTCTGCCGAAAAACGCTCGCGTCGAGATTGAGGCCATTGCCATCGCGGACGAAAGCGACGCACGCAGCGGTAAATCCGTCAGCGACACTTCCGGTTAGGATCCGCCGAAACGTGCATGAGCGACGATCTGCTTGCGCTTTTCCGCCAGACAGGCGCGCTCCTCGATGGACATTTTGTGTTGCGGTCGGGCTTGCATAGCCGGCAATTCTTTCAGTGCGCTTTGCTCCTGCAGCACACAAGAATTGCCGCGGATATTTGCGCCCGGCTCGCGAATAAATTGGGGCACATCGATTGCGACGCGGTGATCTCGCCCGCCCTGGGCGGGATCGTCGTGGGTCAAGAAATCGGGCGCGCCTTGGGGAAACGACACATTTTCGCGGAGAAAGAAGCCGGCGGGCTGGTGCTGCGACGGGGGTTCAAAATTGGGCCTAACGAACGGTTCATCGTGGCCGAAGACGTGGTCACGCGCGGCGGACGGGTACAGGAAACTCTGGAGATTGTGCGATCGAACGGTGGGAATGTTGTGGCGATCGGCGTCATTGTCGATCGGAGCGGCGGGAAACGGCCTGACTTTGGCTGTCCGTTTGTCAGCCTGATCGAAATGAGCGTCGAAACCTTTGAGGCGGATCATTTGCCGGCCGATCTGGCGCAGATTCCTGCGGTCAAGCCTGGCAGCAAATGAGGATGGGCGAACCGAAGTGAAAATTCTACTCTCAGGAATCTGCGGTTTCGTCGGGAGCAGTGTCGCCCACGGCTTGCTCGACCATGATTCCACGCTCGAGCTCATCGGGCTCGATAATCTCAGCCGCGCTGGCAGCCATCTGAACATCGAGCCGCTACGCCAACGGGGAGTGAAACTCATCCACGCCGATCTCCGGTCGCCGAGCGATCTGGAATCAATCGCGGCAGTCGATTGGATCATCGACGCCGCTGCTAACCCTAGCGTACTCGCCGGCATCGATGGGACGACCAGCAGCCGGCAGCTGATTGAGCATAATCTTTACGGAACCGTTAACCTGCTGGAACTGGCAAAGCGGCACCACGCGGGATTCATTCTGCTCAGCACGAGCCGCGTCTATTCGGCCAGGTCTCTGGCGGATATCCCGGTTGTAGTAAAGGACGACAGGTTTGAACCCGATCATAGGAGCGTGCTTCCCCGCGGGGTAAGCCTCCGCGGCATCACGGAAAATTTTCCGACAACGCCACCCCTCTCCCTCTACGGAAGCTCGAAGCTGGCCTCGGAATGCGTTGCGCTGGAATACGGCGAAACGTTCGAATTCCCGGTTCGGATCGATCGATGTGGCGTGCTCGCCGGCGCGGGACAGTTTGGTCGGGCCGACCAGGGGATCTTTTCCTTTTGGATTAACGCCTATCTGAGACGTGTGCCTTTACAATATATCGGATTCGACGGGGCGGGGCATCAAACAAGGGATTGTCTTCATCCGCGCGATCTGCTTCCGGCATTACAAAAACAGTTGTCCGCGGGAGAAACGGAAAAGCCGCGCATCATGAATTTCGGCGGAGGAACGGAAAATAGCATGTCGCTCGCGCAATTGAGCAAATGGTGTGCGGAACGTTTCGGGCGCCACCAGGTCACAAGCGATCCGGAGCCCCGTCTATTCGATGTTCCATGGCTGGTGATGGATTCGGGTTTGGCCGAAGAGACCTGGGGTTGGCGTCCCACCAGGTCGATGGAAGCGATCCTTGAAGAAATCGCCGGGCATGCAGAAGCACATCCGCACTGGCTGGAGCTGTCGGCTGCTCTATGAGTGCGGCAAGCCTCAGGGAAACCGAGCTGAAACTTCTTTCCATCGTTATTCCCACTCGCGACGAAGAAGGCTGCATCGCGTCCACGGTGGAGCACCTTCACATCGAGTTGCGTCTTCATGACGTCCCGCACGAAATTGTCGTGGTGGATGACGGGAGCACTGATCGCACCTGGGAAATTCTCCAGGATTTGCGAACGAGGATTACTACTTTGTCCCCGACGCGAAATCCGAGGCCGAACGGATTTGGACGGGCGGTCAGCTGGGGTCTCGCTCAAATGAGTGGCGACGCGGTTGTTATCATGATGGCCGATGAATCCGACGATTGCCGCGATGTCGTGCGTTACTGGAATCGATTGAACGAGGGCTACGATTGCGTCTTTGGCAGCCGGTTCATCAAAGGCGGAGGCGTGATCGATTATCCAAAGATCAAACTGTTTCTGAATCGTCTCGCAAATCTTTTCCTCAAAGTCCTTTTCCGCATCAAACTCAACGACACCACCAACGCCTTTAAGGCCTATCGCAAGGAAGTGATCGAAGGCTGTCGCCCTCTCATCGCACCGCATTTCAACATCACGGTGGAGATACCGCTCAAGGCGATCGTGCGCGGCTTTAGTTGGACCACGCTCCCGATAACCTGGCGCAACCGGCGCACAGGCACCCCAAAGCTGAAAATAAGAGAGATGGGCAGCCGGTATCTTTTCATTTGCCTCTATGTCTGGCTAGAGAAGTACTTCAGCGCGGGAGATTACAAACGAAAAGAGCGCCGCTCTGCTGCCACACCTCATGGCAACGGCACGTAGCTCGCGTTGACTGTTCCTCGGACTTGTTGTGAGGTTACTGGCGCGCACATTTTCCCTCAAACGCATCCCCTATCCATGACAGGTTGATCAGTCCAACTCTACACCCCTAAGTCGATTGAAGCGCGCTGGCTGGAATATCTCGTCCTGTTTTTTGCCGCCGCGGTTGGAGTAATCATGGACCGCAACGGGATCAGACAGCCGGATTTCGGTTGTCCATTCGTTAGTTTAATGCAACTGGACGTGGAGACATTCGACGCTGATAAAACTCCCCCGGATCTCAGGCCGATTCCCGCGATGAAACCTGGCAGCCGGTAACGCCAACTCTTTGAGACAAGAACGAGCAAAAACTAACGCAGCAATTTGCATCGCCGGCGCACACCGTTCCGGGACCTCGATGCTGACCCGCTTGCTGCACAAGTGCGGCCTCGAGCTTGGGCCGGAATCGGAGTTGATGCCAGCCCAAGCTGACAACCCCGATGGCTTCTGGGAGAATCTTCGCTTTGTTGCAATCAACGACGAAGTGCTGAACGAATTGGGTGCCGCCTGGGATTTGCCGCAGCCAGTTTCGGCCGATTTCAAAGGTCCGAAGCTCGAGCCGATGCGGATGAAGGCTCGGTTGTTAATCAATGGATTCGATTCTAACAAAGTGTGGGGTTGGAAAGACCCGCGTAACAGTTTGACGCTTCCGTTCTGGCGCGGCCTGCTTCCGGCGCTCAAGACCATTATCATCGTGCGCCATCCACTGGAGGCGGCATATTCAATGCACAAGCGCAATGGCACCTCCTACGCGCTCGGTTTGCAACTCTGGGAGATCTACAATCGACGGTTGATCGCGCACACCCCGCCGCAAGAACGGCTCGTTACCCATTACCAAGCGTTTTTTGATCAACCGGAAGCTGAATTGCGGCGGATCGCTGCCTTCGCTCAGTTGCCCGAGGATGAGGTGCCCGGGGCTTCGGCCCTGGTTACGTTAAAGCGTCGCCATACCAGCTTCACGCTTGAACAATTGATCGACGCCGGCGTTTCTGAACAGCTCCTCGCTCTTTATCGCTCGCTCATCAAGGAGACATCAGGAGCCGCTACTGCAACGACGTCCTCTCGCCCTGTTCCCGAAAAGCGGGACCAGCTGGCAGGCTCCGGCAGTCGTTTGAACGTAAGCGTTCCCGAAGGGGAAACTGTGCGGCGTGAGCTAGCTTGGCGCCGCGGTGCCGAGATCCACCAACGAGAGACGATCGACAAGCTTGAAACAAGGATCGGCGCCTTAAACCAAGAAGTTTCTGCCAGGGCGGTCGAGATGGCGCGACGCGATGGCCGGATTGAAGAGTTACAATCCGCTTACGCCCGGCTTGATCAAGTCGTACAGCGAGAGTCGGAGCAATGGCGCAGGGCAGCCAAGGAATTAGCGGATCAAAGGCGGAGCGCGGAGGAGCGTTCTAGCCGCGATACCCAGGAGATGGAGAAGCTTAGGGAGCGTTTTGTCCAGACAAACAGGCTCTTGCAAACCACCAGCATCCGACTTTCCGAATCCGAAGCGCTCGGCGTATCGTTGACCGAGCGCTTGCGGAAACAATTGCAGGAAACCAAGCGACTCGTGCGCCTTCTCGATGAGGTTGAGCAAGCGGCGGAACGCTTGCGGCACTCGCGACGCTGGCTGCTGGCCAATCCCTTCACTGGCCTCGCGGCAAAACTCGCCGGAGGCACACCGCCGGGCTTCGGTCACCTAGACAAAAACGTTAAAAAGTTTCGGGCCTGGCGGCAATCTCATCCGGAACTCGCCGAGCTGGATGAGGCCATCCAAGCTCTCAGACCGCGACAACTTCCAGCTGCAGGCCGGTCTGAGCCAGAGAAACCAAGACCGCCGCTCCCGACCAGACCGCTCGCGTTACCCGTTCACGACAAAGTCGAGGTCTCCGTCGTTATTCCTGTTTACAACCAAGTTGACTTCACTCAATCCTGTCTGGCCTCGCTCCAGCAATACTCTGACGGCGTCCACTTTGAAGTCATCGTCGTCGATGATGGCTCGACCGACGCCACGAATCAGATCATCAACAACATACCTGGAGTGGCCTGTCTACGTAACCAGAGTAATCAAGGCTTCATCGCCTCCTGCAATCGCGGAGCTAAAGTCGCGCGCGGTAAGTACCTTCTTTTTCTAAACAACGACACGACAGTCACCGAAGGTTGGTTAGCTAGCTTGCTCGAAACTTTCGACTTGGAGCCGACGGCCGGATTGGTCGGGTCAAAGCTCGTCTATCCTGATGGGCGGTTGCAGGAAGCAGGGGGCATCATCTGGCGCGACGGATCCGGCTGGAACAGAGGGAAATTTGAGGATCCGCGAAAGCCCGAATATGACTATCTGTGCGAGGTTGATTACTGCTCCGCCGCCAGCGTCATTATTCCCAAGGCACTCTTTGACGAGCTCGGCGGCTTTGACGAAAGATATGCACCGGCCTATTACGAGGACGCCGACCTGGCGTTCAAAGTGGTGCAGCATGGGCGAAAGGTCTTGTATCAACCATTAAGTGTCGTGATCCACTATGAGGGGATGACCGGCGGCACCGATACTTCGGCCGGAACCAAGAGATATCAGGAACTTAATCGAGCTGCCTTCATCGCAGCGTGGGGCCAGGTGCTGGTGGAGAAACCGGTCAACGGCGATCTTCGCACTTATGAAGCGCTAAAGAACGGACAGAAGCGTATTCTGGTCATTGACCACCACCTGCCGATGGCCGACCGGGATGCTGGGTCGGTGCGAATGTTTCACATCCTAAATATCCTTCACAGTCTGGGTCATAGAGTGACCTTTCTCCCGGATAACCTCGCTGACATACCACCCTATGGCGATGAGCTACGAAAGCGGGGGATCGAGGTCTTTCACCACGTCTACTGCAGGAGCGTCCGCGATTACCTGGAGAAACACGGCTCCGGGTTCGACGCCATCATCTTAAGTCGTTGCGATTTCGCCCGGAAACACATTGCCAATGCGCGACTTTACGCACCACAAAGCCGGATCATTTTTGACACCGTCGATCTGCATTTCCTGCGCATGAACCGCGAGGCCGATCTTAGACAGGATCCAACGCTAAGAGTCAGCGCCGACGAGAAGAAACGACAGGAATACGAGCTGATCGATGAGGCAGATGAGACTTGGGTCGTCAGCAGTTTTGAACAAGATCTGCTGGGAAAGGAGAGGCCGAACGGATCTGTCGAGATTGTTTCGACGATTGTCGACGTCCCCGGCTCAAATACGCCTTTCTCGCTTCGCCACGACTTCCTATTCATCGGCAGCTTTCAGCACACGCCAAACATCGATGCCGTGATTTTCTTCACGAACGAAGTATACCCCTTAGTAAAGGCACGCCTGCCGGGTGTAAGATTTTACGTCATCGGCGACAAGGCGCCCCCGGCCGTCATCGCCCTCGCCAGCGAGAACATCATCATCACCGGCCTGCAACCGGACGTTCGACCTTATTTCGATAGCGTGAGGCTTTCACTCGCCCCGCTGCGCTTCGGCGCCGGCATCAAAGGAAAGATCAACCAAAGTATGGGCTTCGGCGTGCCAGTGGTCGCCACCTCGCTCGCAGTCGAAGGTATGTTTTTGACCGATCGGGAAGACGTTCTGATTGGGGATACCCCTGAAGATTTTGCGCGCGCTTTGATCGAGGTCTACGGATCGGAAGAGCTTTGGCAGCACGTTTCGAAAAATGCTCTCGAGAAAACAAAGGCCTCGTATTCGGTCGAGGCCGCCCGGAGAAAGCTGAAGCATCTTCTGAGCGACGAACATTTCTCATCCGCTCGCTCGCTTCCCGGCCAGAATGGAAGCACCATCGCCAAACAACCGGACCAGAAGAGCGTTCAAATTACCGCCAGTTCGTGAAGTAAGCTGCAGAATTTGAACCAATCGCAGGGGAGATCGCGCCTGAATGACGGCATTCAGCTCGATCCGCTGCGCAACTGCTTCCTCCATATTTCGGGATGAATATGGGCGCTTTCCCTCGGTGGCTGAAGAGTCGGGCAACTCTTATTTTGCGAACGGTCGGTTTGATGGAATTGACGCCCTCGTCACTTATGTATGGTGCGTCACTTCAAGCCACACACCATGTTGGAGGTAGGAAGCGGTCATTCATCGCTGATTTCTGGTCAGGCTACGGCCCGAAAATGGCCAATCTGCGCTCATTTGTATCGAGGCTTATCCGCTGGAGTTCCTCCTGGAAGGTTTCCCCGGGCTGCGGTCGCTCATCCGCAAAAAGATCGAGGAGCTCGAGCTGGATTTTTTGCCGCAACTGCAGCCGTAAACGTTGTTTCCATCGATAGCTCTCATACCGATGAAGATCGGGGCGACGTGAACGACCTCTCCCTCGATCTCGGCCGGAAGTCGAAGTGCCCACGCGTTCCGCTCCTCGAATTGTTTCTGGAGTTCGAGAACGAGTGCGCCTTTTCGTGCGGCCTCTTCGACCAGACTCGCCGCCCATTTTTGCGCGACTTCTCCGGCTCCCGCACCACCGCCCTCGGAGCCGGGCGAAGCTTGACACTGATTGGCCGGCTCATACGGTAGTGCGTCCCGCGCCCGTCGCGTATCCCAGTTGTGACCGCCCTCGCCGCCTTTCATCGCTCATCTGTCGGACGAAAGATGATCGTGGCGATCACCGGTGTCGTTCTGATCGCGTTCGTTATCGGACATCTTCTCGGGAATTTGCAGATTTTTCTCGGACCAGATTGGGTGAACAGCTACGCGGAACATCTGCGTGCTCTCGGTCCCCTGCTCTGGGCCATCCGGATCTTTCTCCTCGTGAACCTGTTGCTGCACATTTTTTACACGATCAGTCTGGCGATCGAGAATCGCCGCGCGCGCCCGGTGCATTACAGAAAGAGGGACTACGTGAAAGCGACCTTCGCCTCGCGTTACATGGCGATGAGCGGACTGATCGTTCTCGCCTTTATTCTCTATCACCTCGCTCATTTCACCGTCCGAGTTACTGATCCTCGATTCTTGTTGCTCAAGGCGGATCCGCTCAATCGATACGACGTCTATTCCATGATGGTCTACGGCTTTCAGAACATCTTCGTCTCGGCTTTTTATGTCCTCGGAATGTTCCTGCTCGCGCTCCATTTGAGCCACGGGACATCGAGTTTCTTTCAGTCGCTCGGCTTGAATGACGAGAAGCTAGCGCCCCGCCTTGCGGTCGCCGGCCGCCTTCTTGCGTGGCTGATTTTCGTCGGTTACACCTCCATCCCGGTCGCGGTTTTGCTGCATTTGGTGAAGCCCGCTCAGCAAATATGATCGGCAGCCTGGACTCCAAGATTCCCTCGGGCCCGCTTGCGGACAAATGGGCGAATCACAAGGATCACTCGCGCCTGGTCAGTCCGAACAATCGCCGAAAATTTGAGATCATCGTTGTGGGAAGCGGCCTGGCCGGAGGATCGGCGGCCGCCACGCTGGGCGAGCTCGGCTACCACGTGAAGTGCTTCTGTTATCAAGATAGCCCCCGCCGCGCTCATAGCATCGCCGCCCAGGGCGGAATCAATGCCGCAAAAAATTATCAAAACGATGGCGACAGTGTTTTTCGTTTATTTTACGACACGATCAAGGGCGGTGATTTTCGCTCGCGAGAGGCGAACGTCTATCGTCTCGCAGAGGTCAGCAATTTGATCATCGATCACTGCGTCGAGCAGGGCGTGCCGTTTGCGAGAGAATACGGCGGGTTGCTGGCCAACCGATCATTCGGCGGGGCGCAAGTCTCCCGGACTTTCTATGCGCGGGGGCAGACCGGACAACAACTTCTCCTGGGCGCCTATCAGGCGCTCTGTCGCCAGATCGCGGCGGGCAACGTCGAGATGTTTCCCCAAACGGAGATGCTCGATCTCGTTCTGATCGATGGGCACGCCAAGGGGATTGTCACGCGGAGTTTGGTTTCCGGGAGAATCGAATCGCATTCGGGCGACGCCGTCGTCCTCGCGACCGGCGGCTATGGAAATGTTTTCTATCTCTCGACCAACGCGCGCGGCTGCAACGTCACTGCAACCTATCGCGCTTATAAGAAAGGGGCTCTCTTCGCCAATCCCTGTTACACCCAGATTCATCCGACCTGCATCCCGGTGAGCGGAGAGAACCAGTCAAAGTTAACCCTGATGTCGGAGTCGCTTCGGAACGATGGGCGCGTCTGGGTTCCGAAAAAGCCGGACGACAAACGCCCGCCAAGCCAGATTCCGGAAGCGGAACGCGATTATTACCTCGAGCGAAAATATCCGAGCTTCGGAAATCTTGCCCCGCGCGACATCTCATCGCGAAGCGCTAAAGAAGTTTGCGATGAAGGCCGTGGTGTCGGCGAGAGTGGACGCGGCGTTTACCTGGATTTCGCAGACGCGATCGCTCGCGTCGGAGAAAACACGATCCGCGAACGCTACGGAAACCTCTTTCATATCTACGAAAAAATCACGGGCGAAAACGCCTACGAACGTCCAATGCGGATCTATCCGGCGGTCCACTACACGATGGGCGGACTGTGGGTCGATTACAATTTGATGAGCAATGTCCCGGGGTTGCACGTCATCGGGGAGGCAAATTTCTCAGATCATGGAGCGAATCGGCTCGGGGCGAGCGCGCTCATGCAAGGCCTCGCTGACGGCTACTTCGTGTTGCCCTACACGCTGCCCGCTTATCTCGCTGGACAGATCGGCAAGCGGCCCGCGACCGACCATCCGGAGTTTCGGAAAGCAGAAAGCGACGTGCAGGCGCGAACCAGGAAGCTGCTCGCGATCAATGGAAAGCGTTCGGTGGATTCCTTTCATCGCGAGCTGGGTCTCCTCCTTTGGGACAAATGCGGAATGGCGCGAAACGCTGCCGGATTGAGCGAAGCGCTCGCGCGAATTCCCGCGCTGCGAGAGGAGTTTTGGCGCGATGTCCGAGTCCCGGGCGACGGCGAAGAGTTCAATCAATCGTTAGAGAGGGCGGGACGCGTCGCCGATTTCCTCGAATTTGCCGAGCTGATGTGCACCGACGCACTCAGTCGCGACGAATCGTGCGGCGGCCATTTCCGCGAAGAACATCAAACGCCCGATGGCGAAGCATTGCGAGACGATGAGCACTTCGCAGACGTCTTTGCGTGGGAATACCAGGGCAACGGCTCGGTTGCCCCTCCGAAATTACATCGCGAGCCGCTCGTCTTCGAAACCGTCGAGCTAACGCAAAGGAGCTACAAGTGAGATTCAAACTCAAGGTGTGGCGACAAAAGGATCCCAAGGCGAAGGGGAAACTCGTCGAGTACGAAGCGATCGGGGTTTCACCCAATACGTCGTTTCTCGAAATGCTCGATGTCGTCAACGAGGGCCTGGTGGCTCGTGGCGAAGAACCGATCGCGTTCGATTCAGATTGTCGCGAAGGCATTTGCGGCACCTGCTCGCTCACCATCAACGGCGAAGCGCATGGCCCCGATCATCCGGGCGCCGCCTGCGAAGTTTACATGCGGAGATTCAAGGATGGCGCCACGATCGTGGTGGAGCCTTTTCGGGCGAAACCATTTCCCTTGATAAAAGATCTGGTCGTCGATCGGAGCGCGCTTGACCGGATCGTTCAGGCGGGCGGCTTCGTCGCCGCGCGTGCGGGGTCCGCGCCCGAGGCGAATTCAACTCTGATCCCGAAGCACCGCGCCGATCGCGCCATGGAAGCGGCGGCCTGCATCGGTTGCGGCGCCTGTGCGGCGGCTTGTCCGAATGCATCGGCGATGCTGTTCACCGCCGCCAAGGTTTCGCATCTCGCTTTCTTGCCTCAGGGGCAGCCAGAGCGGACAAGCCGCGTCTTGAAGATGGTGACCGCGATGGACGCGGAGGGTTTCGGCAATTGCACGAACACCTACGAATGTGAAGCGGTTTGTCCCGCTGAGATCAGTGCGAGCCTCATCGCGAAGCTGAATCGCGAGTACGTCATCGCCAGCCTCCGCAGGAACGCGGGCGAATAGGATCGGGTAGCTCACGCGTCTCGCGTGCTGAGGATGGCGTCTCGCCATCCCGAACTTTCTGCCGCTTCTCCATGCGCAAAAAAGATTGCTTCGGCGAGACTCCGAAACCAACACGCGAGACGCGTGCGCTACCCAGTCGTGCAAATATGCGTCCACATTGCCGAATCTAGATTCTCGCGGACACGCGCGGCTAATTTTTCTGCATCCGCGTCTCCGCACAGGACCGCAAACACGGTAGATCCGGAACCGGAAAGCAACGCTGCCCCCACTTCAGGTTGGAGGCACAGCCATGTCTTCAGATAGCCCAGCAGAACGAATTTCTCGAAGACGGGCCGCTCGAGATCATTTACAAAACGCACGCCGGAAAACTCCTGCGAGGCATAGTTCACCTCCGGCAATTCACGGGAATTCTTCCATCTCCCGTAAGCCCAGGGTGTCGGCACACCAAAATCTGGTTTTACCAGTAAGAGATTGAAACTCACCGGCAACTTTGCAGGCTCGACAATGTCGCCGCGCCCACGGCCAGTCGCTGCCGAACCAAGAATGAAAAAAGGGACGTCGGATCCAATTTGGGCGGCGAGTTCGACGAGGTATTTCTGATCGAGACGCGTTTCGAAAAGCTCGTTCAGCCCGAGTAACGTTGTGGCGGCGTCACTGCTGCCACCACCCAGGCCGGCGCCATGCGGAATTTTCTTCTCCAATGCGATCGTGATTCCTGCTCCGATCTCCGTTGCCTTCTGGAAAAGTCTGGCCGCCTGGACCACCAGGTTTTCTTCACCGTTCGGCAATGAAGAATCGTCGCAGGAAAATTGGATGCCGCCCGCGGTTTTCCCTCGTTCGATCGTTAAGCGATCCGACAACGAGATCGGCGCCATTAAGGTTTCGATTTCGTGGAAGCCGTCTTCGCGCCGGCCTTTGATCTCAAACGAAAGATTGATCTTCGCCGGCGCATAAAGCTGCATATCTTTATCTCTCCATAAATTTTCTCGGAATTACAGAATGAAGTCGCCTTCGAGCACAATCAGCACTCGCGACCGCTTGATTGTGGCGCTCGATTTCCCGACGCAGGCGAGAGCGCTCGCTCTCGTTTCAGTCTTGTCGGACTCTGTTTCCACTTACAAGATCGGACTGCAACTTTACACGGCGGAGGGTCCGGGAATCGTCCGGGCAGTTGCCGCGACGGGCGCTAAAATATTCCTTGATCTAAAGCTGCACGATATTCCGAACACTGTCGCCAGAGCTGTCGCCGCGGCGGGCGAACTCGGTGTGCGGATGTTGACTGTTCATCTGAGCGGCGGTCGCGCGATGCTCGAGGCAGCGGTCGAAGCCAGGTCTCCGAATCTTTCTCTCCTGGGGGTGACAGTATTAACGAGCGCTACTCCGGAAACTCTGAGCGAAACCGGCGTGAACTTCGGGATCGAGGAACAAGTTCTGCGCCTCGCGGAACTCGGCAGGAAATCCGGAATCGATGGATTGATCACCAGCCCACACGAGGTGCGAATTCTTCGGGAGCGACTCGGTGACCAAATGAAACTGTTTACGCCCGGCGTTCGTCCCAGCTGGGCAGAGGCTAATGATCAGAAGCGATTTACCACCCCCAACGAAGCGTTGCAAAGCGGCGCCGATTATCTTGTCATCGGACGGCCAATCACTGCCGATCCGGACCCTCGTGCGGCGGTCGAGCGCCTGCTTGGGGAGATCGCGGATTAGCGCTTCGAGGCAGTGAACATGCTCGACGAATTGCATGTGCACGACGACAGCGAGCCACGATCCGCCGCGCTCAATATGGCGGTGGACGAAGCCCTGCTGGAAACCGCCGCTTCTCCGACGCTGCGCTTTTATCGCTGGCTAGGTCCCGCACTCTCGTTCGGTTATTTTGGATCCTATGCGGATGTCGCCGACCAGCGCAACGACCGCGAAATCGTCCGCCGATGGACTGGAGGCGGAGTCGTTCCACATGGAGGTGATCTCACGTATTCAGTCATCATTCCCGCGAGTCATCCATTTTTCGCCCGCTCCTCACTCGAAATCTACTCCGACTTGCACGATGCAATCCGGGAGGCGTTGAAGGCAAACGGCATAGATGCAACGCTCGCAAACTCCGTCTCACAAAAAGTTTCGGAGAATTGTTTTTCCAACGCGGTGCGCGCGGACGTGATCAGCGAAGGCAGAAAAATTGCCGGTGCGGCGCATCGACGATCCCGCGCGGGATTGCTGCATCAGGGCAGCATTCAAAACGCTAAATTGCCACAAGGCTTCATCAAAGACTTTGCCCGCACAATTTGCGATCGGTTCGAACACAGAGCTCTTTCGCAAGAGCTTATCGACCGCGCCACCACCATCGGGCAGGCGAAATATGGAACTACCGAATGGTTGATGCGCCGGTAATGTTTTGCTCAAAAGTTATCGGTGAAGCGCAGGCGGACCCGCCGGTGTCCACGGCCGCTTTGGCAGAGTAGCGTGAGCTTCCAGCTTGCGTTTCTCGTCCGATCGCAAGCTGGAAGCTTGCGCTATATTGGCCGTCCTTCTATCGTGCGCTTGTGGAAGTTTTTGCACACTCGCGCGCGCCAGCGGCGTCTCCAGACCGAGCTTTGGCGCGAGTGACTCTCGGCGTGCAAACGCAGTTGGAGGAAGTCGAAGCCCGCATCGCTCAACAAGCCGCTGAGTTCGACCCGGCAATTGAAGGTTACGTCACGTACGCGATTGGAGGTCGCGGCAAACGGTTGCGGCCGCTCGTTGCCTTACTCAGCGGTGGCGCCAGTGGCGGAATTACCCCTGCGCATCTCGATCTCGCCGTGATCGTCGAGTTAATCCACATCGCCACCCTCGTGCACGACGACATCATGGATGAAGCCGAACGCCGGCGGGCGCAGCCCACTGTCAATGCGCGCTGGGGAAATTCGCTGAGCGTTCTCCTGGGCGATTGCCTCTTCGCTCAAGCGTTGAATCTCTCGACGAATTTTGACAATACGGACGTTTGCCGCACGATTGCCCGCGCGGCCCGGGAAGTTTGTTCCGGAGAAATCATCCAAACGCAGCGTCGCTTCGATCTGCATCTCGGCATCGAGGACTACCTCCGAATCATCGAGATGAAAACAGGCTCGCTTTTTGCGGCAGCCGCTGAATTGGGCGCGGTGCTGAACGGAGCCGATGTCGAGACGACTCGTACACTGAAGGATTTCGGACGAAAGATTGGCGCGGCGTATCAGATTTACGACGATTGTCTCGATATCGCCGGAAACGAAACCGAGATCGGCAAGACGCTCGGAACCGATTTGCGGCATGGGAAGTTAACGTTGCCGGTCCTGATGCTGCTCGGCTCCGCGCCAGCAGCCGAGCGGGAGCAATACTGCGAGCTTATCCTTAAGGAGAAATCCAGTGCGATCACCACGCTGCTGAAAATGGATTCGCCGAATGGCGCTTTGAAGGCGTCCGTCGATGCTGGAGATGAATTGATTCGCGATGCGCAGCGTGAGCTGGAGGCGCTTCCTCCCAATCAATATACCGATTCACTTTTCCAGTTCGGGGATGCGCTCAGGGAATTGCTCGACCAATTTCGTGCCTAAACAGGAGACCGGACACATTTGACAGGCTCCGTGCAGGCTCCCCCCTCCCTCCCACGCGCTTTTCGAATGGCTCAAATAAAGATCAGCGAAATGCCGCAGAATGAGCGGCCGCGTGAAAAGCTTCTTGGTCGCGGAGCTGCTGCACTGACCGATCCGGAATTAATCGCGATCTTGCTCCGCACTGGTTTGCCGGGAGCCAATGCGGTCGAGGTGGCTCGCCAGCTTTTGGAACGATACGGTTCTCTCTCCGGCTTGAGCCGGTGCACCATCAAGGAGATCGCTTCGATTCGCGGAATCGGAGCGGCGAAAGCGATTCAGCTTGTGGCTGCCTTCGGCCTCGGCCAGCGTCTCGCGAATGAGCGCTTGTCGCGCCAAAAGCTTGACTCACCCGAGCTGGTTCACGACTTGGTGGCCGCTGAAATGCGGACCCTCCACAAGGAATCGCTCCGCGTCATCCTCCTCGATACACGCTACCATCTGCTTCGGATGGAGGAGGTCTCGCTCGGCAGCGTGAACGAGAGCATTGCGCATCCCCGCGATGTGTTCCGTCCCGCGGTGATTTCGTCTGCTTACGCAGTGATCGTGGTGCACAACCATCCTTCCGGTGACCCTTCCCCCAGCCAATCCGATCACAGCCTAACGAGACGTTTGGCCGAAGCCGCGGAGCTTCTGCAGATCAAGCTGCTCGATCATATCATCATCGGTGCGCCGGCTGAGGGACGGTTGCCCTACTTCAGTTTCAAGGAGGCAGGCGTGCTGTGAAAATTCACCCCACAGCAATCGTAGACGAGAGGGCC